>JANJVS010000008.1 GCA_024709955.1 Rhodocyclaceae bacterium
CGCGGTCAGCGCGAAGGTGCGCAATCCCGCCTTGGCGGCCGGGTTGCGCTCGCGCTCCAGCCCCATCAGCAGGCCGATGGCCAGCGCCGCGAGGTAGCGCGGCAGGAATTCGAGTTCTTCGGGCAGCAGGTCGGGGATCACGACAGGAATTCCCAGTATTGGAGCTTCAACTGGATGGATAGCCGGCCGTTGAATTCGTTGAGCATGGGGGCGTACACGCCGACGAAACGGGCGGGCAGCGGCTCGTTGTGGAAGAAGGCCATGGCTTCAAAGCGCATGTCCTTGAGAGCCACGTCCAGCTTGAGATGCTTCTCGCCGACCACGCGCTGGTTCAGCACGGCGAATTCGCCCTGGAACAGCGGTGCCGGGAAGCCCTGTCCCCATACGGCGTTCTCCATGGTCCTCACCAGATCGAAATCGAGTTCGCCGGGGGCGAGTTCGCCGTCGGTCTCGATGGTTTCCTCGAGGTCGGCAGGGGACAGCCACTCGCGCGCCAGGGCCTCGAATGCCGCCTGGAATTCGGCGAATCCTTCCTCCCGGATCGACAGTCCCGCCGCCATGGCATGGCCGCCAAACTTGAGGATGAGGCCGGGGTGCTTGCGGTCGATCCAGTCGAGCGCATCGCGCAGGTGCAGCGCGGGAATGGAGCGGCCCGAGCCCTTGAGTTCGCCGTCGCTGCCGGGTGCGAAGGCGAACACCGGTCGATGGTATTTTTCCTTCAGGCGCGAGGCGAGGATGCCGATCACGCCGGCGTGCCATTCCTGATGGTAAATGGCGAGGCCGTGCTTGCCCGCGCAGTCCACTTCTTCCAGCAGGGCCAGCGCCTGCTCCTTCATGCCGGATTCGATGTCCTTGCGCGACTGGTTGATCTCGTGCAGCCGCTGCGCCAGCGGCAGCGCGGTTTCAAGATCCGGCGCCAGCAGGCATTCGATGCCGAGGCGCATGTCCTCCAGCCGCCCGGCGGCGTTGAGGCGCGGCCCGAGCATGAAGCCGAGGTCGAACACGCTGGCTTTTTCCATGCGGCGCCCGGCCACCTGCATCAATGCCTGGATGCCGGGCGAGGCGAGGCCGGCGCGCATGCGCTGCAGGCCCTGGTTGACGAGGATGCGGTTGTTGGCGTCGAGCTTGACCACGTCGGCGACCGTGCCCAGCGCGACGCGGTCGAGCAGCACGCGCAGGTCGGGCTCGGGCTTGCCGTCGAAGGCGCCGCGGTTGCGCAGTTCCGCGCGCAAGGCGAGCAATAGGTAAAACATCACGCCGACACCGGCCAGGTTCTTGCTCGGGAACGGGCAGCCCGGCTGGTTGGGGTTGACGATGCCGGCCGCTTCGGGGAGCGCGTCGCCCGGCAGGTGATGGTCGGTGACGTAGACCGGGATGCCCAGTTCGTTGGCCGCATTCACGCCGTCGATGGCGGCGATGCCGTTGTCCACGGTGATGAGCGCATCGGGCTCGAGGCGCGCAGCTTCTTCGACGATGGCAGGCGAGAGTCCGTAGCCGTGCACGGCGCGGTTGGGCACGAGGTAATCCACCTGGGCGCCGAGCATGCGCAAACCCTGCACGCCGACCGCGCAGGCGGTGGCGCCGTCGGCATCGTAGTCGGCGACGATGAGGAAACGCGCGCCGGCTTCGATGCCGTCCGCGAGTTCGGCGGCCATGTCGTGGATGCCTTTCATGGATGCGAAGGGCAGCAGGCCGGCGAGCCTGGGCTGCAGCTCGACCGCATCGGCGACCCTGCGGGCGGCATACAGGCGCGACAGCAGCGGCGGAACGCCGGCGCCGGAAAGGCTTTCGTAGGCATTGAGGTCGATTTCGCGTTTCAGTATCCTGGGCATGGCGGCCTGTTCAAATCAAAAAGCATTTAAACCACGGGGGACACGGGGAAAAAGCGTGCAAATTTGATGAAGTGTTTCTTGCGTGGAATGTCACAGTGCGATCAGGTACGACATCGAGTTTGCCCCGTGTTCCCCGTGGTGAACTGATTTCATTGCTCAAGCCCGGCAAATCTTTTTGTACACGCCGAGATACTGGTGCGCGCTTTTTGTCCAGCCGAAATCACGCGTCATGCCGTTGCGCATGAGCTTTTGCCATGCGTGCTTGTGGCGATAGAGCACCATGGCCCGGTTGACCGCATCGACCAGGGATGCGGCGTCGAGCCGGTCGAGCACGAAGCCGGTGGCCATCCCGCTGGCAAGGCTTGCCAGGCTGGCGTGGCTGACGGTGTCGGCCAGGCCGCCGACCTTGTGCACGACCGGCGGCGTGCCGTAGCGCTGGCTGTACATCTGGTTGAGTCCGCAAGGCTCGAAGCGCGAAGGCATGAGGAAAATGTCGGCGCCGGCCTCGATGCGGTGGCCGAGCCCTTCGTTGTAGCCGATTTTCAGGGCGATCCTGCCGGGATGGGCGGCGGCCAGGTCGCGCCATGCATTTTCCAGTTTGGCTTCGCCGCTGCCCAGCACGGCGAACTGCGCGCCCAGCTTCAGCAGCTGCGGCATCGCCTCGATAACCACGTCCGAGCCTTTTTGCTGTGTCAATCTCGACACCATGCCCAGCAGCGGCGCCTTGGCATCCGGCTGCAGTCCCAGTTCATCCTGCAGCGCGCGCTTGTTGAGCGCTTTGCCGGCAAGATTGTCGGCGGAATAGGGGGCGGCCAGATGGGGGTCGGCAGCCGGATTCCACTCGCGCATGTCGATGCCGTTGAGGATGCCGGTGAGATCCTTGCCGCGCGTGGCGAGCAGTCCCTGCATGCCCATGCCGAAGGCCTCGGTCTGGATTTCGCCGGCGTAGGTCGGGCTCACGGTGGTGAGGTGGTTGGCGTAATACAGGCCGGCCTTGAGGAAGGAAAGCTTGCCGTAATACTCCATGCCGTCGATGGAAAAGCTTTCCGGCGGCAGCCCGAGTTTTTTCAAGTCTTCCGGCGGGAAAATGCCCTGATAGGCGAGGTTGTGCACGGTAAAGACCGTCGGTGTCGGTTTCGCGCCCTCGAAATGCAGGTAGGCGGGGGCGAGGCCGATTTGCCAGTCGTTGCAGTGCAGCACGTCGGGGCGAAAATCCAGCGGGGATTTCGGGCCTGCAAGCCAGGCCGCAAATTGCGACAGCAGGCCGAAACGCATTGCATTGTCGGGCCAGTCGCGGCCTGTTTCGTCCTGATACAGGCCTTCGCGTTCGAAGTAGCTCTTGTGTTCGATGAGGTAGACGGGTACGCCGTTGCCCGGGAACATGCCGCGCAGCAGCGAAGCCTCGCCATGTTCAGGCAGCCTGATGCGGAATACCCGTGACAGGTTCTGGGCCTTTTCCAGTGCGGACGGATAGGCAGGCATCAGCACCCGCGCATCGACGCCGATCTCCTGCAGGGCGGCAGGCAGCGCGCCGCTGACGTCGGCCAGCCCGCCGGTCTTGGCGAGCGGATGCGCTTCGGAGGTGGCGAACAGGACTTTCATTCGGATCGCAAGGAATAAATGCGGAGTATAACGGTCGAGGAGTCGGAATACTCATTTGAAACCATGGGGCGCGCGGGGAACACGGGGAATTTCAATTCGCGGGAACAGTTCGCCCTGCTGCAGCGGAGAAGCCCCGGAATTCTTCCTTGGCGTATTGTTCTCCCCGTGTCCCCCGTGGTTGAAGATTTTGGGTTGGTCAGACCTGTCTGCCGACAGCAAGTCTGTTTTTTGCTTGGAATGCTCTGGGCGCAACATGCCTGGGCTATGCTGTCGGAATAAATTGGAGACGGACATGCAGGAAATCGGACTCATTGGACTGGGGCGCATGGGCGCCAACATGGCGCGGCGGCTTTCCCGCGCGGGGCTGAAACTGGCGGTCTGCAACCGCACCGCCGAAGTCGCGCACACTCTGGCTGCGGAAGAAGCCAATCTGCGCGCGGTCGAAAGCTACGAAGCCCTGGTCGACAGCCTGCCGGCGCCGCGCATCGTGTGGCTGATGCTGCCGGCTGGCGAAGCGACGGAGACCGCGCTGCAGGCGCTTTTCGGACTGCTGTCGCCGGGCGACCTGCTGGTCGACGGCGCCAATGCCTATTACCAGGACAGCATGCGCCATGCCGAGGATCTGGCGGCAAAAGGCGTCGAATTCGTCGATGCCGGCGTCTCGGGCGGGGTCTGGGGGCTGGACAACGGCTATGCACTGATGCTGGGCGGTGCGCCCCAATCGGTGGCGCGCCTCAGGCCGCTGATCGAGGCGCTGGCGCCGGCGCCGGACAAGGGCTGGGTGCATTGCGGGCCGGCGGGCTCGGGGCATTTCGCCAAGATGGTCCACAACGGCATCGAGTACGGCATGATGCAGGCGCTGGCCGAGGGCCTCGCGCTGATGAAATCCAAGACCGAGTTCGATTTCGATCTGGCCGAAGTCTCCGAAGCCTGGCGCCACGGCAGCGTGGTGCGCTCCTGGCTGCTCGACCTCACGGCCGAGGTGCTGAAGCAGGACCAGGACCTTGAGAAAATCCAGCCTTATGTCGCCGATTCCGGCGAGGGCCGCTGGACGGCGCTGGAGGCCATCAACCAGAAGGTGCCGGCGCCGGTGATGTCGCTCGCCCTGATGATGCGCTACGCCAGCCAGGGCAACAACGACTATCCGGCGAAGCTGCTGGCCATGATGCGCAACGCCTTCGGCGGTCACAAGGTTGAACCTGCCAAATGAGCGACGCCCTCGATACCCCCTGCGCGCTGGTCATTTTCGGCGCGACCGGCAACCTCGCCAGCCTGAAACTGCTGCCGGCGCTGTTTCACCTGGAACAGGCCGGCCGGCTGCCCGACCATCTTTCCATCATCGCCTTCTCGCGCCGCGAGTGGGGCGATGCGGAATGGCGCGTGCACCTGCTCGAAGTGCTGCGCGACCGCATCAGCGAACAATGCCCCGAGTCCACCTGCGAACATTTCCTGTCGCGCTTCAGTTATGTGCAGGGCGAATTCCAGGACCCGGCGGCCTATAACCGCCTGCTGGAAGCGCTGGCCCGGCCGCGCATGGGCGCCTGCTCAAACGTGGTGTTCTACCTGGCGATCAAGCCGGCGGAATATCCCGCCGTGATCAGGAACCTCGACGAAGCGGGACTCAACAAGCCTCGCGGCCTGCACCGCATCGTCGTGGAAAAGCCCTTTGGCGAGGACCTCGAGTCGGCGCAGGTGCTGAACCAGATGCTGCACAAGAGCTTCAACGAGGAACAGATCTTCCGCATCGACCACTACCAGGGCAAGGAGACGGTGCAGAACCTCTTGGTGTTCCGTTTCGCCAATACCCTGATCGAACCCTTGTGGAACCGCAATTTCATCGACCACGTGCAGATCACCGTGGCCGAATCCATCGGCATCGGCAAACGCGCGGACTACTACGATCGCGCCGGCGCGCTCAGGGACATGCTGCAGAACCACATGATGCAGTTGCTGACCCTGGTGGCCATGGAGCCGCCGCCCGCGCTGGAGCCGGATGCGTTGAGGGATGAAAAGGTCAAGGTGCTGCGCTCCATCCGGCCCATCACACGCAAGGCGGTTCATGCGCATGCTTTCCGTGCCCAGTACGCGGCTGGCAGCGTCGACGGCCAGCCGGTGCCGGGCTATGCGCAGGAGGCCGGGGTGGAAAAAGGCTCGACCACGGAAACCTTCGTCGCCGCCAAGTTCTACATCGACAATTGGCGCTGGCGCGGGGTGCCGTTCTACCTGCGTACCGGCAAGCGCCTGAAGGAACAGCAGTCGATGATTGCTCTCAGGCTGCGGCACCCGCCCCAGCAACTGTTCCGTGAAACCCCGCTGGAAACGCTCGACCCCAACTGGATATTGCTGTCCATCCAGCCGCAGGAGTCCATGCACATGGAGCTTCACGTCAAGCAGCCGGGGCTGGACATGAACACGCGGCTTTTGCAGCTGCATGCGGGTTTCCGCTCCATGCACGAGCGCGTGCTCGACGCCTACGAGGCGCTGCTGCTCGACGTGATCGAGGGCGACCGCACCCTGTTCATCCGCTTCGACGAAGTGGAATGGGCCTGGCGCGTGGTCGACCCCATCCTCAAGTACTGGGCGCAGGAGCGCGAATTCATCCATGCCTACCCGGCGGGCAGCTGGGGGCCGCAGGAGGCCAACCGCTTGTTCGACGCGGAGGATCAGGAGTGGCGAAACAGTTTGTAGCCTGGTTGTGTCTGTTGTTCTCCCTGGGGATGGCGCAAGCTGAATCAGCCAAGCTGGAAAACCAGCTCGCAAACCATCCCTCGCCCTATCTCGCCCTGCACGGCACCGACCCCGTGGCCTGGCAGGAGTGGAATGCCGACACCGTGGCGCGCGCCAGGCGCGAGAACAAGCTGCTGTTCGTGTCGGTCGGCTACTATGCCTGCCACTGGTGCCATGTCATGCAGCGCGAGTCCTACAAGAACAGGGAAATCGCCGAGTTGCTGAACCGCGATTTCATTCCGGTCAAGGTGGATCGCGAACTCAACACCGGGCTGGACGATGCGCTGCAGGAATTTTCCGCAAGGCTCACGAAGGTTTCCGGCTGGCCGCTCAATGCCTTCGTGACGCCCGAGGGCTACCCCGCCTATGTGCTGCTGTACGCGCCGCCGGACGACTTCAGGAAAGCGTCGACTCGCCTGGCCGAACGCTGGAAAACCGACAGCGCAGGGGTGAAGAAGCTGGCGCAGGAAGCCAGTCCGCCGCCAGGCAAGCAAGAGCTGCAGCGACAGACCTTGAATGCAGTCCAGCTCGCGCGCTGGGAAAGCGCTTTTATGCGACAGCTGCGCGCGGAAGAAGATGAATTGCGCGGCGGCTTCGGCGAGGTCGGCAAGTTTCCCATGGTGCCGCAATTGTCCCTGGCGCTTGAATTGCAGGCCGCCAAACCGGAGGCGAAGCTGGAAAGCTTTTTGCGGCTGACTCTCGACCAGATGGCCGCACGCGGGCTGATGGATCACGTCAACGGCGGCTTCTTCCGCTACACCACCGATCCCGGCTGGGAAACCCCGCATTTCGAAAAAATGCTCTACGACAATGCCCAACTGGCGCAGCTTTACCTGCGCGCGGCACGGGTGCTGAAGGAACCGCGCTATCGCAGCGTGGCGCTCTCCGCGGTCGATTTCATGCTCGATACGCTGGCCGCTCCCGGTGGCGGTTTTTACGCCAGCACCTCGGCCGTGGACGAGGCGGGCAGGGAAGGGGCCTATTACCTGTGGGGCAGGGATGAACTCAAACGCCTGCTGAACGACGCCGAATTCGCCGCCGCGCGCCGCGTCTGGAAACTGGATGCGGCGGCACCCTTCGACCTCGGCTACCTGCCGGCCGAATGGGTCGCGCCGACCAGGGCCGAGGCGCCGCTACTGCAGTCGGCCGCCGCCAGGCTCAAACAGGCACGCAGGAACCGGCCCTTGCCCAGGGACGACAAGCGCAACGCCGGTTTGAACGGGCTGGCGCTGTCGGCGCTGGCTGTCGCCATGCGTGCCGAGCCGCGCTACCGCAAGGCTGCGGCCGATACCTATTGCTTCTTGCGCACGCAGATGATGGGCGCCGACGGCCTCTACAAGTCCATGGCCAAGGGCAAGAAGATTTCGGGCGCCGAACTGGAAGACTACGCCTTCGTGGCGAGGGGGCTGCTGGATTATGCCGAGGCGGCCGGTGTCGAAGCGGCGCGCAAGGATGCGCTGAAACTGGCGCTGTCGGCATGGAAACAGTTTGCCGACACGCAGGGATGGCGCCGGGAGAAACAGGCGCTGCTGGCGACCGTGCGCTCGGAGCCGGCACTGGCCGACGGCCCGGTGGCTTCGCCGTCGGCCGTGCTGATCCGGACCACCTTGAGATTGGGCGATCCGGCCCTGGTCGCCCGCGCGCGCGACGCCCTGCAATGGTATTCGCCGGCGATGGGCAACGACCCGTTCAGCTATCCCACGCAAATTCTTGCCTATCGGCAAATGGTGAATAAGTGAAGGGTGAAGGGTTTACCCTTCCCCCTTGAGCGCCGCAGGCGCGGTCCCTTCCCCCTTCACATCATTCCCCTTGAGCGCCGCAGGCGCGGTCCCTTCCCCCTTCACTCAATTGGCGTTCTCTTCCGACTGCAGGGCCAGCTGCGGCGGGCGGCGGGCGACTTTCACGTCGAACTCCAGGCTGTTGTTCTTGCGCGCGACCGACAGCCTGGCGGTTTCGCCCGGTTTCAGCACCGCGATCAGGTTGAGCAGGGAAGAGGAATCCGACACCGGCTTGCCGTCGACCGCCACCAGCACATCGCCGGGCTTCACGCCGGCGCGATCGGCCGGGCCGCTTTTCAGCACACCGGCGATCAGCGCGCCTTCACCGGTTTTCAGGTCGAAGGACTCCATCAGTTCGGGCGACAGGTCCTGCACCTCGATGCCCACCCAGCCGCGGGTCACGCTGCCTTCGCGGACGATCTGTTCCATCACCTGCCTGGCCAGGCTCACCGGAATGGCGAAGCCGATGCCCTGCGAACCGCCGGTACGCGAATAGATCGCGCTGTTGATGCCGACCAGGTTGCCGGCGGCGTCCACCAGCGCGCCGCCGGAGTTGCCCGGGTTGATGGCGGCGTCCGTCTGGATGAAATTCTCGAAGGTATTGATGCCCAGGTGCGAGCGCCCCAGCGCGCTGACAATGCCGAGGGTCACGGTTTGTCCCACGCCGAAGGGGTTGCCGATGGCCAGCACCCAGTCGCCCACGCGCAGGTTGTCGGACTGGCCGAAGGTGATGGCGGGCAGCTTGTCGGCATCGATCTTCAATACCGCCAGATCGGTTTCCGGATCCGTGCCGACCACCTTGGCGGGCAATGTGCGGCCATTGGACATGGCAATCTGGATTTCGTCCGCACCATCGATAACGTGATGATTGGTCAGGATGTAGCCGTTGGCACTGACGATCACGCCCGAGCCCAGGTTGGAAACTTCCTTGGGACGCGGATCGAAACGGTCACCGAAGAAGTGGCGGAACACCGGATCATCCATGAGCGGGCTGCGCAGGCCGCGCACCTGTTTCTTGGTGAAGACGTTGACCACCGCCGGGGTGGCGTGTCTGGCCGCTTCGGCGAAGGAGTCGGTCGAGCCCGAGGCCGTCCGTCCTTCGACCTGGCGTATGGTGAGGCCGTCGGTGGTCAGGCTCGTCTGCCAGCGCAGCAGGTCGGGCTTGAGCAGAAGCAGGACGAACAGCACGGCCAAAGCGATGGTGACAGTCTGGGCGAACAGCAGCCAGTATTTGCGCATAAGTTCCTGCAATTAAAGGAAATAAGAAAATTATACCCTCCGCGAAGTGATAGAAATGGCGGGTCCATGCTTCCAGAGGGGACGCGAAATTAGTTAGAATAGCGAAATTTTGTAACCTACCTAGATCGGGTTAACTGATGAGCCAACAAGAAGTGGATCGAGAGAGGCGCAAGTTTCTGGTCGCGGCAACTGCTGCCATGGGCACAGTCGGCGCTGCGGCCGTAGCCTGGCCGTTTATCGCAAGCATGCTTCCCAGCGCGCGCGCCAAGGCGGCCGGCGCGCCGGTTGAAGTGGATATCAGCAAGATCGAGCCGGGCGCCTTCGTTGCCGTGGAATGGCGCGGCAAGCCGGTCTGGGTCGTGCACCGCACCAAGGAGATGCTCGACCTGCTCGGCAAGCACGAAGACCAGCTGGCCGACCCGATGTCGGACATGCCGCAGCAGCCCGACTATTGCAAGAACAAGACCCGATCCATCAAGGAACAGTATCTGGTAGCCGTCGGCATCTGCACGCATCTGGGTTGCTCGCCCACCTACCGCAAGGAAATCGGCGCGGCCGACCTCGGCGCGGACTGGCACGGCGGCTTCTTCTGTCCCTGCCATGGTTCGCGTTTCGACCTGGCGGCGCGCGTTTTCAAGGGGGTGCCGGCTCCGACCAACATGGAGATTCCTCCGCACAAATACCTCAGCGACGGCCTGTTGCTCGTGGGCGTCGACAGCAAAGTTGAAAGCGTGGGAGCCTGATAAATGAATGCCTTGCAAAAACTCCTCGGCTGGGTCGACGACCGTTTCCCGCTGACCGCCACTTATAAAGCGCATCTTTCCGAGTATTACGCCCCAAAGAACTTCAACTTCTGGTACTTCTTCGGCTCGCTGGCGCTGCTGGTGCTGGTGTTGCAGATCGTGACCGGCATCTTCCTGGTCATGCACTACAAGCCGGACGCCTCGCTCAACGCGGCCGGCGTGCCGGTCGCCTTCGCCTCGGTCGAATACATCATGCGCGATGTAGAGTGGGGCTGGCTGATTCGCTACCTGCACTCCACCGGCGCCTCGGCGTTCTTCGTGGTGGTCTACCTGCACATGTTCCGCGGCATGATCTACGGTTCCTACCGCAAGCCGCGCGAGCTGATCTGGATTTTCGGCGTCATCATCTATCTCGCGCTGATGGCCGAGGCCTTCATGGGCTACCTGCTGCCATGGGGCCAGATGTCCTACTGGGGCGCCCAGGTGATCGTGAACCTGTTCACCGCCATCCCCTTCATCGGTCCCGAACTCGGCGTCTGGATCCGCGGCGACTACGTGATCGGCGACGCGACGCTGAACCGCTTCTTCTCCCTGCACGTCATCGCCGTGCCGCTGGTGCTGGTTGGCCTGGTCGCGGCGCACATCATGGCGCTGCACGAGGTCGGTTCGAACAACCCGGATGGCGTCGAGATCAAGAAGAAGAAGGACGCCAACGGCGTGCCGCTCGACGGCATCCCCTTCCACCCGTATTACACGGTGAAGGACATCGTCGGCGTGGTCGTCTTCCTGATGGCGTTCTCGGTGGTGGTCTTCTTCATGCCCGAAGGCGGCGGCTACTTCCTGGAGTTCAATAACTTCTTCCCGGCCGACCCGATGGTGACGCCGCCGCACATCGCGCCGGTCTGGTATTTCACCCCGTTCTACTCGATCCTGCGCGCCAACACGGTGAATTTCTTCTGGATCGACGCGAAGCTGTGGGGCGTGATCTTCATGGGCCTGGGCGTGATGGTGTTCTTCTTCCTGCCCTGGCTCGATCGCAGCCCGGTGAAGTCGATCCGCTACCGCGGCCCGCTCTACAAGGGCGCGCTGGCGATCTTCATCGTCTCCTTCTTCATCCTCGGCTACCTGGGCATGCTGGCGCCGACGCCGGGCCGCACGCTGGTATCGCAAATCTGCACGATCATCTACTTTGCCTTCTTCGCGCTGATGCCGATCTACACATCGCTCGACAGGTGCAAGGCCGAACCGGAAAGGGTGACGGGATAATGAAAAAGCTGCTTCTTGCGCTGCTGTGCGCACCGCTCGTGGCCTTCGCGGCCGGGGCCGAACTGCACCTCGACAAGGCGCCGGACCGTTCCCGCGACTTCCCCGCCCTGCAGAACGGCGCCAAGATCTTCATCAACTACTGCCTGAACTGCCATTCGGCCTCCTACTTCCGCTACAACCGGCTGACCGACATCGGCCTGACCGAGCAGCAGATCAAGGATAACCTGCTGTTTGCCGCGGACAAGGTGGGCGAGACGATGACCATCGCGATGCGCCGCGCCGACGCCAAGCTGTGGTTCGGCGCCGCCCCCCCCGACCTGACCGTGATCGCGCGCGCGCGCGCGTCGGAGTTCGGCTCCGGCGCCGACTGGCTGTACACCTACCTGCGCGGTTTCTACCGCGACGACGCCCGTCCGACCGGCTGGAACAACACGGTGTTCGCCAACGTCGGCATGCCGCACGTGCTGTGGGAATTGCAGGGCGAGCAGGAGATGGGCCCCGACCACAAGCTGGTGCTGGCCAAGCCGGGCACCCTGAAACCCGAGGAGTACGACGCCATGGTCGCCGACCTGGTCGGTTTCCTCAACTACATGGGCGAGCCGATGGCCACCTTCCGCAAGGAACTCGGCGTCATCGTCCTCATTTTTCTTGCCGTCCTCTTCGTCTTCTCCTATGCGCTCAAACGTGAGTACTGGAAAGACATCCATTAATCAAACCCTGACCATTTCGCCATGGGGCATCGAGATATGAATCCACCCGTTCGTCGCGTGGTGCGTGATTCTGACTATTCGTGGGGAACGAGTGCCATGATGAACCTGTACTCGGGCACGACCTGTCCGTTCAGCCATCGCTGCCGCATCGTTCTCTACGAAAAGCAGATGGACTTCCAAGTGATCGACGTCGATCTCTTCAACAAACCCGAAGACATCGCCGTGATCAATCCTTACAACCGGGTGCCGGTGCTGGTGGACCGCGATCTCGTGCTCTACGAATCGAACATCATCAACGAGTACATCGACGAGCGCTTCCCGCATCCGCAGCTGATGCCGCCCGATCCGCAGACGCGGGCCAAGGCGCGCCAGTTGCTGCACACGATGGAGCTGGAGCTGTTCAGCCACATCGACGCGCTGGAACGCAACCTCAAGTCGGCGGACAAGTCGCGCGCGCACATCCGCGACCGCCTGGTCGAGCTGGTGCCCCTGTTCGCCAAGCAGAAGTTCCTGCTCGGCGACGACTTCTCCATGCTCGACGTGGCGATCGCGCCGCTGCTCTGGCGCCTCGACCACTACGGCATCGAGCTGCCGAAGGCGGCCGCGCCGGTCATGAAGTTCGCCGAGCGCATCTTCGCGCGCCAGGGCTTCATCGACGCCCTGACGCCGTCGGAAAAGGTGATGCGCCGCTGATCCCGGCGGTGCGTCGCTTTTGGAGATGGTGTCCACCAAGCCGTACCTGATCCGCGCCATCTATGAATGGTGCGGCGATCAGGGGTTCACGCCCTACCTGGCCGTCCAGGTGGATGAGCGCACGCGCGTGCCGCGCGAGTTCGTCCGCGACGGCCAGATCGTGCTCAACGTCAGCGCCGATGCCACCCACCAGATGCTGATGGGCAACGAGGAAATCACCTTCCAGACGCGCTTCAACGGGGCATCCTTCCCGGTCGTGGTCCCCGTGGAGGCGGTGCTCGCGATCTATGCGCGGGAAAACGGGCAGGGCATGGCCTTCGAGGTGAGCCAGGAGCCTGCCGCAGCGGTCGCCGAGGCGCCGCCGGCGGAAGCCGCGCCGCCCTTGGCCGACGTCGCCGCCGGCCAGGAAGAGGCAGCGCCGAAACGTGGCGCCCACCTGACGCGCATCAAATAGCGCTCTCCGGCCAGTCGTCGCCGTGAAAAGTCGGCGCCGGCGGGACGGTGTTATTTCGAATCCATCACCCAGACGCCGTTCCAGTCCGGCGTCGGCGGGTTGGCGGCGAAATGTTCGCAGCGCTCGACATAGAGCTGCGCCGCCTTGTCCCGCGCGTTGAGGCCGAGCACCTCGCGGAATTCGGCGCTCGCGGCCTGCCATTCCTGCTTGCGGTATTTGGCCAGGCCGGCCTTGAACAGCCGCAGGGCGTCGGTCAGGTGCGGATAGGTTTCCTCGCTGTGATAGTCGAGGATCTCGTAGATCGCCACCGGCTTGGTCTTGCCCTTGACGACGACCAGGTCGAGTTCGCGGCTGTAATAGGTGCCGCGCAGCAGCTTGTAGGTGAATTCGCTGACGAGGATATGGGCGCCGTACTGCTTGCAGGCCGATTCGAGGCGCGACGCGAGATTGACGCCGTCGCCGATGATGGTGTAGTCCATGCGCTTCTTCGAACCGATGTTGCCTGACACGACGTTGTCGGTATTGAGACCGACGCCGATGTCCACCGGCAACTTGCCTTCGTTGACGCGCTGGCGGTTCCAGGCGGCGAGGGTGCGCAGCATGGCCACGGCGGCGCGCACCGCGCGGTCGGCGTCGTCGTCGTGGCCGACCGGAATGCCGAAGGCGGCCATGATCGCGTCGCCGATGAACTTGTCGAGCATGCCGGCCTCGTGCTGGATGCAGTCCACCATCAGCGTGAAGTACTCGTTGAGCAGCGCCACCGTGCCCTGGGCGCCGAGCTGCTCGGTGATGGTGGTGAAGCTGCGCACGTCGGCGAACAGCACGGTCGCCGTGACGCTCTTGCCGCCGAGGGCTTCCGCGCCGGCCGCCAGCATCTGGTCGGCGATGCCCGGGTCCATGTAGCGCGACATGGTGGTCTTGAGGCGCTTTTCGTTCGAGATGTTCTCCAGCAGCAGCATCGAGCCGATGCGCTTGCCTTCGGCCGACAGCAGGGGCTGCAGGGTCAGGTTGACGGAAAGCTTTTCGTCGCCGACGGCCAGTTCGGCGTCCATCAGCAGTTCGGAATTCTGGGCCTCGGCGACGCGCTTGAGCTTGTCGAGCAGCCAGGCGTTGGCGCCGCTGAAGAACTCGGCGGCCGGTTTCTGCAGGATCTGCGTCGGGTGGAGCTTGAGCAGGCGCAGGCCGGCGGCGTTGCAGGTGGCGATCTTCTCGTTCTCGTCGAGGGTGATCACGCCGTTCGACATCGATTCGAGCATCGCCTCGTTGTAGTTCTTCATCGCCTGCACGTCGGCGAACAGCTTGGCATTCTCCAGGGCGATCGAGATCTGCGCCGTGAACGCGCGCAGGCGCGATTCGTCCTCGCCGGTGAAGGGGCCGCCGCGCTTGTTGAGTACCTGGGTGACGCCGATCACCTTGCCGTGCTTGTTGACGATCGGCACGCAGAGGATCGAGCGCGTGAAGAAGCCGGTCTTCTTGTCGAAGGCCGGGTTGAAGCGCAGGTCGGCATAGGCATAGGGGATGTTGATCGCCTTGCCCGAGGTGAATACCGCGCCGGCGATGCCGAGATGGTTGGGCAGGCGGATCTGCACCGACTCCAGTCCCTGGCCGACCTCAGACCACAATTCGCCAGTCTTCTCGTCGTTGAGGAACAGGGTGGAGCGCTCGGCGTTCAGGAGGCGCGTCGCCTCGCCCATCACCTTCTGCAGCAGCGAGCCGAGCTTGATGTCGGCGGTGACCTCGGAGACGACGTCGATGAATTCCATCTCCTGGCGGCGGATCGCCTGCATGCGCTCGATGAACTGGGCGGACTGCAGGGCGAGCGTGCCCTGGCTGGTCATCGCTTCCAGGAGGTTCAGGTCGTGCCGGGTGAATCTGCCGTTTTTCTTGTTGAGCGTCTGGGCGACGCCGATGATCTCGCCCTTCACCGTCTTGATCGGCACGCAGAGGATGCTGTGCGTGGTGAAACCGGTCTGCTCGTCGATGGAGCGGTTGAAGCGCTCGTCGGCGTAGGCGTCGTGGATGATCAGCGCCTCGCCGCTGGTGAACACGTAGCCGGCGATGCCGCTGGTGTTGAGGATGCGGATCTCGCGCTGGATGTTGCCCTGGGCGACGCGGGAATACAGCTCGTTGCTGTCCGGGTCGTTGAGGAACAGCGAGCCGCGCTCTGCGTTCAGCTCGCTGGTGGTCATGTCCACCAGGGCGTTCAGCACCTCGTCGAGGGTGCCGTAGCCGGCCATGCGGCGCGTCACTTCCAGCAGCAGTTCGGCATGGCGCAGGCGGCGACGCGTATCCGAACCTTCGGCGGCGGGCTTTTTCCTGGTCGGCGGCGGGGCGGCGGTATCCATGGCGGTTAGACGGGGGAGGTGGGGCGTTCGAGTTGCTCGCGCAGCGCCTGGATGGTGGCGTGCAGCTGGGCGGTTTCGTCCGCGCAGAAACTTTGCTCGCGGCGCACGGCGTTATCGCGATCGAGCTGGGCCAGTTCCAGCGCCTCGCGCAGGGAGCCGACGGTCTGCTTGAGCTGGGCGATTTCGTTTTGCGCGGCGGTGATGGCGGCGCGCACGGCATGGTCTTTTTCGCCGCGCGCCCGTTCCAGTTCGTCGCGCAGGTTGCCGACCGTGGCCTTGAGCATTTGCGTTTCCTGGTGGCTCGCCGCGCGCTCCTGCTGCACGGCGGCAAGATGCGCGGCGTGCGCCTGCTCCAGCGCGGCGCGTAGCGCGGCGGCGGTCGCCTTCAGTTGCTGGGTTTCGTGAGCGGCGGCGGCGCGTTCCTGTTGCACCTGGTGTTCGCGTTCGCCGCGGGCCTGCTCCAGTTCCGCCCGCAGCGCGCCGACGGTCGTCTTGAGTTGGGCGATTTCGGCGGCGCCGGCCTGGGCCGCCTGCTGGACCTCGACGCGCCGCTGCAATGCCGCGCTTTCCAGTTCGGCGCGCAGCGCCATGACGGTGCGCTGCAGATCGCGCATCTCCGCCTTGGCCTGGGCCAGCTCATCTTCGACGGTCGCGGAGGAGACAATGCTCATGGGAGATGGCGGCTGGCTGGTTGGTCTGGCGATCCAGAAATCCTTTTCGTGCCGAGGCGTGCGTGGCGCCCAAGACAGGAATCGAACCTGTGACCTACCGCTTAGGAGGCGGTCGCTCTATCCACTGAGCTACAAGGGCATGGCGCGCATTTTAGCGGCTCCCGGCGTCCCCTGATGCATAATCGGCGCCATGGACGACGAAATTGCCGACAAGCAGCGGTTGAGCATCGGCCGGGGCTGGCGCATTCTCGGCTGGGTGCTGCTCGGCGGCGTGATCGGCGGTGTGATGGTCGCGGCCTTCATCGCCTACGGCCAGCCGGAACTGCTGCTCGAACAGATGAATCTGCGCTACTGCGGCTGATCGTCCGGCGGTGTCTCGCCCCCGGCTTCCGGTAAGTCGAGTCCCAGGCGGCGCATCACCGCATCCGTGCTCAGATGCAGGAGTTCGCCGATCGCCTTGTAATCGTCCGGCAGGGCGGCGTCGTCCCAGCCGTTGGCAGAGTGGCGCGCCAGATCGACGGCGAGCTTGACGTTGCGCACGCGCGGATGCTCGGCGTTCTGCTGGTCCATCAGGGCGATCAGTAACTGGGGCAGATGCCAGGCCTGGGCGAGGGCCTGCTTGATCTGATAGAGCGGCACGGAGTAGATCTCCGCCTGGACCGCGACCGAGCGCAGGCTGCGGTTCGACTTCTGCTTGTCCACGACCTGCAATGCGAGCCGGGGCGCGAAGCACCACATCAGGATCTCGGCGAAATCGTAGAGCAGGGTGGCGACGATGATCTCGTCCACGTCGAGGTCGTGACGGTAAACCGCCCAGTCGCGCGCCCAGTACATCGCCTGGCGCGCGCGCTTGATCGTCTTCAGCAGTCCCAGGAGCGCGCGCGGATGCTCCTTGAGCTGGTCCTCGACCAGCGGCAGATCCTGAAAATCATGGAAGAACGGCTCCATGCCGATCATCATCAGGGCGCGTTCGATCGTGGTGATGTCGGTGCTGCGGCTCTTGCTGCGCTTGGCCTCGATGTAGGCCAGCACGCGCAAGGTCATCAGCGGGTCGTGCAGGATGACCGACGAGATGCGGCGCGCGTTGGACTTGGTGGCGTTTTCCCGCAGTTCGGCCAGCTGATGCTGGGTGTGGCGCAGCACGGGAATCTGCGCCTGGCCGAAATAGGCGACCCAGGCGTCGAGATCGGGAAACGGGGTATCGAGCATCCGCGCATTATGGCCATGATCGAGCGAGAAGAGGCGGCAATCAGGCGGATTTCGCCAGTGGAAATCGTCTTGAATTGTCGGGCGGATACCGATAGAATCACGCCCCTTTCATCCTTGCCCCACCCGATACGCATGCGGGGGGGCTCAACCAGAGCCAGAAGGAGCGTACATGCGACATTACGAAATCGTTTTCATCGTTCACCCGGACCAGTCCGACCAGGTGCCGGCCATGATCGAGCGCTACAAGACCCTCGTCACCGGCCGCAGCGGCACGCTGCACCGTCTCGAGGACTGGGGCCGCCGCCAGCTGGCCTACCCGATCCAGAAGGTGCACAAGGCCCACTATGTGCTCATGAACATCGAGTGCGACGGCGAGACCCTCGCCGAGCTGGAGAACGCCTTCAAGTTCAACGACGCCGTGCTGCGCCACCTCACCATCAAGATGGACAAGGCCGAGACCGCGCCTTCACCCATGATGAAGGAAGAGAAGGCGCGCGCCCAGGCGCCGCAGGCCGATAGCAAGCCCGCCGAGGAGGCAGCGCCTGCCGCTTGAGGCCGACGTCGCGGTAGCGGCGCATGCGGCCGCCAACCGCACCGAGCTGGCAGGCCGGCTGCTGGAGCGGGGCAGTCTGCGATACACCCCGGCGGGCGTTCCGGTCATCGAATTCCGGATCGACCACGCCTCGGAGCAGATCGAAGCCGAGCTTCCGCGCCGAGTCGAATGCGAGCTCGCCTGCGTGGCGCTCGGCACGACGGCCCTGCTGCTCAAGGAGGCGCAACCCGGCACGGAGCTCACGGCGCGCGGCTTCCTCGCCGCGCGCAGCCTGAAGCAGCGGACGCCAGTGCTGCACGTGACCATGGTCGAGTTCGCCGAACGAATTAGTGAAGATTGAGAAAAGGATTCTGAAATGGCTTTCAAGCCCAGCACCAAAAAGAAGGATGATCGCAACAAGAGCCGCAACCTGTTCAAGCGGCGCAAGTTCTGCCGCTTCTCCGCCGAGAAGATCGAGCAGGTCGATTACAAGGACGTGGACCTGCTGCGCGACTTCATCACCGAGAACGGCAAGGTGATGCCGGCGCGCATCACCGGCACCAAGACCCGCTACCAGCGCCAGCTGTCGACCGCCATCAAGCGGGCGCGCTTCCTGGCCCTGCTGCCCTACACCGACCTGCACCAGTGAACGAGGAGTAAACCATGCAAGTGATTCTGATGGACAAGGTGGTCAACCTCGGCAATCTCGGCGACGTCGTCAAGGTCAAGGAAGGCTATGCCCGCAATTACCTGATCCCGAAGGGCTTCGCGAAGCGCGCGACCGCCGAGAACATGAAGGTGTTCGAGGCACGGCGCGCCGAGCTGGAGCGCATCGCCGCCGAGAAGCTGGCCGCCGCCCAGGCCAAGGCCGCCAAGCTGGAAGGCCTCAAGCTGGAAATCGCCCGCAAGGCCGGCGTCGATGGCCGCCTGTTCGGTTCCGTGAGCCCGGCCGACGTGGCCGAGATGCTGACCGCCCAGGGCATCGAGGTCGAGAAGAGCGCCGTGCGCATGCCCGATCTCATCAAGACCATCGGCGACTTCCCGCTGGAGGTTGCGCTGCACCCCGACGTCGTGGCGAGCATCAGCATCGCCGTGGTCGGCGAGCAGTAAGACCGCGCGCATCATACGCAGGGGGCCGCCGCGGGCGGCCCCCTGTCGTTTACGCGCGGCGGCGCGAAATGCACGGTCTTTCCACATCATTTCCACCGCATATCCACAGCTTGTTCACTTCCCCCCGCAGGGGGCTCGCG
This sequence comes from Rhodocyclaceae bacterium, assembly GCA_024709955.1. Lineage (GTDB taxonomy): Bacteria > Pseudomonadota > Gammaproteobacteria > Burkholderiales > Rhodocyclaceae > Sulfuricystis. The sequence continues at coordinate 19,052 of JANJVS010000008.1, forward strand.
AGTAGACTCGCGGGCTGCATGCATGGCATGAGGAGATCACGATGGCCCAGGCGCAAGCCGCACAACCCTATTCTTCCGCATATGGGGATCCCCAAGTTGCTGCGCTCAAGCTGCCGCCGCATTCGATCGAGGCGGAGCAGTCGCTGATCGGCGGCCTGCTGCTCGACAACCAGGCCTGGGACCGCATCGCCGACCTGGTCAACGAGGCCGACTTCTACCGCGACGACCACCGCCGCATCTTCGCCCATATCCGCAAGCTGATCGAGACCGGACGTCCGGCCGACGTGGTGACGGTGTTCGAGTCGATCGAGCACGCCAACCAGGCCGACCAGACCGGCGGCCTCGCCTACCTGGGCGAGATCGCCAACGCCACGCCTTCGGCCGCCAATATCCGCCGCTACGCCGAGATCGTGCGCGAGCGCGCCGTGCTGCGCCGGCTGGTGACGGTCGGCGACGAGATCGCCGGATCCGCGCTGAATCCGGCCGGACGCGACGTCAAGACCCTGCTCGACGCCGCCGAGCAGAAGGTGTTCGAGATCGCCGAGGCGGGCAACCGCTCGGTGCAGGGTTTCCGGGCGATCACGCCGCTGCTCGGCGACGTCGTCGAGCGCATCGAGGTGCTCTACAACCGCGAGAATCCCTCGGACATCACCGGCACCGCCACGGGCTTCCACGACCTCGACAAGATGACCTCCGGCCTCCAGCCGGGCGACATGATCGTCGTTGCCGGCCGCCCGTCGATGGGCAAGACCGCCTTCGCCCTCAATATCGCCGAGTTCGTCGGCATGGAACTGCGGAAGCCGGTGGCGATCTTCAGTCTGGAAATGTCGGGGCCGCAGCTGGCCATGCGTATCCTGTCCTCCGCCGGCCGGCTCAACCAGACCAACATCCGCACCGGCAAGCTCAGCGACGAGGACTGGGAGAAGATGTCGATGGCCCTCGGCAAGTTGCACGAGGCGCCGATCCATATCGACGAGACCGGCGCGATCAATGCCTCCGACCTGCGCGCGCGCGCGCGCCGCCTGCACCGCCAGTGCGGCCAGCTCGGCCTGATCGTCATCGACTATCTGCAGCTGATGACCTCGGTGAAGGACAACGAGAACCGCGCCACGGAAATCTCCGAGATCTCGCGCTCGATCAAGGCGCTCGCCAAGGAGCTGCAGGTGCCGGTGATCGCGCTCTCCCAGCTTTCCCGCAAGGTCGAGGAGCGCAACGACAAGCGCCCGCTGATGTCCGACCTGCGCGAATCGGGCGCCATCGAGCAGGACGCCGACATCATCCTGATGATGTACCGCGAGGAGTACTACAAGCCCGACACCACTGAGAAAGGCATCGCCGAAGTCATCGTCGGCAAGCACCGCAATGGCCCGACCGGCACCGTCAAGCTGACCTTCCTCGGCGAATACACCCGCTTCGAAAACTTCGCATCGCCCGGCTCGTATTGAGCCGGGCGATGCGAAGTTTCGGCGCAGGCTAACTTCGCGTAGCGAAGTTAAGCGCCCGCAGGGCGCGGCCGAAGCCCAAACACCCAAGTCCGGCTCGTATTGATTCTTGAAAAGTCGGCGCCGGCGGGACGGTGCGGATGTCCCGTCGCCGGTCGCCTACAGCACCTCGGCGGCGTGGTCGGCCAGCCGCGAGCGCTCGCCGCGCTGCAGCGTGATGTGGCCGGAGTGCGGCCAGCCCTTGAAGCGGTCCACCACGTAGGTCAGGCCCGAGGAGCCCTCGGTCAGGTAGGGGGTGTCGATCTGCGCGATGTTGCCGAGGCAGACCACCTTGGTGCCCGGACCGGCGCGCGTGATCAGGGTCTTCATCTGCTTCGGCGTCAGGTTCTGCGCCTCGTCGATGATGAGGAACTTGTTGAGGAAGGTGCGGCCGCGCATGAAGTTGAGCGACTTGACCTTGATGCGGCTCCTGATCAGGTCCATGGTCGCCGCGCGGCCCCAGTCGCCGGCGTAGCCGCCGGATTTCTCGCTTTCCTCGGCCGGCTTGGTGAGCACGGCGAGGTGGTCCTCCAGCGCGCCCATCCAGGGCGTCATCTTCTCCTCCTCGGTGCCCGGCAGGAAGCCGATGTCCTCGCCGACCGGCACGGTGACGCGCGTGATGATGATCTCGGAGAAGCGCTTGTGTTCCAGGGTCTGCGTCAACGCCGCCGCCAGGGTCAGCAGCGTCTTGCCGGTGCCGGCCTGGCCGAGCAGGGTGACGAAATCGATCTCCGGGTTCATCAGCAGGTTGAGCGCGAAGTTCTGTTCGCGGTTGCGGGCCGTGATGCCCCAGACGGCATTCTTGGCGTGGCTGTAGTCGGTCAGGGTTTCCAATTCCGCCGTCCGTCCGGCACCGACTTTCACCCAGGCCTGCAGCGGCTGCGGGCCGTCCTGCCAGACGAATTCGTTTACCAGCAGGTCGGGGCAGAGGGGGCCGCGGACGCGGTAGTAGGTGCGGCCATCCTTCTTCCAGGATTCGAGGCCCTTGCCGTGGCTGTCCCAGAAGTCGGCGGGCAGTTCGCGGCTGCCGGTGTAGAGGAGGTCGGTATCCTCCAGCACCTTGTCGTTGAAGTAGTCCTGCGCGTCGAGGCCCAGCGCGCGGGCCTTGATGCGCATGTTGATGTCTTTGGTGACGAGGATCACCGGGCGCTTCGGGTGCAGTTCGTGCAGGTGCAGGGCGACCGCGATGATCTGGTTGTCGGCGCGCGAGGTGGGCAGCGAGGAGGGCAGCACACCGTTGATGGCGTCGGTCTGCAGGTAAAGGCGCCCGCTCGCCAGGCCGCGCGAGGGACCTGCCAGCTCGATGCCGTGCTTGATGGCCTCCTCGCTGCCGGAGACGATCTCGTCGAGCAGGCGGCTGGCCTGGCGCGCGTTGCGCGCGACCTCCGACATGCCCTTCTTGTTGGCGTCGAGTTCCTCCAGGGTCATCATCGGCACGTAGATGTCGTGTTCCTCGAAGCGGAACAGGCTGGTCGGGTCGTGCATCAGCACGTTGGTGTCGAGCACGAACAGCTTGGTCGGCTTGCTGGGCTTGGCGGAGCGCTTGGCGTTCATGGGATTCCGATCGAGGTGACGAGGTTCTGGTTACAGCGACTTGAGCGCGGCGAGCACCTCCGCCGCATGGCCGTCGGCCTTGACGCCGCGCCATTCGCGGGCGAGACGGCCGTCACGGTCGATGAGGAAGGTGCTGCGTTCGATGCCCTTCACCTGTTTGCCGTACATGTTTTTCAGCTTGATGACATCGAAGAGGCGGCAGGCCGTCTCCTCGGCGTCGCTCAGTAGTTCGAAAGGCAGGCCCAGCTTGGTCTTGAAGTTCTCGTGCGACTTGATGCCGTCGCGCGAGACACCCCAGACGCTGCCGCCGGCCGCGGCGAATTCCGCGTGCAGGTCGCGGAACTGCTGCGCCTCGGTGGTGCAGCCGGGGGTGCTGTCCTTCGGATAGAAGTAGATCACCAAGGGCTTGCCGCGCTGCGCGGCAAGCTGGAAGGTCAGCCCGCCGGTGGCGGGCAGGGAAAAGTCGGGCACTTCGAGGCCGACGGCGGACGGGGCTGGGGAATTGCTCATGCGGGGCGTCTCCATGCAGACAGGAACTCGTCGCCTTGCAGCAGCAGGGTGCCGCTACGGCCCGGCACCTTGCCAACCACGATCTCATGCCGGGGCAGTTTATCCATGTCGAGCGCGGCGGCCAGGGACTGAATAGAGGTCACTTCGTACCCCTGTTCGCGCCAGCCGGTCAGCAGCTCCTCGACGGCCTCGGGATGCCGGACGATGTCGGGGCCGGCGCGCAGGGTGAATACGTGGCCGGCAGGTGCCGGCGCCGCGGTCAGGGCCAGCAGTTTCGCGCGCACTGCCTGCGGGTCGGGACGCGGCCCATCGGCAAGTTCCTCGAGTGTCGGCAAGGTGGTGGGGATCTGCGGGCAGCGCACGATCTCGCCATGCCAGACCGGGACGAAGGGATGGCGGCCGCGCGTGTCGCTGGCGTAGGTGAAGCCGAGGCGCTGGGTCAGGCGCATGGCGTGGGGATTGGAACGCCAGGCCGGGGCGGCATGCAGTTTCGGCGGCGCGGCGAAAACCTGTTCGAAGGCGGCGATGGCCTGCTTGAGCTGGGTTGCGCTCCAGTCCGCACCGCCTAGTTCGGCTTGCATGGCCCAGGCCAGGCCGTCCCAACCATGCACGCCCACCTCGAAACCGTCGTCGCGCGCCTGGCGCAGGATGTCCGCGCAGCGGCGGCCGACCCGGGGGGAGGGCAGCAGGCTGCCGTAAAACAGCGAGCGCAGGCCGAAATGGGCGCGCAGCGAGGCGTGCGCGGCGCGGCCATGCAGATGCGGGCGCCAGGGGTGGCCGAGGGCATGGCCGGAACGGTCGGGACCGAGGGAAACGACGAAGCTGGCGCCGGCGCGATGGCGGCGCAGGATGTCGGTCAGCACCGGCACGGCTTCCAGGGCGGCGCGGTAGGTCGGGACATCGATTTTCAGGGCGATGCGCATGGGGAATGAATCGGTCGGGAGAAATCAGGGGGCGCGGGCGGATTCGACGATCAGGGCGGCGGCGACCGCGCGTCCCTCCGCCAGGAGGATGTTATAGGTGCGGCAGGCGGCGCCGGTGTCCATGATTTCCACGCTGCGGCCAGCCTCGATCAGTGGGCGCAGCAGGGCAGCGGGAGGGAAGCGCTGGCGCCGGCCGGTGCCGAGCAGCAGCACGTCGCAAGGCAGGGCGGCCAGCGCCTCCAGATGCGGCAGCGCCAGGGCCGTGAAGTCGGCGGGTCCCCAGGTCTCGTCGATGCGATCGGGCAGCAGCAGGAGGCTGCGCTCCAGCATCCGGCCGTTGATGGCGACGTGCGCGTCACCGTAGGCGGTGATGCTGAAGCTGGCGGTGCTGCGCGTATCGGCGTGGAGTTTCAAGGGTGGAGAAGGCTGGGCGGACGGGGCGAATGCCTTGCCGCGACTGGGTTTCGATTTGCAGCGCGGCATGGCATTCGGTAGGATTATAACCTTTCACTTTTGCCGCCTCCGGGCCATCCATCGCCATGCAACCCGTCACCAAGTCCGCCAAGCTCGCCAACGTCTGCTACGACATCCGCGGACCGGTGCTTGCCCGTGCGCGGCAGATGGAGGAGGAAGGCCACAAGATCATCAAGCTGAACATCGGCAACCTGGCGGCCTTCGGTTTCGACTCGCCGGAGGAGATCCAGCAGGACATGATCCGCAACCTGCCCAACGCGGCGGGCTATTCCGACTCCAAGGGCATCTTCTCGGCGCGCAAGGCGGTGATGCACTACACCCAGCAGAAGCACATCAAGGGCGTGGGCATCGAGGACATCTACATCGGCAACGGCGTCTCCGAGCTGATCGTCATGGCGATGAACGCGCTGCTCAACACCGGCGACGAGGTGCTGGTGCCGGCGCCCGACTATCCGCTGTGGACCGCCGCGGTGAGCCTCTCGGGCGGCACGCCGCGCCACTATTTGTGCGACGAGGGCGCCGGCTGGCTGCCCGACCTCGACGACATCCGCGCCAAGATCACGCCGCAGACGCGCGCCATCGTCATCATCAACCCGAACAACCCGACCGGCGCGCTCTATCCGGACGACCTGCTCCGGGAGATCGTCGAGATCGCCCGCCAGAACGACCTGATCATCTACGCCGACGAGGTGTACGACAAGGTGCTCTACGACGGCGCGACCCACACCGCGATCGGTTCGCTGTCCGAGGACGTCCTGACCATCAGCTTCAACGGCCTGTCGAAGAACTACCGTTCCTGCGGCTACCGCGCCGGCTGGATGGTGGTCTCCGGAGACAAGAAGCATGCGAAGGACTACATCGAGGGCCTCGACATCCTCGCCTCGATGCGCCTGTGCGCCAACGTGCCCGGCCAGTGGGGCATCCAGACCGCCCTCGGCGGCTACCAGAGCATCGACGACCTGGTCGCCCCGACCGGCCGCATGTGCCGCCAGCGCGACATCGCCCACGAACTGATCACCGCGATTCCCGGCGTCAGCTGCGTCAAGCCGAAGGCGACGCTCTACATGTTCCCGCGCCTCGACCCCAAGGTCTATCCGATCACCGACGACCAGGAGTTCATCGCCGAACTGCTGACCGCCGAGAAGGTGTTGCTGGTGCAGGGCACGGGATTCAATTGGCCGCATCCCGACCATTTCCGCCTGGTTTTCCTGCCCCACGAGGACGACCTGCGCGAGGCCATCGGCCGCGTCGCGCGCTTCCTCGACGGCTATCGCAAGCGCCACGGCACCTGATTCAAATTCAAATGCGCGAGGGGTCGGGAGTGAGGGGTGAGGAGCACCCCTGTGCTCCCAGCCTCTCGCTCCTCAGCCCTAACTCCTAACTCCTCACCGCACTTATGAAACCCATCAACGTAGGCTTGCTCGGCATCGGTACCGTCGGTGGCGGCACTTTCACCGTCCTTTCCCGCAACGAAGCCGAGATTACCCGCCGCGCCGGCCGGCCGATCCGCATCGTCCAGGTGGCCGACAAGAACCTCGAACTGGCGAAACAGGTCGCCGGCGGCAAGGTCGCCGTGACCGACGACGCCTTCGCCGTGGTGAGCAACCCGGAGATCGACATCGTCGTCGAACTGATCGGCGGTTACGGCGTGGCCAAGGATCTGGTGCTCAAGGCCATCGAGAACGGCAAGCACGTGGTCACCGCCAACAAGGCGCTGCTCGCCGTGCATGGCAACGAGATCTTCGCCGCCGCTCAGCAGAAGGGCGTGATGGTCGGCTTCGAGGCCGCGGTCGCCGGCGGCATCCCGATCATCAAGGCCTTGCGCGAGGGCCTGGCGGCCAACCGCATCCAGTGGCTCGCCGGCATCATCAACGGCACCACCAACTTCATCCTCTCCGAGATGCGCGACAAGGGCCTGTCCTTCGACGCCGTGCTCAAGGAGGCGCAGCGCCTGGGCTATGCCGAGGCCGACCCGACCTTCGACATCGAGGGCATCGACGCCGCGCACAAGCTCCGCATCATGGCCGCGATCGCCTTCGGCATTCCGATGCAGTTCGACAAGGCCTACGTCGAAGGCATCAGCAAGCTCGAGGCCGCCGACATCAAGTACGCCGAACAGCTCGGCTACCGCATCAAGCTGCTCGGCATCACGCGGCGCAAGGAGGCCGGCGTCGAGCTGCGCGTGCATCCGACCCTGATCCCGGCCAAGCGCCTGATCGCCAACGTCGAGGGCGCGATGAACGCCGTGCTGGTGCAGGCCGACGCCGTCGGCGCCACGCTCTACTACGGCAAGGGCGCCGGCGCCGAGCCGACCGCTTCCGCCGTGATCGCCGACCTGGTTGAGGTCACCCGTCTGCATACCGCCGATCCGCAGAACCGCGTGCCGCACCTGGCGTTCCAGCCCGACCGCCTGTCGGACGTGCCGGTGCTGCCGATGGCCGAGGTCGAGACCGCCTACTACCTGCGCATGCGCGTGCAGGACAAGCCTGGCGTGCTCGCCGACATCACGCGCATCCTCGCCGACAGCCAGATCTCGATCGACGCCATGATCCAGAAGGAACCGGCGGAGGGCGAGGGCGAAACCGACATCATCATCCTCACCCACGTCTGCAAGGAATCCGCCGCGAACACCGTGATCGGCAAGATCGAGGCGCTCGCCGCCGTGCTCGGCAAGGTGACGCGCATCCGCCTGGAAGAGCTGCAGTGAACCATCCCGCGGGCGGGCCTGCGCCCGCCTAGTCCGGGATACGCCGATGCTGGTCTATCTCGGCTGCTGCGCGGTCCTGGCCTTCGCGGCGGCGCTGGTGGCCGCCCTGGCCACCGTCCCGCCAGCGCCGACATTCCATCTAGCCTTCGCCGCCGGTGCGCTGCCGCTGGTGTTCGGCGCCATCATCCATTTCGTGCCGGTGCTGACGCGCAGCGGCAAGCCACCGCGCGCCATCCGCCTGCTGCCGCTGCCCGTGCAGCTCGCTGGCGCCGTCACGCCGCTGGCACTTGCCGGCGTCCTGCCCTACTGGAGCCTGCATGCCGCAGCCAGCGCGGTGGCGCTGGCCGCGCTGCTCATGATCGCGTGGATTTCCCGCTGCCTGCGCGCCACCCTCGGCGCGCCGCATCCGGGGGCGCGCTGGTACGGCGCGGCGCTGCTCTGCCTGTTCTTCGCCGTCAGCCTCGTTCCGCTCTGGCTCGCCCTGCCCGAACTGCGCGCGCCCCTGCGGCTCTTCCACCTCCATCTCAATACCCTCGGCTTCATCGGGTTGGCCGCTCTCGGCACCCTGCCGGTACTGCTGCCGACCGCGCTCGGGCGTCCCGATGCGGACGCGGCGAACCGGCTGCGTCGCGATCTGGTGCCCGCCAGCGCCGGCGCGCTGCTGGTGGCCGCCGGCGCGGCCGGCGCATTCTGGCTGGCCTTGCCGGGAGCGGCCCTGTTGCTGTGGGTGGTCGGCCGCGATTTCGCGGCCTGGCGGCGCACTTTCGGCTGGCGGACGATCGGTCGCGACGGCGCGGCCTTGCCGCTCGCAGGCGCGACGTTCGGCTTCGCGCTGCTATTGCCGTTCGGGGCGGTGCATGGCCTGGGCTGGTTGCCGGCGCGGCCGGCGATCGCCGGCTTTGCCGTGCTGTTCCTGCTGCCGCTGGTCACCGGCGCGCTGAGCCAGCTGCTACCCGTCTGGCGCCATCCCGGTCCGGATTCGCCGCGCCGCCGCGCGTTGCGCGCGCGGCTCGTTCGCGGCGGCGGCTGGCGCGCCGCGCTGTTCTTCGCCGGCGGCCTGCTGCTGGCGCTCGACGTCCAGTCCGGGCTGGTGGGGGCGGGGGCCGGACTGGCCTGGTTCGCCGTCGACCTGCTGCGGGCCTTCCGGCTGGACAGGCCCGGGGCCAGCGACGATAATCGCGCCCTGCCTTAGCCACGAACCTCTTTTTCTTCCCATGAAATACATCTCGACGCGCGGCGGCGCCGCTCCGCAGGCCTTTTCCGACATTCTCCTCGGCGGCCTGGCCCCAGACGGCGGTCTCTATCTGCCCGAAAGCTATCCGCAAGTCTCCGCCGCCGAACTCGCCGAATGGCGCGAGCTGCCCTATCACGCCCTGGCCCTGCGCATCCTGCAGAAATATATCGACGACATTCCCGCCTGCGACCTGAAGACGCTGGCGGACCGCACCTATACCGCGCAAACCTATCGCCATTGCCGCCCCGGTCGCGACGCGGCCGACATCACGCCGCTGACCACGCTGGAGCCGGGCTTCCACCTGCTCGAACTTTCCAACGGCCCGACGCTCGCCTTCAAGGACATGGCGATGCAGCTGCTCGGCAACCTGTTCGAGTACGTGCTGGCCAAGCGCGGCGAGACCATCAACATCCTCGGCGCCACCTCGGGAGATACTGGCTCGGCCGCCGAGTACGCGATGCGCGGGAAAAAAGGCGTGCGCGTCTTCATGCTCTCGCCGGACGGCAAGATGTCCGCCTTCCAGCGCGCCCAGATGTATTCGCTGCCGGACGAGAACATCACCAACATCGCGATCCGCGGCATGTTCGACGACTGCCAGGACATCGTCAAGGCGGTGTCCAACGACGCCGCCTTCAAGGCCAGGTACAAGATCGGCGCGGTGAACTCGATCAATTGGGCGCGCGTGCTGGCCCAGATCGTCTACTACTTCAAGGGCTATTTCGCCGCGACCAAGTCGAACGACGAGCAGGTGGCCTTCTGCGTGCCCTCGGGCAACTTCGGCAACATCTGCGCCGGCCACATCGCGCGCATGATGGGCCTGCCGGTCGCGCGTCTGGTGCTGGCGACCAACGAGAACGACGTGCTCGACGAGTTCTTCCGCTGCGGAGTCTATCGGCCGCGCGGCACGGCGGATACCTATGTGACCTCGAGTCCGTCGATGGATATCTCCAAGGCCTCGAACTTCGAGCGCTTCATCTTCGACCTGGTCGGGCGCGATCCGGCCGTCGTCAGGGAACTCTGGAACAAGGTGGATGCCGGCGGCAGCTTCGACCTCAACGGCACGCCGTTCATGGCGCGCCTGCCGGAATTCCGCTTCGCGTCGGGCCGGAGCACCCATGCCGATCGCATCGCGACCATCCGCGCGGTCTGGAACACCTACCGGCTGATGATCGACACGCACACCGCCGATGCCGTCAAGGTGGCGCGCGAACACATGCTGGCGGGCGTGCCGATGGTGGTGCTGGAGACGGCTCAGCCGGTCAAGTTCGCCGAAACGATCCAGGAGGCCCTGGGCTGCGATCCGGTGCGGCCGAAGGAACTGGAGGGGATCGAGGCGCTGCCGCAGCGCGTCGAGGTGATGGATGCCGACGCGGCGGCGGTCAAGGCGCTGATTGCCGCGCGCTGCTAGCGCAGGGGGGGGCTGGCGTCTAGAGGTAGATCACGGCCGGGAAAACCGTGACCGCCAGCGCCAGCACCAGCCATTCGAGGTTGTAGCGGGCCAGCACGCCGGTGAAGTGCAGGACCAGAATCACGATGGCGACGAGGTAATACAGAATGAACAGCATGGCGGCGATCTCCCGGGGCTGGCAGCTGACAGCTGAAGCTGACTCGGTATTGTTACGATCGATTATATGCATAAGTGTCGCATAGTGCCTATTCATGGGCATCTCGCGCAAAAAATCTTCGCTTTCCCCCTTGACGAGCGGGTCGGTTATCCAGTTAGAATGATTTCTGGCTATGTAGCCTTTCATCTTGAGGAGCAGACCAATATGAACAAAGGGGATCTCATCGAAATCGCCGCCAAGGAAGCCGACATCAGCAAGGCTGCCGCCGGCAAGGCGCTGGACGCGATCATCGATGCCGTCGTCAAGTCCGTCGCCAAGGGCAATGCCGTGACGCTGGTGGGTTTCGGTACCTTCAAGGCCGCCAAGCGCGCCGCGCGCACCGGCGTGAATCCCAAGACCGGCGAGAAGCTGAAGATCGCCGCGACCACCGTGCCGCGCTTCACCGCCGGCGCCGGCTTCAAGACCGCGGTGGCGGGCAAGAAGAAGGTCGCCAAGAAATAATCGGTCGCACAGGTTTTGCACACCCGCAGGGGCGCGGTCAACCACCGCGCCCCTGTTGTTTTTTGAGCTGGCCGAAGTAGGCGATGCCGAGCAGCAGCGCCAGCAGACCGCAGCCCAGCAGGGATTGGCGCACGCCGATCCGCTCGGCGAGGGCGCCGACCGTCAGGCTGCCGAGGGGCGCGATGCCGAGGAAGGCGGTGGAGAAGATCGCCATCACGCGGCCGCGGTATTCGTCCTCCACCACCGTCTGGATCAGCGTGTTGCTGCCGGCGACCATCAGGATGGTCGCGAAGCCGAGCAGCGTCAGCAGCGGATACGCCCATGGCAGCGCGGGCACGAGGGCGAAGCAGGCGAGCGCCGCGCCACCGCCGAGGGCGGCGCCCGCCACCAGCCGGTCGAGGCCGTGACCCTTGCCGAGACCGCCGCGCAAGGCGAGGAAGAGGGCGGCGCAGAGCGAGCCGGCGCCCGCGCTGCCGATCAGGTTGCCGTAGGTGCTGGCGTCGCCGAGGAACAGGTCGCGCGCGAACACCGGCATCATCACCGCGTAGGGCGTGACGAGGAAGCTGAAGCCGGCCACCATCAGCAGCGGCAGGCGGATGCGCGGTTCGCCGAAGGCATGGGCGAGTCCGGCGCGCAGGGCGGCGAGGGGGTGCTGCGGCCGCCGGGGCGGACTGCGCTCCACCCGGATCGCCGCGAGCGCGGCCAACACCCCGAGGTAGGACAGGGCGTTGAGCAGGAAACAGGCGGCTTCGCCGACGCCGGCCACCAGCAGTCCGGCCAGGGTCGGACCGATGAAGCGCGAGCCGTTCATCAGCAGCGAGTTGAGGCCGATGGCGTTGGCCAGGTCGGCCTTGGCCTGCACCAGCTGGGCGATGAAGGCCTGGCGCGCCGGCAGGTCCACGGCGTTGATGCAGCCGAGCAGGAAGGCGAGCGCCACCAGCAGGGCGGGCGTCGCGCTGTCCGTGGCGGCGAGGCCGAACAGCGCCAGCGCCTGCAGCATCGACAGGAACTGGGTCCACAGCAGCAGCCGGCGCCGGTCGACGCGGTCGTTCCATACGCCCGCCACGGTGCTGAACAGCAGGATCGGAATCTGGCTGGCGAAGCCGACCAGGCCGAGCACCGTGGTCGAGCCGCTCAGCCGGTAGGCCAGCCAGATCATGGCGATCTGCTGCATCCAGGTGCCAACCAGGGAGATCAGCTGGCCGACGAAGAACAGGCGGAAGTTGCGCGAGCGCAGCGCGGGAAGGGCCTTCATGGCCCCATGCTAAGCGAAATCGCCGCGCGCCGATCGCTTGAAAAGGCCGCCCGGCAAGGACTGGCGGCTTGCATGGCCTGCGATTAGAATGTCCGCGTGCCTTTACTCGGCCGGTCGGAACGGCCGGCCCATGATCCCTCATGAGCGAAACAATGGACGAGTCGGCGGAAAAGCCCATCGTGCTGGTGGTCGATGACATGCCCGAGAACATCGCGGTGCTGGGGGATCTGCTGCAGGGCGATTACCGCGTGCGCGTCGCCAATTCCGGCCGGCGCGCGCTTGAGGTCGCCGCCAGCGCGCCGCGTCCCGACCTGATCCTGCTCGACGTCATGATGCCCGACCTGAGCGGCTATGCGGTGTTGCGCGAGCTGCGCGCCATGCCGGAAACCGGCGACATCCCGGTGATCTTCGTCACCGCCCTCGACGCCGACGCCGACGAGGAGGAGGGGTTCGCCCTCGGCGCGGTCGATTACATCCACAAGCCGATCAAGCCCGCCATCGTGCGCGCGCGCGTGCGCACCCAGCTCGAGCTCAAGTCGATCCGCGACCAGCTGTTCGACCGCAACATCAACCTCGAACAGGAGGTGTCGCGGCGCATCCGCGAGAACCAGGTGATCCAGGACGTCTCGATGCGCGCGCTGGCCAGCCTGGCCGAGACCCGCGACAACGAGACCGGCAACCACATCCGCCGCACCCAGAGCTACGTCGAGGTGCTGGCGCGCGCGCTCGCCGACCATCCGCGCTTCGCCGGCCTGCGCGCCGAGGGCATCATCGACATCATCGTCAAGGCGGCGCCGCTGCACGACATCGGCAAGGTCGGCGTGCCCGACCACATCCTGCTCAAGCCGGGGCCGCTCGACGCCGAGGAGTGGCGCATCATGCAGAGCCACGCGCGCCTCGGCGCCGAGGCGATCGAGGCGGCGCTCGCCGACGAGGGCGAGCAGGCGCCGCTCGCCTTCCTGCACATCGCCATGGACATCGCCTATTCGCACCACGAGAAGTGGGACGGCAGCGGCTATCCCGACGGCCTGCGCGGCGAGGCGATCCCGATCCCGGCGCGCCTGATGGCGCTCGCCGACGTGTTCGACGCCCTGATCTCGCGCCGCGTGTACAAGCCGCCGCTGCCGCTCGATCAGGCGGTGGAGATCATTCGCGCCGGCCGCGGCCGGCATTTCGACCCGGATATCGTCGATGCCTTCGAGGCCCGCATCGATGTGTTCGAGGAGATCGCCCGGCGCTACGCCGACGATTGAGGACAGGCGGAGCGGCCCGGCGGCACCGTGCCGCCAGCGCCGACTTGCGCGAGGGAACGCGATGAAGCTGCGCACGAAGATGTGGCTGGTGCTGGGGCTGGTGGTGGCGGCGGTGCTGACGATCGATATCGTCGCCGCCTATCAGAAGATCGCCGCCGACCATCGCGCCGAACAGGAATTCGACGCCAAGACCATCCGGGCGATGCTGATGGCGACGCGGCGCGTCTACCAACAGCAGTTCCTCGCCAGCGGCCTGCCGGTGAATGACGAGACCGTCGGCTTCCTGCCGGCGCACGCCCTGTCGCGCATTTCGCGGGACTTTTCCCACTGGGATGCTTCGGGCATCGTCTTCAACAACGTCTCCGACCGGCCGCGCAATCCCGCCAATCGCGCCGACCGCTTCGAGCTGGAGGCGATGGAGTGGTTCCGCGCCAACCCGCAGGCGGAGGAACGCATGCTGCCGATCCGCGACGACCGTGGCACCGGCTGGTTCCTCTATACCGCGCCGATCTGGATCGAGGGCTACTGCCTGCGCTGCCACGGCGCCGAGGAGGACGCGCCCGCGAGCATCCGCCAGAACTACGCGGAGTCCTACGGCTACCGGGAGGGCGAGCTGCGCGGCGTGATGAGCATCAAGCTGCCGCTGGCGCGCTACGAGGAAAGCCTGCGGCAGCGCTGGCTGGAACGAATGACGCGCGACCTGCTCGGCTTCGCGGTCCTGTTCGGCGTGCTCGGAATGCTGATGGACCGCCTGGTGCTGCGCCGCCTGCGGAACCTCAACGAGGGCACGCGGCGCCTGGCGGCGGGGGACCTGCGCGCGCGCGCGCAGGTCGATGGCGCGGACGAGATGAGCGAGCTCGCGCGGGGCTTCAACCGCATGGCCGAGGAGGTGGCGGCGCGCGAGCAGATGCTGGCGCTGCAGCACCGCAAGCTCGACGCGATCCTGCAGGCGGTGCCGGTGGGCATCGGTGTGGCGGTCAATCGCGTGTTCACCGAGGTGAACAGCCATCTCAGCGAGATGCTCGGCTATAGCCGCGACGAGCTGCTCGATCGGGACGCGCGCGTGGCCTACGATGACGACGCCGAATACGCGCGCGTCGGCCGCATGATGGTCGAGCGGGTCGGCGGCGCGGGCTTCGGCAGCATCGAGACGCGCTGGCGGCGCAAGGACGGCCAGGCGATCGACGTGCTGCTCAGCGCGGGGGCGCTGGCGGCGGACGACCTGGCGCAGGGCGTGGTGTTCGCGGCCCTCGACATTTCGGCGACCAAGCGCAACCAGGCCGAGCTCGAACGCCACCGCCTGCACCTGGAGGAGCTGGTGCGCGAGCGCACGCGCCAGTTCGAGGAGGCGCGCGCGGCGGCGGAGGCGGCCAGCCGCGCCAAGAGCGCCTTCCTCGCCAACATGAGCCACGAGATCCGCACGCCGATGAACGCCATCATCGGCCTGACGCACCTGCTGCAGCGCGACAGCGCCGATCCGGTGCAGCAGGGCCGCATCGCCAAGGTGGGCGAGGCGGCCCAGCACCTGCTGGCGCTGATCAACGACATCCTCGACATCTCGAAGATCGAGGCCGGCCGCATGTCGCTCGAAGTGGCCGACTTCGAGCTCGACCACGTGCTGGAGAACGTCTGCGCCCTGGTCGCGGAAAAGGCGCAGACGCGCGGCCTGGAACTGATCGTGGACATCGATGCGGCGCTGATGCGCGCCACCCAGCTGCGCGGCGATCCGACGCGGCTCACCCAGGCGGTGCTCAACTACGTCGGCAACGCCGTGAAATTCACCACCGCGGGCAGCATCACCGTGCGCGCGCGGCTGGTCGAGGAGGGCGCCGAGGACATGCTGGTGCGCATCGAGGTCGAGGATACCGGCATCGGCATCGCTCCCCAGGACATGGCGCGCCTGTTCATCGCCTTCGAGCAGGCCGATACCTCGACGACGCGCAAGTACGGCGGCACCGGCCTCGGTCTCGCCATCAACCGCCGCCTCGCCGCGCTGATGGGCGGCGAGGTCGGCGCGACGAGCACGCCGGGCGTCGGCAGCTGCTTCTGGATCACCGCGCGCCTCGGCAAGAGCAGCCGCTCGGCGCGCCAGGTCAGCGCCAGCCTCAAGGAGCGCCGCGCCCTAGTGGTGGATGGCCTGGCCGGCGCCCAGGCCGTGCTGCGCAGCATGCTCGCGAGTCTCGGCCTGCGCGTCGAGACGGTGGCGGACGGGGCCGGCGCGCTCGCCGCGATCAGCGAGGCGGACGGCGAAAACCTGCCCTACGACTGCGTGCTGGTGGATTGGCGCACGCCGGACATCGAGGCTGGCGCTCTGGCGCGCCGCATCCTGCAGCTCGACCTGCGCCATGCCTTCCCCCGCCTGCTGGCGGTGGCGCCGCCGACCGACGACGTGCGCGCGGCGGCGCGGGCGGCGGGCTATGCCGCCCTGCTCGGCAAGCCGGTGAGCCTGTCCTCGATCCACGACAGCCTGCTGCGCCTGTTCGCCGCCAGCGCGGTGCCCCCGATCGCCGCCGGCCAGACCAGCGCGGCCGAGCAGACGCTGCGGCGCACGCACGGTGGCGCCAGCATCCTGCTGGCCGAGGATAACCCGATCAACCAGGAGGTGGCCCTGGACCTGCTGCGCACGGCCGGCCTCGACGTATCGCTTGCCGCCAACGGCGTCGAGGCGGTGGCGCAGGCACGGACGCGTCGCTTCGACCTGATCCTGATGGACGTGCAGATGCCCGAGCTCGACGGTCTCGACGCGACGCGCCAGATCCGCGGCCTGCCCGGTTACGCCGAGGTGCCGATCCTGGCGATGACGGCCAACGCCTTCGACGACGACCGTGCCCAGTGCCTGGCCGCCGGCATGAACGACCATATCGCCAAGCCGGTCATGCCCGAAAGGTTCTATGCCAAGCTGCAGCAATGGCTGCCGGCGCATGACGGTCTCCCCATGCTCCCGCCGGCGCACCCCGCGGGAAGCACCCTGGGGACGCCGGCTTCCGCGACGCCCGGCGCGGCCGCACCGCGCATTCCCGGCCTCGACGTCGCCGCCGGGCTGGCCTCGGTGGGGGGGCGCCTCGCGGGCTACCGGCGCGTGCTCGACCTGTTCGTCACGCACCATGGCGACGACGCTGCGCGCCTGCGGCAGGCGCTGCGCGACGGCCAGGCCACCGAGGCGCGCCGGCTCGCCCACACCCTGAAGGGCGCGGCGGCGACCCTGGGGGCGACGGAGGTCTCCGCCCTGGCCAAGGAACTCGAAGCGGGCCTGCACGATGGCGCCGGCAGCGCCGAGCTCGACGGCAGCCTGGCGCGGCTGGATGACGCGCTGCGCGCCCTGCTGGCCCCGCTGCGGGAGTATCTCGCCGCCGCCAGCGCGGAGTGACTTCGTCATGTATCCGAGGCGCTTGCTGACCTGGCTGCTGGCCTGCTGCATCCTGGCCGGCGCGGCCCTGCCGGCCTGGGCGCAGTCGCGCCCCTGGGTGATCGGCGTGTTCGCCTACCGGGACAAGGCGGAGACCCAGGCGCGCTGGCAGCCGCTCGCCGATTACCTGAGCGGCGCGGTGGGCAGCGTGCGGTTCGAGCTGCATGCCCTCGATTCCCACGAGATCGAGGCGGCGCTGCGCCAGAACGCCCTCGATTTCGTGTTCACCAACCCGGGGCACTACATCGAGCTCAAGCACAAGAACGCGCTTTCCGGCGCCCTGGCGACGCTGGTCGAGCAGCAGGATGGCCAGCCGGCGGAACGCTTCGGCGGCGTGATCGTCGTGCGCGGCGAGCGCCGGGACATCGCCGGGCTCGCCGACCTGAGCGGCAAGCGCGTGGCGATTCCCGGCACCAGCCGGTTCGGCTCCTTCGCCACGCAGGCCTACGAGCTGGAACGCGCCGGCGTGGCGCGCGCCTCCCTGCGCCTCGTGGATGTCGGCCTGCCCCAGGACCGCGTGGTGGAAACCGTGCTCGCCGGCGGCGCGGATGCCGGCTTCGTGCGCACCGGCATGCTCGAACGCATGGCCGCCGAAGGGCGGCTCGATCCCGCGCGCCTGCGCGTGCTCAACCCGCAGGCGGCGCCCGGGTTTCCCTTCGCCGTGTCCACCGCCCTGTATCCCGAATGGCCCTTCCTCAGCCTGCCGCACGTGGATGAGCGCGTGGCGCGGCGCGTCGCCGCCGCCCTGCTGCGGATCGAACCCGGCGACGCCGTGGCGCGCGCCGGCCGCTTCCACGGCTTCACGATCCCGGCCGACTACCAGTCCGTCGAGCATCTGATGCAAAACCTGCATATGGCACCCTTCGACACCGTGCCGGAAGTCACCTTGGCCGACGTCTGGCGGCGCTACCGTCCGGCCCTGATCGCGCTGTCCCTGAGCTTGGCCGGCGGCGCGCTGTTGCTGCTGGTGCTGCTGCTCACGGTGCGGCGCCTGGCGCGGGCACGTCGTCAGGCCGAGATCCACGCCTGGCAGCTGGAGATCGAGCGCGGCCAGTTGCGCACGCTGATCGAGACCCTGCCCGACCTGGTCTGGCTCAAGGACGCCGAGGGCGTGTACCGGGCCTGCAACGCCTTGTTCGCGCGCTTTCTCGGCGTCGCCGAGGAGCGCATCATCGGCGCGCGCGACGAGGACTTCATGGACGCGGAACAGGCCGCCGCCAGCCGCGCCGCCGACGCGGCGGCCGTCGCCGCCGGCGGGCCGACATCGCGCGAAGTCTGGCTGAGCTTCGCGGCGGACGGCTACCGCAGCCTGTTCGAGATCGTCAAGACGCCGGTGCGCGCGGCCGACGGCCAACTGGTCGGCGTGCTCGGCGTCGCCCGCGACATCGGCAAGTCGCGCGCCGACCACATCGCCCGCCAGGAGCGGGTCAAGGAACTGACCTGCCTCTACGCGGTGTTCCAGCTCACCGAGGATCACGACGGCGACCTGGCGAGCATGCTGCACGCGGTGGCGCGTCGCATTCCGGCGGCCATGCAGCATCCGGAACTGGCCGCCGCTTGCATCGAGTTCGATGGCCACCGTCTCGCCAGCGCCGACTTTTGCGAAACGCCCTGGCGCATCGACATCGAGTTCGACGGCACTCCCGGCCATCCCGACCGCCTGACGGTCGCCTACCGCGCGGCGCCGCCGAGTCTCGCGCATCCGGCGGACGATCCGTTCTTCCCCGAGGAGCGCGACATGCTGGGCGCCATCGGCGAGCGCCTCGCCGGCGTCATCGACGGCCGGCGCGCCCACGCCGAGTTGCTCCAGCAGCGGGAACGCTTCGCCGTCGCCTTCCAGTCCAGCCCGGAGGCGGCCTCGATGGCGCGCCTCGACGACGGCGTGTTCGTCGAGGTGAACGACAATTTCGTGCGCGACTTCGGCTGGGGCCGGGAGGAACTGGTTGGCCGCTCGGCGCTCGACGTCGGCCTCTGGCCCGACCCGGCGCTGCGCGCCCCCTGGGTGGAGCGGCTGCGGCGCGCGGGCCGCGTGCTGCAGTGGGAGACCGAGTGGCGCCACCGGGACGGCTCGCGGCGCGTGGTCAGCCTGTCGGCGGCGACCATCGACATCGACGGCGTGCCCTGCATCCTCGCCTTCATCACCGACATCACCGAGCGCAAGCGGAGCGAACGCGAGCTTGAGCGCCACCGCCATCACCTGGAAGAGCTGGTGCGGGAGCGCACCGGCCAGCTGGAGGAGGCGAAGGAGGCGGCGGAGGCGGCCAGCCGCGCCAAGAGCGCCTTCCTCGCCAACATGAGCCACGAGATCCGCACGCCGATGAACGCCATCATCGGCCTCAACCACCTGCTGCTGCGCGATATCGCCGAGCCGCGCCAGCACGGCCGGCTGGTGAAGATCGGCGAGGCGGCCCAGCACCTGCTGGCCATCATCAACGACGTGCTCGACCTGTCGAAGATCGAGGCCGGCCGCCTGAGCCTGGAGCAGTCCGACTTCGACCTGATGCGCGTGATCGAGGGCGTCGATGGCCTGATGCGCGACAAGGCGGAGGAAAAGCAGCTGCAATGGAGCATGCGCCTCGACCCGCGCCTGCCGCGCCATGTTTTCGGCGATCCGCTGCGGCTCTCCCAGATCCTGCTGAACTTCGTCGGCAACGCCGTCAAGTTCACCGAACGGGGCGGCATCGTCCTGGCGGTGGATCTGCTCGAAGAGGGGGCGGGCATGGTGCGCCTGCGCTTCGCTGTCAGCGACACCGGCATCGGCCTCACCCCGGAGGCGAAGGCCCGCCTGTTCCAGCCCTTCGAGCAGGCCGACAGTTCGACCACGCGCAAGTACGGCGGCTCCGGCCTTGGCCTGGCGATCAGTCAGCGGCTCGCCCATCTGATGGGCGGCGCCGTGGGCGTGGACGACATGCCGGGCGGCGGCAGCACCTTCTGGCTGGAGGCGAGCTTCAGCCGCGGCCGCGCCGAACTGCGGGACGGCGCCCGGCCGCGCCTGGCGGGACGGCGCGCCCTGGTGGCCGACGACGATGCCGCCGCCGCGGCATCCCTGCGGGGGCTGCTGTCCGACATCGGGCTGCGGGCCGATGCGGCGGGCGGCGCCGAGGCCCTGGCCCGGGTCGCGGCGGCCGACGCGGCGGGCGATCCCTACGACGTGGTGCTGCTCGACTGGGGCATGGAGGGGCTGGCGCGAGAACTGCGCGCGCGCGCCCTGACGCGCCAGCCCGTGCTGATGCTGCTGACGGCCGTCGATGCGCGGCCGCCGGCGGACGCGCCGGGACTGGCGGAATTCGCGACCGTCCTCGCCAAGCCGGTGAACCCTTCCCTGCTGCACGACGCCCTGGCGGGCGTCTTCGCCGGCGACGGGGCGGGCGGGAACGCGGCGCCCGCCGCCGATGGCGTCCTCGCCGGCTGCCGCGGCGCGCGCATCCTGCTGGTCGAGGACAATCCGGTCAATCAGGAGGTCGCCCGCGACCTGCTCGAAGCCGCCGGCCTGTGCTGCGACACCGCGGAAAACGGCGCGGCGGCGCTGGCGCTGGTGGAGTCGCGCCCCTACGACCTGATCCTGATGGACATGCAGATGCCGGTGATGGACGGCATCGAGGCGACCCGGCGCATCCGCCGCCTGCCCGGACGGGATGCGCTGCCCATCCTGGCGATGACCGCCAACGCCTTTGACGACGACCGCCGCCGCTGTCTCGACGCGGGCATGAACGACTACGTGCCCAAGCCCGCCACACCCGCCAGCCTCTACGCCGCCCTGCGGCGCTGGCTGCCCGGCCGCGCCCCCGAGGTTCTTCCCGCGCCGGCGGCCGCTCCCGCCCAGGCGGCGCCTGGCGATGCGCTCGTCGTCCCGGGCATCGACGTCGCCGCCGGGCTCAAGTGCGTTGGCGGCCGCATGGGCACCTATCGCCGCCTGCTCGACATGTTCGTCGAGCACCATGCGCGGGATGTCCCGGCCATCCGCGCCGCGCTGGCGGCGGGGCAGGGCGAGGAGGCGCGCCGGCTCGCCCATTCGCTCAAGGGCGCCGCCGCTAGCCTCGGCGCCGGGGAGTTGCGCGAACGCGCCCTCGCTGTCGAGACGGCCGTCCGCGCCGGCCAGACCGGCGCCAGGCTGGAGGCCGGCCTCGCCGAGCTCGACGCGGCGCTGGGGCGGATTCTGGCCGGACTGGCCGCGCTCGCGGCGCCGTCCGTCCCCGCCGCCGTGGCGCCGCGGGACGACGCGGAAGACCTGGCGCGGCTGGCGACCCTGCTGCAGGCCGACGATATCGAAGCCGAGCGCTTCTGGCAGGGCCGGGCGGAGCGCTTCGCCGCGGCGCTCGGCGCGGCGGCCGGCCCGCTCGGCGCGGCCATCGGCCGCTACGACTACGCCGAGGCGCTCAGGCTGCTGCGGGCGGCGCGCCCTCCCGCATGACTTAAAATGCGCGCTTTTTCCCGGGCCGCATCCCCATGACCGTCAAGACCCGCTTCGCCCCCAGCCCCACCGGCTACCTCCACATCGGCGGCGCGCGCACCGCGCTGTTCGCCTGGGCCTATGCCCGCCGCCACGGCGGCAAGTTCGTGCTGCGCATCGAGGATACCGACGTCGAGCGTTCCACGCCCGAGGCGGTGCAGGCGATCCTCGACGGCATGACCTGGCTTGGCCTGGCCCACGACGAGGGCCCCTACTACCAGATGCAGCGCATGTATCGCTACAAGGAAGTGATCGGCCAGATGCTCGCCGCCGGCAGCGCCTACCACTGCTACATGTCGCGCGAGGAGCTCGACGCGCTGCGCGCCGCGCAGGAGGCGCGGAAGGAAAAGCCGCGCTACGACGGCAGCTGGCGTCCCGAGCCGGGCAAGACGCTGCCGGTGCCGCCCTCGGGGGTGCAGCCGGTGGTGCGCTTCCGGAATCCGGTCGACGGCGTCGTCGCCTGGGACGACCAGGTCAAGGGCCGCATCGAGATCGGCAATGCCGAGCTCGACGACTTCATCATCGCGCGCGCCGACGGCACGCCGACCTACAATTTCTGCGTCGTGGTGGACGACTGGGACATGGGCATCACCCACGTCATCCGCGGCGACGATCACGTGAACAACACGCCGCGCCAGATCAACCTGCTCAAGGCCCTCGGCGCGCCGGTGCCGCTCTACGGCCACCTGTCGATGATCCTCGGCGACGACGGCACCAAGCTGTCCAAGCGCCACGGCGCGGTTTCGGTGATGCAGTATTTCGAGGAAGGCTACCTGCCGGAAGCGGTGATCAACTATCTCGCACGGCTGGGCTGGTCGCACGGCGACGCGGAACTGTTCAGCCGCGAGCAGTTCGTGCAGTGGTTCGACCTCGACCACATCACCCCCTCGGCAGCGCAGTTCAACACCGAAAAATTGCGCTGGCTCAACCAGCAGTACATCAAGGCCGCCGACAACGCGCGTCTGGCCGAGCTGGCTCGCCCCTTTCTCGTGCGCAACAATGCCGATCCCGACAACGGGCCCGATCTCGCCGCGGTCGTCGCCCTGGTGAAGGAGCGCGCCGCCACCGTCGTGGAACTGGCCGATGCCGCCACCCTGTTCTACCGCACCCTGCATCCAGCGCCAGAACTGCTGGCGCAGCACGTCACCCCCGATGTCCTGCCGGCGCTGGCCGACCTGGCGGGCCGACTCGAAGGTATCGACTGGGAACGTGGCGCGATCAGTGCCGCATTCAAGGAAACCCTCGCCGCACACGGCCTCAAGATGCCGAAGCTGGCGATGCCAGTGCGTGTGCTGGTGACCGGCGAAACGCAGACACCCGCGATCGACGCCACGCTGGCCCTGATCGGCAAGGAGAAAGTGCTCGCCCGCCTGAAGGCCGCCCTGTAGCCCGGCGCAAGGAATCCGCTATAATGCGCGCTGTTTTTCGCCGGCGTAGCTCAGTTGGTAGAGCAGCGCATTCGTAATGCGAAGGTCGTCAGTTCGATTCCGATCGCCGGCACCAGTTGCCCAAAAACGCCGCTCATCGAGCGGCGTTTCCATTTACCCCTTTGCCCCGCAGGATGCCGATACAGCGGATGCCGCCGCCGCGGACCGCTCAGGCCGGCTTTGCCGGATGGATCAGCAGCACATCGCACGCGGTTGCAAACGCGACGTCCTTGCTCACGCTGCCGAGCATCCAGTCCTGCAGCCCGCCGCCGTAACCATGCCGGCCGAGCACCGCGAGCTCGACGCCGTTGGCCTCGATGTCCTGGCAGATCGCGGCGGAGGCGAGTCCCGGCAGGAACCGGCGACCGGCGGCCGCCGCGCCCGCGACCGATGCGAGCAGCGCATCCATCTGGCGCGCCGCCTCGGTGCGCCGACCATCGAGCCA
>JANJVS010000022.1 GCA_024709955.1 Rhodocyclaceae bacterium
AGAAGTCCGAGCCGACCTGGTTGCCCCTGGTCTTGTCGTGCGGGTTGAGCACCGCGCCCTCGCGCGCCCAGCCCGGGTCGCTGGCGCGCGCGTGGACGCACCCGCCGGCGCCGGCGTTGCCGCCGAGCGCCGCGACGGTCAGGTGCGTCTCGCAGCGGATGATCGCCTCGGCCAGGTCGTCGATGGCGTTGATGTTGGCCCAGGACTCGTCCGCCGGGCTGTCCGCCGCCTCGATGAGGTTGAGGTGGATGCCGTTCGACCAGAAGTCGCGACCGCCCATGAGGACGATGACGCGCGTTGGCTGACTCGCGGCCCACAGGAAGGCGTCGCGCAGCCGCTCGCATTGGCGCGTGCCCATCGCGCCGTTGTAGAAGTCGAAGTGCAGGAAGCCGACGTCGCCGGCTTCCTCGTAGCGGATGTCCTGCCAGGTGGCGTGGTCGGCGGCGAACCAGCCGTCCAGCGGCGCCGCGGACACGGCGGCGCATTCCTGCGCGAAGGCCAGGGTCGCGGGCAGCTTGAGGCCCGAAAAGTCGGCGCCGGTGGGACGGTGCCCCAGGCCGGGAGACGCACCGCGCCGCACGTGGCCGATCCAGAGCGCGCCATCGACCGTCGCGCGGCACAGGGCCGTCTCGCGCCGGGCGATCACCTCGCCCGGCGCGCCCCTGAGCCGCGCCTCGGGCCAGGCGTCGTAAAGATGGCAAGGCTGGCCGAACAGGCTGTCGGCCAGGCCGGGGAAGCCGTCGGCCGCGTCGATCTTGCGCAGGATGGTCGCCGTGTCGTCGCTTTGCCAGTCGATGGCGCGGTCGGCCTGCCTCATCACCGGCCGCAAGCGACCGCGCGCGGCGGGATGCGCGGCCAGCGGCGTCGGCGCCGCGCCGCGCGCGAGCTTGTCCAGGGCTTCCCTGACGGCGGCGAGCGCGGCCTCGGTCGCCTCCCGGCGGTAGAGGCTGGCCTTCTTGGCCGGGCGCATCGGGAAGTTCGCCGTCGCCCAGACCGGACCGGCGTCCATCTCCGCCTCGGCCTGCAACACCGTCACGCCCCATTCCTGCTCGCCCTCCTGGATCGCCCAGTCGAGGGCCGAGGGACCACGGTCGCCGACGATGCCCGGATGGACGATCCAGCACAGATGGCGCTTCCAGATCGTCTCGGGAATCGCCCGCTTGAGGAAGGGCGCGAGGACCAGGTCGGGCTGGAAGAGCGCGACGGCCTCCTCGCTCACCGAATCGGCGATGTCGAACTCGACGGAAATCTCGTGCCCCATGGCCGCCAGTTCGGCGTACAGGCGCTGGGTCAGGCTGTTGAAGCTGTGGGTGAGGAACAGGATGCGCATCGCTCAGTCTTTATAGCGGCCGTAGGTGTAATGGGCCGCGCAGGCGCCCTCGGACGAGACCATGCAGGAGCCGATCGGGTTTTCCGGCGTGCAGACCGTGCCGAAGAGCTTGCAGTCGCGCGGCTGCTTGACGCCGCGCAGGATCGCGCCGCAGTCGCAGGCCTTGTGGTCGGGCACGGCGCGGTATTCGAGGGCGAAGCGCTTCTCGGCGTCGAATTCCGCGAATTCCTTGCGGATCGCCAGCGCCGAGTAGGGAATCGTGGACAGGCCGCGCCATTCGAAGGCGCGCCGCAGCTCGAAGACCTCGGCGACGAGGTCCTGGGCCTTGCGGTTGCCCTCGGGCGTCACGGCACGGGTGAATTCGTTCTCCACCTCGGCGCGGCCCTCGTTTACCTGGCGGATCAGCATCAGGATCGCCTGCATCACGTCGAGCGGCTCGAAGCCGGCGATCACCACGGGCTTCCGGTATTCCTCGGCAAAGAACTCGTAGGGCTGGCTGCCGATCACCGTGGACACATGGGCCGGGCCGACGAAGCCATCGAGGGGCACCGTGCCCCAGCGCCGCACCTCGGGGGATTCGAGGATGCTGGAGATCGCCGAGGGCGTCAGCACGTGGCAGCAGAGCACGCTGAAGTTCTTCAGCCCGAGCGCGGCCGCCTGCTTGATCACCACCGCCGTCGGCGGCGTCGTGGTCTCGAAGCCGATGGCGAAAAACACCACCTGGCGCGCCGGATTCTCCTGGGCGATGCGCAGCGCGTCGGCGGCCGAATAGACCATGCGCACGTCGCCGCCGCGCGACTTGGCCTTGAGCAGCGAAAGACCGTCGGAAGCCGGCACGCGCAGGCAGTCGCCGTAGCTGCAGAGGATTGCGCCGTGCTCGACGGCCAGCGCGATCGCCATGTCCACGCGGCCGATGGGCAGCACGCAAACCGGGCAGCCGGGGCCATGCACCATGCGCACGTTGGCCGGCAGCAGGTCGGAGACGCCGTAGCGGGAGATCGCGTGGGTATGGCCGCCGCAGAACTCCATGAAGGCGTAGCGCCGTTCCGGGCGCGCCGCCGCGGCGATGGCGGCGGCCAGCCCGCGCGCGAGCTGGCCGTCGCGGAACTCGTCGATGTACTTCACGCTGCGTCCCGCGCGGCGACCGCCGCCCCCATCTCGGCGAAAAGCGCGAGGGTTTTCTCGGCTTCCTCGGGATTCAGTTTGCTGAGGGCGAAGCCGACGTGGACGATCACATAATCGCCGATGGCGACGTCCTCGACCATCGCCAGCGAGATCTCCTTGCGCACGCCGCCGAGATCGACAACGGCCAGCTCATCGCCCGACAGTTCGACGACGCGGACGGGAATCGCGAGACACATGTTTCCACTCCTGAGTTTTTTCCCGATTCTAATCGGTCGGAGAACCAGCGTCGCTCAGCGCGGCAACTCGAAGACGATACCCTGCGCCAGCGGCAGCGCGTTGCCGCGGTTGATGGCGCTGGTCTGGCGGCGCATGTAGGCTTTCCAGGCGTCGCTGCCGGCCTCGCGGCCGCCGCCGGTGTCCTTCTCCCCGCCGAAGGCGCCGCCGATCTCGGCGCCCGAGGTGCCGGCGTTGAGATTGGCAATGCCGCAGTCGCTGCCGGCGGCGGCGAGAAAGCGCTCGGCGCGTTGCAGGTCGCGGGTGAACAGCGCGGACGCAAGCCCCTGCGGCACGGCATTGTTCAGCGCGATGGCCTGGTCGAACTCGTCCCACGGGATCAGGTAGAGGATGGGCGCGAAGGTTTCGCGCTGCACGACAGGCCAGTGGTTTTCGGCGCGCATCAGCGTCGGCGCGACGAAATGGCCGGGCCGGGCGAGGCGTTCGCCGCCATGCAGCAGCGTACCGCCGGCCGCGCGCGCCTCGGCGACGGCGGCGAGGAAGTTCTCCACGGCGCGGGCATCGATCAGCGGCCCCATCAGCGTGTCTTGGGCGAGCGGGTCGCCGGTCTTCACCTGGCCGTAGGCATGGCCGAGGCGCGCGGCGACCTCGTCCATGCGCGCCGCGTGGACGAGCAGGCGGCGCGTCGTCGTGCAGCGCTGGCCGGCGGTGCCGATGGCGCCGAAGACGATGGCCGGCAGCGCGAGGTCGAGGTCGGCGCTCTCATCTACGATCGCCGCGTTGTTGCCGCCGCATTCGAGCAGGCAACGCCCCATGCGCGCCGCGACCAGCGGCGCCAGCCGCTTGCCCGCCGCCGTGGAGCCGGTGAAGGAGAGCAGCGCCACGCGCGGATCGGTGGCCAGCGCGACGGCGAGCGCCGGGTCGTCGCCGAGCAGCAGCGTGAACACCCCCTCCGCGTCGTGCCGGCGCGCGACGCGGTCGGCGAGATGCTGGATCGCGATGGCCGTCAGCGGCGCCTTGGGGCTCGGCTTCCACACCACCGTGTCGCCGCAGACGGCGGCGAGGAAGGCGTTCCACGCCCACACCGCCGCAGGAAAATTGAAGGCGGTGACGCAGCCGACCACGCCGAGCGGATGCCACTGCTCCATCAGCCGGTGTTCGGTGCGCTCGGAGGGCAGCGTCGGGCCGCCAAGCTGGCGCGACAGGCCGACGGCGAAGTCGGCGATGTCGATCATCTCCTGGATCTCGCCGACGCCCTCGGCGCGGATCTTGCCGGTTTCGAGCGATACGAGCGCGCCGAGATCGTCGCGCCGGCGGCGCAACTCGTCGGCCAGCTCGCGCACGAACAGGCCGCGCCGTGGCGCCGGCACCGCCCGCCAACGCGGGAAGGCGGCGACTGCCATTTCCAGCGCCGCCGCGCAGTCGGCCGCGGTGGCGCGGCCGATGCCGGCGAGCGGCTCGCCGGTCGCCGGATTCTCCGAGACGAAGCGGCCCTGCCCGTCGCGCCAGCGGCCGTCGCCCGTCGCGGCGGCGGGATTGAAGGCCGCGAGGTTCAGGCGGGCGAACAGCACTTCGGTGTTCATGTCTCAGGCGGCCCGGGGCTGCCGCGCCAGCAGCGCGTCGAGCGTGGCGGCGATGCGCTCCGCCGCCCGGTCGAGCTCGTCCCGCGTGACGACCAGCGGCGGGGCGAGGCGGATCACGCTGTCGTGCGTGTCCTTGGTGAGGATGCCGGCGGCCAGCAGTGCCTCGGCCGTCGCGCGCGCGCCGACGCGGCGCGTGTCGAGCTCGATGCCGATCAGCAGCCCGCGCCCGCGCGCTTCGCGGACCAGCGGATGTTTCAGCGCGCGCAAGCGGTCGAGGAACCATGCACCGAGTTCGGCGGCGCGCGCCGCGAGATCCTCCTCCACCAGCAGGTCGAGCGCGGCCAGGCCGACGGCGGCGGCCAGCGCGTTGCCGCCGAAGGTGGAGCCGTGGTCGCCGGGGCGGAACACGTCCATCACGGCGCGGTCGGCGAGGAAGGCCGAGACGGGATACAGCCCGCCGCCGAGCGCCTTGCCGAGGATCACGCCGTCCGGCCGCACGCCCTCGTGCATGCAGGCGAGCAGCGCGCCGGTGCGGCCCAGCCCGGTCTGCACCTCGTCGCAGAGCAGCAGCACGTCGTGGCGCCGGCAGATTTCCGCGCAGGCGGCGAGGTAGCCGTCCGGCGGCACGACGATGCCGCCCTCGCCCTGGATCGGCTCGACGAGGAAGGCGGCGGTGCGCGGGGTGATCGCCGCCTCCAGCGCGGCGGCGTCGCCGTAGGGCACGGTCTTGAGCCCGGGCGGGAAGGGGCCGAAGCCCTGCCGGTACTGCGGCTCGGTGGACAGGCCGACGATGGCGACCGAGCGGCCGTGGAAGTTGCCGGCGCAGGCGACGATTTCCGCCGTGTCGTCCGGGATGCCCTTCACCGTGTGGCCCCACTTGCGCGCCGCCTTGAGCGCGGTCTCGACGGCTTCCAGCCCGGTGTTCACCGGCAGCGCGCGTTCGTAGCCGAACAGTTCGGTGAGCCGGCGCAGGAAGGCCGGCAGCGCGTCGTTGTGGAAGGCGCGCGAGGTGACGGCCAGCCGCTGCGCCTGCGCCGTCAGCGCGGCGACGAGGCGCGGGTGGCCGTGGCCGAAGCTGACCGCCGAGTAGGCGGCCATCATGTCGAGATATTCGCGGCCCTGGATGTCCCAGACGCGGCAGCCGGCCGCCCGGCTCAGCACGGCGGGCAGTGGCGCGTAGTTGGCGGCGCCGTGCGCGCGTTCGAGGGCCACGAGGTCCTGCGCCGTCGGGGCGCGCAACGCGCCGGCCAGCGTCGCCGCGAGGCGCGCGGTGCGCTCCTCGACATCGCGCGACGGGTCGCATTCGGCGATCTCGACGGCGAGGCAGCCGGGGCGGCCGGCGAGGCCGGCGAGGACCGCCAGCCAGTCGGCGGCGGGCAGGCCGCCGGGGGCGGGCGAGTTCACGCCGGGCGCCTCGGCCGGGTCGAACACGTCGAGGTCGAGACTGAGGCCGAAGCCGGCCGGCGCGGCGCCGACGATCCGCATCGCCATGCGCAGCGCCTCGGGCAGGCCGGCGCGCGCGATCTCGGCCTGGTCGATGACGCGCACGCCGAAGCGGCGCAAGCGCGCCAGCTCCTCGGGCTCCCAGTCGCGCGCGCCGAGCACGCAGACGTGGCGCGGCGAGAGCGCGCCGCTTGCCAGCCGCGCATCGCCCGCGCCGAGCAGATGGGCCAGCGGCATGCCGTGCGGGTTGCCGCTCGGGCTGTCGGCGGGCACGTGGGCATCGAGGTGGGCGTCGATCCAGAGCAGGCCGCAGCCGGGAGCGGCGCGCGCGATGCCGCGCCAGGTGCCCGCCGCGATGGCATGGTCGCCGCCGAGCACCCAGGGCTGATGGCCGGCGACGAGGCTGCCCGCCACCGCATCCGCGAGCCGGTCGCACAGCCCGGCCAGCGCGTCCCAGCGTTCGCCCGCGCGCGGCTCCACCGGCTCCCGCCACTCCGCCGCGCTGCCGCCGCGATGCAGCGCGGTGAGCAGCCCCGCCTGCCGCAACGCCTCCGGCCCGCCCGCCACGCCGGCATCCGGCGCGCCGAGCGCGCACGGCACGGGAATCAGGTCGATGCGGCGGTTCATGGCGTCCTCCCCGGTCGAGAGTGCACACAACGGTCCGCGCGGATCGCGCGCGGCCCGGTTTCAAGCTTAGAGTAGCCGCGCCGGGGTTTCGTTCAAGGGCAGACGAAAGTCGGCGTGACCGCAGGGAATCCCTTTTTCGGGACTGGCGGGACGGTGCCGGTAGCCGGCTTCACGGATAGAGGCCGCGCAGCGCGCGGGCTTCGAGCACGCGGGCGCAGGCGACGACGAAGGCGGCCGTGCGCAGGGGGATGCGCTTGTCTTCCGCCACCTGCCAGATGGCGCGGAAGGCTTCGGTCAGCGCGCGGTCGAGGCGGTCGTGGATGTCGGCCTCGGTCCAGAAGTAGGACGCCGAGTTCTGCACCCACTCGAAGTAGCTGACGGTCACGCCGCCGGCGTTGGCCAGCACGTCGGGCACGACCAGCACGCCGCGGTCGAGCAGGATGTCCTCGGCCTGCGGCGCGGTCGGGCCGTTGGCGCCCTCGACGAGCAGCCGCGCGCGGATCGCGCCGGCGTTGGCGACGGTGATCTGGTTTTCCAGCGCGGCGGGCAGCAGCACCTCGCAGTCGACGCTCCAGAAATCCTCCTGCGGGATTTTCCCGGCGCCGGGGAAATCCGCCAGCGCGCCGCCGCCATCGAGGTGGCGGCACAGCGCGTGGGGGTCGAGGCCGCCCGGCGCGTGGATCGTCCCGCCGGCATCCTGCACCGCGACGATCCGCGCCCCGGCATCGTGGAAGGCGCGCGCGGCGGCGTTGCCGACGTTGCCGTAGCCCTGGATCGCCACGCGCGCGCCGGCCATCCGCATGCCGATGCGCGCCATCGCCTCGCGCGCGACGATGTAGCAGCCGCGCCCGGTGGCGTCGCGCCGGCCGAGGCTGCCGCCGAGGCTGACCGGCTTGCCGGTGACGACGCCCGGCGTGGTCGCGCCGACGTTCATCGAGTAGGTGTCCATCATCCAGGCCATGATCTTCTCGTTGGTGTTCACGTCGGGCGCGGGGATGTCGTGCTCGGGGCCGATGATGATGCCGATCTCGCTGGTGTAGCGGCGCGTCATGCGCTCCAGCTCGGCGGGCGAGAGCGCCTGCGGGTCGACGCGCACGCCGCCCTTGGCGCCGCCGTAGGGCAGGTTCACCGCCGCGTTCTTGATCGTCATCCAGCCGGCCAGCGCCATCACCTCGGAGAGCGTCACGTCCGGGTGGTAGCGCACGCCGCCCTTGCCGGGGCCACGCGAGATGTTGTGCTGCACGCGGTAACCCTCGAAGTGATGCACCGTGCCGTCGTCCATGCGGATCGGCACATCGACGATCAGGCAGCGCTTCGGCCGCCGCAGCGTGTCGACCCAGCCGGCGTACTGGTCGAGATGCGGCGTCACGCGGTCGATCTGTTCGAGGAAGATCGCCCAGGGGCCGACGTGTTCGCCGTGCAGGTAGGAAGGCAGTTGCTTGATGCTCATGGTGTGTCCTCCGTCGTCGGCAGCATGCCGTGGCGCTGGGTATTCTCCGTCACGCAGCGGCTCTGGAGAAACTGCTTGAGATAGTCCGGCCCGCCGGCCTGGATGCCGGTGCCGGACAGGCGCGCGCCGCCGAAGGGCTGCACGCCGACGCGCGCGCCGGTGATCTTGCGGTTGAGGTACAGGTTGCCGACCTGCAGGCGCTGCCGCGCCAGTTCGAGGTGCGGCGGGTAGCGGCTGTAGACGCCGCCGGTGAGGCCGTAGTCGCTGTCGTTGGCGATGTCGAGCGCGGCCGCGAAAGTCGGCGCCCGCAGCACGGCGAGCACCGGGCCGAAGACCTCCTCGCGGGCGAGGCGATGCTCCGGCCGGATGGCGGCGATGATCGTCGGTGGCACGTACCAGCCCTGTTCGGGCACGCGGCCCTGCCAGGCCAGCCGCCCTTCCTGCTGGCTGATCCCGATGTAGGCGCGCGCCTTTTGCTGCGCGGCCTGGGTAATCAGCGGGCCGTGGTCGCAGGCCGGGTCTTCGGGCGGGCCCCAGGCCAGCGCGTCCGCCGCCGCCGCGAGGCGGTCGAGCAGTTCGTCATGCACCGCGTCGACGGCGATCACACGCGCGCAGGCCGAGCATTTCTGGCCCGAATAGCCGAAGGCCGAGGCGAGGATGCCGGCCACGGCCTCGTCGAGGTCGGCGTCGGCATCGACGACGATGGCGTTCTTGCCACCCATCTCGCAGACCACCTGCTTGACGTGGCGCTGGCCCGGCGCCGGCGTGTGCGCCGCCTGCAGGATTTGCAGGCCGACGGCGCGCGAGCCGGTGAAGGCGACGACGTGGATGCCCGCGTGGGCGACCAGCGCCGCGCCGACCTCGGCCTCGCCGGGCAGCAGCTGCGCGGCCTCCGCCGGCACGCCGGCCTCGACCAGCAGCGCCTGCCACTGCCGCGCGACGAGCACGGCGGGCAGCGCCGGTTTCATCAGCACCGGGTTGCCGGCGGCAAGCGCGGCGGACGACATGCCGGCGAGGATGGCGAGCGGGAAGTTCCACGGCGCGATGACCACCGTCGGCCCGCGCGGCGCGTAGGCGTGGCGGTTGGTCTCGCCGGGGAAGTCGACGGTCGCGCGCCAGCCGGCGAGCGCCTCCATCTGCGCCGCGTAGTAGCGCAGGAAATCGACGGCCTCGGCCACGTCGGCGTCGGCCTCGCGCCAGGGCTTCGCGGTTTCCAGCACTTCGAGCGCGGCGAGCTCGCGGCGGCGCGCGACGACCAGATCGGCGGCGCGGCGCAGGATGGCGCAGCGCTCCGCCACCGGCCGGCCGGCCCAGGCGGGGAAGGCGCACTGCGCGGTGGCGACGGCGGCGTCGATATCCGCCACTTGCGCGAGTGACGTCTCGCCGAGCGCTTCGTCGGGCTTCGCGGGATTGCGGGAGACAAACATCGCCGTCCCGCCAGTCCCGAAAAAGGGATTCCCTGCGGTCACGCCGACTTTCGTGGGCAGCCGGCTGCGCACCGTTCGCAGCGCGGCGGCGAACGACTCGCGTTCTTCGGCGCGGCTGAAGTCGAGCAGCGGCAGGTTGGGCGGCTCCGCCGCGTCCGGCGGCGCGGCGGACGGCTGCGGTGCCGCGAGCAGGGCGGCGGCATCCTGCCCCTCGATGTAGGCCTGGCGCAGCACCGAGGTGGCGGCGGTGTTCTCCAGCAGGCGGCGGATCAGGTAGGCGATGCCGGTTTCGAGATCGCCGGTCGGCACGTAGATGGAGAGCGGCGCGCCGGCGGCGGCGAGCGCGTCCCTCAGCGGCTCGGCCATGCCATGCAGCATCTGCGCTTCCCAGCGGCCGCCGTCCATGGCGAGGCCGAGGCGCTGTGCATGGGCGAGCGCGACGGCCTGACTGCGCAGGTTGTGCGAGGCGATGGCCGGGTGCAGCACGTCCGTGCGTTCGAGCAGCCAGCCGGTCAATTGCTCGAACTGGCGGTCGGTGGCGGCCTTGTCGCGGAAGGTCGGCACCGGCCAGCCGCGCTGCGCGGCCCAGGCGGCTTCCTGGTCCCAGTAGGCGCCCTTGACCAGCCGCACGCCGAGGCGGCGGCCGAGGCGCTGCGCCGTCGCATGCACGCGCGTGAGGTCGTCCGGCGTTTCCGGCAGGTAGGCCTGCAGGGCGATGGCGGGACGCCAGGCGCCGGGAAAATCCGCGCAGGCGGCGAGGAATAGGTCGAGGATCAGCGGCTTGAGTTCGTGCTGCTCCATGTCCACCGTCAGCGTCGCGCCGTGGCGGTTGGCGGCGTCGATGAGCGGCGCGAGGCGGCGCCAGATGCGTTCCCGCGTGCCGGCGGCGTCGAGCGGGTCGCAGCGCGCGGCGAGCGCCGTGAGCTTGAGCGAGAGGTGGGGCGGGCCATGGGGGGCCAGCCAATCGAGCAGGGCGAGGTTGCGCGCGAGGTAGGCGTCGGCCTCGGCTGCCGAGAGCACCGCCTCGCCGACCGCGTCGACGCTCGGGCGCGCCGGCACGCGGGCGAGTTCGCGCGCGACGC
Organism: Rhodocyclaceae bacterium; assembly: GCA_024709955.1. Classification (GTDB taxonomy): domain Bacteria; phylum Pseudomonadota; class Gammaproteobacteria; order Burkholderiales; family Rhodocyclaceae; genus Sulfuricystis. The sequence continues at coordinate 10,302 of JANJVS010000022.1, forward strand.
GCGCGAGGCCGGCGGCGCTCTCTGCGGCCATGAAATGGCGCGCGAGGCGGCGCGCGAACAGGCGCGCCGTCCAGGCGAGGCGCGGGCGCGCGGCGAGCGCGAGCAGGCGGCCGGTCCAGTCGGCGGGCGCATGGCCGGCAAGCAGGGCGCGCAGGTGGGCGGCGATGGCGGCGCCGTCGCGCAGGCGCGGCAGGGTGTCGACGAGACGGAACAGGCCGTCGCGCAGCGCCGCATCCGCCATGACGCGCGCCAGCAGCGCGCCGGTCAGGCCGCGATAGAGGCGCGGCCGGCGACCGGCCGCGCCGGCGTGAAGGCGCGCGCCGATGGCATGCACTGCTTGCGCGAAGTCGTCCATGGTCGCTCCCTCACGTCATGGTCAGCAGCACCGGCTGATGGTCGGAAGCCTCCGTCGCCGCATCGACGCGCACATCGACTACCCGGTCGGCGATGTTCTCGCTAAGCCAGAAGAAGTCGTAGCAGGCCGGCTCGGCAATATAACGGCGATCATGGACGCCAAAAGTCGGCGCTCGCGGCACGGTGCCGTGGGCCAGCGGCCAGGCATCGAGGAGCGCCGGCGCGTCGCCGGGCCGGCCCAGCGGCGCATGCTCGGGGGCGCCGGCGGGGCTGTTGAAGTCGCCGCAGAGCACGCAGCCCGCGCCGCGCGGCAGCACGGCGAAGGGCGGATCGGTCTCGGCATTCGAGGGCGGCGCCACCGCCTGGCGCCAGCCGGCGTCGCAGATGCCGCGCAGCGCCTCCACCTGGGCGGCGCGCTGCACGGCCGAGTAATACTCCAGGTGCGTCGCGATCACCCGCAGCGCGCCGCCGGGAAACTCGGGCGCCTCGATTACCGCCTCCAGCGCCGCGCGCTGCATGCTCGGCACCGCCGGGTCGGCGGGCCAGGGCAGCAGATGGCGGAACACCTGCAGGATCGGCCGGCGCGAGAGGATCAGGTTGCCGAACTGGCGCCGCCCGCCGAGGCCGTCGGGAAGATCGCTGCCGACGCCATGGACGGACTCGTATCCCAGGAACAGGCCGGAGAGCCACGCGGCCTGGTCCATGGGCGCGCCGCCTAACAGATTTGGGTGATTGACCGCGACCTCCTGCAGGCAGAAGATGTCGGCGTCCGAATTACGCGCGACTTCGGCCGTGCGCGCCAGATCGACCTTGCCGTCGAGTCCGCGCCCCCACTGAATATTCCAAGAGAGAATCCGCATTTGGTATGCCACCGATAAGCTCGATTTGATCCAGCGCAAGAAAACGTAACACGTTCCATGTAACCTAGGTCGCGATGTCGCAATGCAACATGAGGTGATCATGAAAGAAGACGACGCAATCCTGGCCGTGCTGGCCCGCCACGGCAACGACGGCTCCCGGCTGATGCAGATTCTGCGCGAAACGCAGGAAGCCCTGGGCTGGCTCGCCCCCGAAACCATCACCGCGATCGCCAGGGGAGTCAACTGGCCGCGCGCGAAGGTCGAGGGCACCGCCGCCTTCTACAGCTTCTTCCACACCCGGCCGCGCGGCAAATATTGCGTACTGTGGTCCGACAACATCACCGACCGCATGCTCGGCAACCGCGACCTGATGCAGGCGATGTGCGCCAAGCTCTGGCTGGAGCCGGGACGCCTGTCGGAGGACGGCCTGGTCAGCGTCAACACCACCTCCTGCACCGGCATGTGCGACCAGGGCCCCGCGCTGCTGGTGAATTACCGCGCCGTCACGCGCATGGACATGGCGCGCGTCGAGCAGATGGCCGAACTCATCCGCAACCAGGTGCCGGTCGAGCAGTGGCCGGCCGAATGGTTCCGGGTGGAGGACAACATCCGCCGCAAGGACGCCCTGCTCGACCACGGCCTGGTGCCGGGCGAGGCCCTGGCGGCGGCGATGGAACGCGGCCCGGCCGGGCTGATCGACGAGATCAAGGCCTCCGGCCTGCGCGGACGCGGCGGCGCCGGCTTCTCCACCGGCATGAAGTGGGAGTTCTGCCGCAACGCCCCCGGCAACGGCGATCAGCCGGCGCACTACGTCGTCTGCAACGCCGACGAGGGCGAACCCGGCACCTTCAAGGATCGGGTCTTGCTCACCTCCCACGCCGATCTGGTGTTCGAGGGCATGACCCTCGCCGGCTACGCCATCGGCGCGCAAAAGGGCCTGATGTACCTGCGCGGCGAATACCGCTACATGAAGGACGCGCTCGAAGCCGTGCTGGCGCGCCGCCGCGACGACCGGCTGCTCGGCAAACGCATCCTCGACAAGGACTTCGACTTCGACATCGAGATCCATTTCGGCGCCGGCGCCTACGTCTGCGGCGAGGAATCGGCCCTGATCGAATCCCTCGAAGGCAAGCCGGGAAGGCCGCGCATCCGCCCGCCCTTCCCGGTCACCCACGGCTACCTGAACCAGCCGACGACGGTGAACAACGTCGAGACCCTGGCCGCCGCCTGCCTCGTCGCCCGCCACGGTGGCGCCTGGTACGCCAGGCTCGGCACGGCGAAGTCGGCCGGCACCAAGCTGCTGTCGGTCTCCGGCGACGTCGAGCGGCCCGGCATCTACGAGTACCCCTTCGGCGTCACGGTACGGCAGGTACTCGACGATGCCGGCGCCACGGGCTGCGTGCAGGGCGTGCAGGTCTCCGGCCCCTCGGGCGTGACGCTGTCGGCCGACGAACTCGACCGCCGCATCTGCTTCGAGGACATCCCGACCGCCGGCGCCTTCATGGTGTTCGACTGCACGCGCGACATGTTCGAGGTGGCGCGCAACTTCGCCCACTTCTTCGCCCACGAGTCCTGCGGCTTCTGTACTCCCTGCCGCGTCGGCACCCAGGTGGTGGCGCGGCTGATGGACAAGCTGGCCACCGGCCACGGTTCCCAGTACGACATCGACGAGATGTTCAAGATGCACCGCCTGATGCAGGGGGCCAGCCACTGCGGCCTCGGCAACAGCGCCTGCAATCCGCTGTTCGACACGCTCAACAAGTTCCGGCCGGCCTACGAGCGGCGCCTCAAGTCGCTCGAATACGAACCGGCCTTCGACCTCGACGCGGCCCTTTCCCAGGCCCGCCAGATGACCGGCCGCGACGACGCCGGCGCCCACCTCGAAAACGCGGAATGACAGCCATGAGCGATCAAAACACCTTCCTCCTCGACGGCGAGGAAATCCCCTTCGTCCCCGGTCAGACCATCATGCAGGCCGCCCAGGCGGCCGGCAAGTACATCCCCCACCTGTGCTGGCACCCCGAGTTCAAGCCGCACGGTTCCTGCAAGCTGTGCACGGTCAAGGTGAACGGCCGCTTCGGTTCCTCCTGCACCATGGAGGCCGCCACCGGCCAGAACGTGGAAAACCGCACGCAGGAACTCGACGACAAGCGCCGCACCCTGCTGCAGCTGCTGTTCGTCGAGGGCAACCACTTCTGCCCCTCCTGCGAGAAGAGCGGCAACTGCCTGCTGCAGGCCACCGCCTACGACCTGGGCATGATGACGCCCCACTTCGACCACTTCTACCCGGACCGGCCGGTGGACGCCTCGCACCCCGACGTGATGCTCGACTTCAACCGCTGCATCCTCTGCTCCCTGTGCGTGCAGGCCTCGGAACTGGCCGACAAGAAGTTCGTCTTCGTCATGGGCGGGCGCGGCATGCGCGGCCGCAAGATCATCATCAACAGCGAATCGGGCAAGCTCGGCGACACCGACTTCGCCGTCGGCGACCGGGCCGCGAGCATCTGCCCGGTCGGCGTGATCCTCAGGAAGCGTGTCGGCTTCGCCGTGCCCTACGGCGAGCGCACCTACGACAAGGCGCCGGGGTCGGCGCTGGAGGCGGCGAAATGAGCGAGAAGACGAAACTGCGGGTCGCCACGACCTCGCTGGCCGGCTGCTTCGGCTGCCACATGTCCTTCCTCGACATCGATGAGCGGCTGCTCGACCTGCTCGAACTCGTCGAGTTCGACCGCTCGCCGATCACCGACATCAAGCACTGCGGCCCCTGCGATCTCGGCATCATCGAGGGCGGCGTCTGCAACGCGGAGAACGTTCATGTGCTGCGCGAGTTCCGCAAGAACTGCAAGATCCTCGTCGCCATGGGCGCCTGCGCGGTCAACGGCGGCCTGCCGGCGCAGCGCAACCACCTCGACCTGCGCGACATCCTCGAAGCCGTCTACGAGACCGAGGGCGGCCTCGCGCGCGGCGTGCATATCCCCAACGATCCCGAGCTGCCGCTGCCGCTCAACAAGGTGCACCCGATCCACGAGGTGGTGAAGGTGGACTACTTCCTGCCGGGCTGTCCGCCCCCCGCCGACGCCATCTGGAAATTCCTCACCGACCTGCTCGCCGGACGCACGCCGCATCTCGGCCACGGCCTGCTTCATTACGATTGAGATCGAGGTAAGCCATGCCTTTCGAACTGGAAACCGCCCCCCATCCCGAGAAACTCAAGCGCGTCGCCATCGAGCCGGTCTCGCGCGTCGAGGGCCACGGCAAGGTCACCATCCTGCTCGACGACGCCAACAAGGTCCAGCAGGTGCGCCTGCATATCGTCGAGTTCCGCGGCTTCGAGAAATTCATCGAGGGCCGGCCCTACTGGGAAGTCCCGGTGATGGTGCAGCGCCTGTGCGGCATCTGCCCGGTCTCGCACCACCTTGCCGCCTCGAAGGCGATGGATCAGATCGTCGGCGCGACGCTGACGCCGACCGCCGAGAAGATCCGCCGCCTGATGCACTACGGCCAGATCCTGCAGTCGCACGCGCTGCACTTCTTCCATCTGTCCTCGCCCGACCTGCTGTTCGGCTTCGGTTCCGACGTCGCCACGCGCAACATCGTCGGTGTCGCCGCCGCCCAGCCGGAAATCGCCAAGATGGGCGTGCTGCTGCGCAAGTACGGCCAGGAAGTGATCCGCATGACCGCCGGCAAGCGCGTGCATGGCACCGGCTCGATCCCCGGCGGCGTCAACAAGTCGCTGTACGCCGAGGAACGCGCCGCGCTGCTCAAGGACATCTACCAGATGGTGGCCTGGAGCCGCGACGCGGTGCAGATGATCAAGGGCCTGTTCGAGCAGAACCTTGAGCAGTACAACGCCTTCGGCCGCTTCGCCGCCCACGGCATGGGCCTGGTGCGCGCCGACGGCGCGATGGACCTCTACCACGGCGGCCTGCGCGCGCGCCGCGCCGATGGCAGCACGCTGTTCGACCACTTCGACTACGGCCGCTACTGGGACGTCATCACCGAGGACGTCAAGTCCTGGAGCTACATGAAGTTCCCGTTCTTCAACGCACTGAAGAACTCGGACGAAGGCTGGTACCGCGTCGGCCCGCTGACGCGCGTCACCCAGAGCGACTTCATCCCGACGCCGCTCGCCGACAAGGAACGCCAGGAATTCCTCGCCTTCGACAACGGCAGCGCGACGGGCGCCACCCTCGGCTACCACTGGGCGCGCATGATCGAGATGCTGCACGCCGCCGAGTCGATCAAGGACCTGCTGCACGACGACGACATCTCTGGCCGCGAACTGATGGCCACGGGCCAGCGCCAGGAACGCGGCGTCGGCGTCATCGAGGCGCCGCGCGGCACGCTGATCCACCACTACCGCGTGGACGAGAACGACCAGGTGATCCGCGCCAACCTGATCGTCTCGACCACCCACAACAACCAGGCGATGAACGAGGCGATCCGCGTCGTGGCGAAGCAGTATCTCGACGGCAAGGAACTCACCGAGGGCCTGCTCAACCACATCGAGGTGGCGATCCGCTGCTTCGACCCCTGCCTCTCCTGCGCCACCCACGCGCTCGGGCAGATGCCGCTCGACGTGGAACTGGTCGCCGCCGACGGCACCACGCTCGACCGGGTGCTGCGCGACATGCACGGCGTCTGCCTGCGCGACTCTCCGCCCGCATGAGGAGCATGATGCGCCGCCGCGGCCTGGCGCTGCTGCTGGCCACGGCGCTGCCCGCGTTGCCGGTCCGCGCGCAAGGGCCGGACCCCGCCGCGATCGCCGCCATCGTCGAGTTCAACACCGTGTGCAGCAACTGCCACGAGGGCGAGTGCAGCGGGCGCCTGAGCTTCGATTCCGGCGCGGCGGCCGCGCGCGGCCACATCGAGCGCCACCTCGGCGCGCCGGCGCACGAAACCCACATCGCCGCCCTGTTCGCGATGCTGCGCCACGTCAAGGAAACCTGCAGCCACTATCCGGCCGTGCCGATCCGGCCAGCCGCCGGAACCTGGCTGGCCGAGGAACTCGCGCCCTGGCGCAACGCCTTCGCCGGGGCCTATTTCATCCCGCTGGGCAAGCTGGCGGCGGGGCGCCACCTGATCCGCCTGGAATTCGACGGCGAAGCCGATGGCCATGCCCGCATCGACGACGACCGCATGGATGTCGTGGCCGAGGAACGCCTTTGCCGCGACGGCGCCAAGACCATCGAGCTGGATGTCGCGAAAGCCGTCGAACACTTTCTCCACCTCAAGTCCGGATCGGCGACGCTCAGACGCATCGAGTTCCGCCGCCCCGGCGGCTAGCGCCTTGACCGCGCCGATCCTGATCTTCGGCTGGGGCAACCCCTCGCGCGGCGACGACGCGCTCGGACCGCTGCTCGTCGAGCGCATCGAGGCCCTCGCGCTGCCCGGCGTCGAATGCCTCACCGACTTCCAGCTCCAGGTCGAGCACGCCCTCGACCTGCTGGAGCGCGAGCGCATCCTGTTCGTCGATGCGAGCCTCGAAGCCGAGGCACCGTACCGCCAGCGCCGACTTTCGCCGGCGCGCGACGCCAGCTTCAGCACCCACGCCATCACGCCGGAATCCGTGATGCAGGTCTACGTGGACCTGCACGACGCCGCCCCGCCGCCCTGCGACCTGCTGGCGATCCGCGGCGAGCGCTTCGAGCTGGGGGAAGACCTTTCGCCGGCGGCGGCGAGCCACCTGGAAGCCGCGCTGCGCTGGACGCTGGACTGGGTCAAGCAAGGAAGCACGCCATGACAAAAGACTTCCGCCACATCGGCCGTCAGTCCGCGCAAGACGCTCCGTCGGCCGAGCCCATGCCGCCGTCCGCGGCCGCCCTGGCCGCCAATCAACGTCTGATCCTGCGCATCGTCCAGGCCAGCGCCTTCGCCTTCCTGCTGGCCGGCGTCTGGCTGCTGAGCGGCCAGCCCAGTCCCCTGCCACGGGAGGTCTCCTTCTACGTCGGCCTCGCCCTCGTGGCCACCGCCCTAGGCGACGTGGTCGCGATCCGCCTCCTGCGGCGGACCTGGCGCGGGAAAGACCCGGGCTAAGCCGCCTCCTTGCCGATGGAGTTGGCCCAGGTCATGGCCTCGATCTCGGCCGCCGTGAGCTGGTCGAGGGTGAGCGACAGGGACGCCAGCTTGCCGGTGAGGCAGGCGGTATCGAGGCATTCGACGCATTCCACGAGCGTCAGGTATTCGCCGAGCCGGCCCTTGCGCTCCAGCAGCGCGTCGCGGATGTCGTTGCCCAGGCTCAGTTCCTCGATGATGCGCGGCATCGGAATCTCCAGCACCGCCTCCAGCAGCGACATCATGCCGGTCATGTAAGCCTGGTCGATCTGCCCGGCCGTATCGCCGGCGTAGCGCGCCAGATGCTCCATGAAGCGGCCGCGGCAGGCCGCCATCAGGGCCAGCGGATTGGGGAAGTTCGGGCCGTCGCGATGGGCGAACAGCAACAGGGCGATCCAGCGCTGCAGCTGGCGGCGGCCGAGCAGCAGCATGGCGTGATGCACCGAGTTGATGCGCGTGCGCATGCCCATGGCGACCGAATTGACCAGCCGCAGCAGGTTGTAGGCGAGCTTGGGGTCCTGCTTGAAGACCGCCTCGATCTCGTTGTCGGAGGCGTCGGCCCCCAGCAGGTGGGTCAGGCGCAGCATCTGCTGGTGCGAAGGATCGATGGTCTTGCCGCTGAGCACCTCGGGGTGGGCGAAGTAATAGCCCTGGAACAGCTCGAAGCCGAGGCTGGCGCAATACTCGGCCTGGCGGCGGGTCTCGACCTTTTCCGCCAGCAGGGTCACCTGCAAGGGCCGCAACTGCTCGGCCAGCTTCGCCAGGGAGGTGTCCGGCATGTCGAGCACATCCACCTTCACATAGCTCACGTAGGGCAGGACATCCGCATGGCTGGGCTCAAGGGCGGTGATGTCGTCGAGCGCCAGCTTGAAGCCTTTCTCGCTCAGCAGCTTGCAGCAGTTGATGATTTCGGCGGTGAAGGTGGTGGTTTCCAGCAGTTCCAGCACCAGTTGCCCCGGCGGCAGGACATCGACGACCTCGCAGGTCAGCATGCCGGTATCGAGATTGATGAAGCCGAGGCGGTCGCCGATCACCGATGCGATGCCGAGTTCGCTGAAGGCGCGGGCGATGACCTGGACCGTCGCATGGCGCTCGTCCGCGATCTTCGCCGCGTTTTCCGCGCTGGAGCGAAACAGCAATTCGTAGGCGACCACGTCCCCCGCCCGATCGAGGATCGGCTGGCGACCGAGGAAGAAATGCGTCGACTGCGAGGAAGTGTCCGGGTTGGCGGCCATGCAATGATTTCCGTTAATTTACAAATCGTTACAATATCCGAGAAAATTCCTTGGCAATATTCCCCGGTCGGCCGGCGAAAGCATCGGGCTGGTGGACGAAACTTACTATAATCCACCCTGCTTGGACCCAAGCCGAATATGGAATTTTGTTCCGTATCACCGTAAATCGAAAAAGGAAAACCTCCATGAAGACCTCTCTCCTCGTCGTTGCACTGACCGCCCTGACCCTGGCCGCCTGCGGCAAGCAGGAACCCGCTCCGGCTCCCGCCCCGGCTCCGGCCCCCGCCGCCGCTCCGGCCCCGGCTCCCGCGCCCGCTCCGGCCGATGCCGCCAAGCCCGCCGAAGGCGCTGCCCCGGCCGACGCCGCCAAGCCTGCCGAAGGCGCCGCTCCGGCCGACGCCGCCAAGCCCGCCGAAGGCGCTGCTCCCGCCGCCGCCCCGGCCGCTGCCCCCGCCGAAGAGAAGAAGTAATCTCTCCTGCCTCGGCAAGAAAAGCCAGCCTACGGGCTGGCTTTTTTCATGCCCGGTTCCGGAACCGTCCACGGATCTCATGCATGATTCATTGCTCCCGCCTGACATCCCGAACATGCACAAGATCCTCCTCCTCGCCCTCTGCCAGGGCCTGCTGCTGATCCACGGCGTCAGCCTGATCGCCGTCACCGGCCTCGCCGGCCGCGCGCTGGCGACCGACCCGGGCTACGCCACCCTGCCGCTCACCGCCTACGTCATCGGCGGCGCCCTGACCACCCTGCCGGCCGCCCTGTTCATGAAGCGCCGCGGCCGCCGCGCCGGCTTCACGCTCGGCGCGCTGCTCGGCCTCGGCGGCGCCCTGCTCTGCGCCGTCGCCCTGCAGCTCCACAGTTTCTGGCTGCTCTGCCTCGGCACCCTGGTCTGCGGCAGCTACACCGCCATCGGCCAGCAATACCGCTTCGCCGCCGCCGACGCCGTGCCGCCGGACCGCAAGAGCCGCGCGATCTCGCTCACCCTCGCCGGCGGCATCCTCGGCGGCATCCTCGGCCCCTGGTCGAGCACCTTCACCCGCGACCTGCTCGCCACACCCTTCCTCGGCACCTACCTGTCCCTCGCCATGGTCGCCCTGCTAGCCCTGCTGGCCGTGCGCCGCATCGACATCCCCGCCCCGGCGGGCGACGCCCTCGCCCACGCCGGCCGCCCGCTCGCCGAGATCGCGCGCCAGCCGGCCTTCCTGCTCGCCGTGCTCGCCGCCGCCACCGGCTACGGCGTCATGAACCTGCTCATGGTCGCCACCCCGCTGGCCATGGACATCTGCCGCCTGCCCTACGCCGACAC
>JANJVS010000027.1 GCA_024709955.1 Rhodocyclaceae bacterium
CGCAGCATCTGCGCCATCTCCTCGGTGGCGCCGAAGCGGTTGCACAGCGGCGGCTGCTCGCGCACGAAGCGGATGTCGTCGAGCAGGCTTTCCTCCACCAGTTCCTTCTGGATGTTGTAGGGGAAACTCAGCAGCACCGGCCCGGCGTTGGGCGAGAGCAGGATGCGCGCCGCCTGGCGCAGCACCTGCTGCAGGTAGTCGGTGCGCTCGACGATCTTGTGATAGCGCGTGATGCCGCGGAACAGGTCGGACTGGTCGATGCTGCCGCCCTCGCCCGAACTTTCCTGCAGGCCGCCCTTGCCGAAGATGAAGGTCGAAGTCTCGCCGGTGACGATCAGCACCGGCAGCTTGTCGGCGTAGGCGTTGGCGATGCCGGTGACCAGGTTGGTCGCGCCCGGCCCGGCCGTGGTGATGCAGGCCGCGATGCCGCGCGTCGCGCGCGCCTCGCCGCAGGCCATGAAGGCCGCGCCCTGCTCGTGCTTGGCCAGCACCGTCCTGATCGACGACTCGTAGAGCCGGTCATAGACCGGCAGGATGTGCGAGCCCGGCATGCCGTAGATCGTGCGGATGCCGAGGCGCTCCATGAAACGGACGATGAGGGCGGCGACGGTGATCTGCATGGGCGGGAATGCTTGAAAATGCGGGCGAAGGGCGAATTTGAGCACATGCGCGGGGCTGGGCAAAGCCCCCCGATGGGTAGAACTCACCGTGTCGCCAGCGCCGAGTTTTCAGCTTTCGTCGTAGACAGCAAGCATCCGGCGTCACGATTTTGCGGATGACATAAAATACGTCCATTGCATTCGAGGTGCAGCCACGATGAAGCTGATGCTGAGTATTGTGGTATTTCCCCTGCTGCTGGGCGTCACGGCTCATTCCCGCTCACTGGCTGCCGAGGTGAGAGACGATGGCGTATTGCCGCAAGCCGCATGGCAGGTTCTTGTGCAGCGATTACCTGGCTTGGATGAGAATCTCGACTTCCACCGGGCCGATTTCGATAGTGACGGCGTTCCGGATATCGTCGCGCTTGTCCGCTATTCCGAGGCCAGCAGGGAGATGTATCGCATCGTCCTATTGAAAGGGCGCAAGAATGGCAGTTATCACTGGATAACGGAATCCTCGCCGTTCTTCCTCTTCCGGGATCAGAAGATTCGCGCTCGCATCCAGGACAGATCATTCCGGATCATTACGCACAGGGAGTTATATGCCACCTACGAGGATGCGACATATCTCTTCCAGAGGCATGCGAGAAGATGGATGCTCGTGAGTTTCGAGTTCGCCACGAGCAACTACCTGCGGCAGCCGGAGTCCAGTATCAGCGCCGATTTCCTGAGCAACCAGATTGTCGAATGGCCGAACGAGGACGGTGATCCGATATTGGTGCGCAGAAGCTTGCTCGGGGATAATAAGCTTCCCTTTGAGGAGTTTGCGCTGAATGGCGGAGTCAGTGAGTCTGCCATGGGGGGAATATGGTGCCTGAGCCAGCGTTGCTGGACCCGCTCTCCGAAAGAGTTGCCTTGGCCCAGATTCAAACCTTGAAGCCCCATCCGGTGGTGCATGATCAGCACCGCCCCGCCATCCGCTACGGCGAGGAAAGCGTAGTTTGCTTGACCGCCCTGCTGCGCAGGGGCCTCATCAGAGCGACTTTTGCTCGACCGCCTTATAACGCAGCGGTTTTATCAGCGCCGAGTTTTCAGGCATCAGGCTTCACGATTTGACCTGCCGTAATCGTTCGATTACCGTGTGGCCTTGTCTTCGGATGGAACCATGACCAAGAAAATCCGCATCGCCGATCTGCCCGATTTCGACCCCGCCGAACATCTGAAGGATGAGGAAGATATCGCCGCCTACCTGACGGTCATCCTCGAAGAGAACGACCCCGCCTTGCTGGCGGCGGCGCTCGGCGACATCGCCCGCGCGCGTGGCATGACCGAGATCGCCAAGGCTGCCGGCATCACGCGCGAGGCGCTCTACAAGGCGCTGCGCCCCGATGCCCAGCCGCGCTTCGACACCGTCAATCGCGTCTGCGCCGCGCTGGGGGTAAAGCTGGTGGCGCAGCCGGTGCATGGCTGATCCCGTTCCACGACGGCTGGTGGCGGGATCGCACCGTCCCGCCAGCGCCGACTTTTCCAACCCACCCACGACAACGATTTAAGGAACCCCCATGCAAGCCACCGACCTCGCCCGCATCGCCACCACCCGCCACACCTGCAAGGCCTTCGATCCGGCCAGGAAGATCGCGCCGGCGGACATGGCCGCGCTGCGCACGGTGCTGCGCTGCGCGCCGTCCTCGGTGAATTCCCAGCCCTGGCATTACTTCATCGCCGAGAGCGAGGCCGGCAAGGCGTGCGTCGCGGCGGCCACCAAGGAAGGCTACGCCTACAACACGCCGAAGATCCTCAACGCCTCCCAGGTGGTGGTGTTCTGCGCGAAGACCGGCTTCGACGACGCCCACGTGGCGGCGATCCTCGCCCAGGAGGACAAGGACGGCCGCTTCCCGTCGCCGGAGGCGAAGACCAACCAGAACAACTCGCGCAACTTCTACGTGAACCTGCACCGCAACGAACTCAAGGACGACGCGGCCTGGATGCAGAAGCAGGTCTACATCGCCCTCGGCACGCTGCTGCAGGGCGCCGCGCTGCTGGGTATCGACGCCTGCCCGATCGAGGGCTTCGACGCGGCGAAGCTCGACGCGGAGCTGGGCCTGCGCGAGCGGGGCTACACGGCCGTGGTGCTGGCGGCCCTCGGCTACCGCGGCGCGGAGGACTTCAACGCCAAGCTGCCGAAATCGCGCTTCGACGAGGCGAGCGTCATCACGACCCTCTGA
>JANJVS010000049.1 GCA_024709955.1 Rhodocyclaceae bacterium
CGCAGGCGGTGGGTTCGTCCGACGCGCGCCTCGGCGCCTTCGGTGCCTGGTCCTTCGGCCTCAAGCTGCGCCGGCAGTTCGCCAACGACCAGAGCCTCGATTTCGGCCTGGGGGTCTATCGCCAGAGAGCCTCATGGCGCCTCGGCGGCGACGGCAGCGCGGGACTGCCCGACTACAATGCGCGCTTCCTCATGCTCGGCTGGCAGATGCAGTTCTAACCCTCATGAAGTTGTACCGCCACGCGGTCGTTGCCATGTCGTGCCGCAACGAGTTCCAGCTCCATGCCGACAGCGCGCAGGCGGCGGCTGCCGCCTGTGCCGCGGCGACGGCCGAGCTTGCGCGCATCGAGGCGCTCTGGTCGCGCTATCGCCCCGACAGCATCGTCAGCCGCATCAACGCCGCCGCCGGCGTCGCGGCCGTCGCGGTGGATGAGGAAACCGCGCTGCTGCTCGACTACGCGGCCCAGGCCTGGCAGGTTTCCGGCGGACTGTTCGACATCACCTCCGGCGTGTTGCGCCGGGCCTGGCGCTTCGCCGATGGTAAGGCCCCGGCGCCGCAGGCCATCGCCGCCTGCCTGCCGCTGATCGGCTGGAGCCAGGCGCACTGGGAAAAGCCGCTGTTCCGCCTGCCGCACGCCGGCATGGAGATCGACTTCGGCGGTCTCGGCAAGGAATACGCCGCCGACCGCATCGCCACGCTCTGGCGCGCGCGCGGCATCGCGGGCCTGATCAACCTCGGCGGCGACATCGTCGCCACCGGCACCGCCGGCCACGAGCCCTGGCGCATCGGCATCCAGCATCCGCGCCGTCCCGGCGAGCTCGCGGCGGTGCTGCCGCTCGTCGAGGGCGCTCTGGCGACCAGCGGCGACTACGAGCGCTGCCTGATCGTCGACGGCAAGCGCTATTGCCACGTGCTCAACCCCTTCACCGGCTGGCCGGCCGGCGAACTCGCCTCGGTCTCGGTGCTGGCGCCGAGCTGCCTGGTCGCCGGCACGCTCGCCACCACCGCGATGCTCAAGGGCGGGGAAGGCGCGGACTGGCTGGCCGCGCAAGGGCTGCGGCACTTGGTCATTCCGGCTGCAGCGGATTGAACGTGCCGCGCCGGCGCGATGGCTTACCATGCGCTCCCGCTCCTCGTGAACCTTGCCCATGCCCCGCCTGACCATCCACGCCCGCCTCTTCCTCATCCTCGGTGCCCTTGGCATGGCCGTTGCCGTCGCCCTCGGCGCGGCGGGCATGCACGCCCTCAAGTCCCATCTCGCGGCAAGCGACCCCGCCGGCTGGTTCCAGGCCGCGCTGCTCTACCACCAGTTGCACGCCCTCGGCCTTGTCGGCGTCGGCCTCGCCGCGGCGCGCCTGCCGCAAAGCCGCTGGCTGATCGCCTCCGGCTGGTTGCTCCTCGCCGGCATCGCGCTCTTCAGCGGCAACCTCTACCTGCGCACCCTCGCCGGCTTCCATGTCCTGCACGCCGTCACGCCACTCGGCGGCGCGGCGTTCATCCTCGGCTGGCTCTGCCTCGCCGTCGGCGTCTGGCGCGCCGGCGACCGGCCCGGCCCATGACACCGTCCCGCCGGCGCCGACTTTTCGCGGTCGGCGACGCCCGGGAGGCCGGGGCCGCTCATTCCTTGAGGATCAGCACCGGCCGTACCGCGCCGGTGACGGCGCCGGCCTCGACGTAACCGATGGCGAGAGGGTCGCGGCGCACCAGTTCGATGACGGCCCGGCTGTCGGGCACCGGCACCGGCGGCTGGGTGTCGCCGCTGAATTGCAGGCGCGCCCAGTAGGCGTTCACGCGGCCCAGATCCATGCCGTTGAGCAGGCTGAAGAAACGGCCGCGCAGGCCGCTGTCGCGCGGATGGTCGAGAATCTGCAGGCGCTGGCTGCCGATGGCGCGGATGCGCCCGAGGTAGAGGTCGGACACCTCCTGCGCGCTGAGTTGCCGCAGCGGGCTGCCCGGATGGACGACGACGGCGATGTCGGCCCGGGCCGGCAGGCAGAGCGCGAGGAGCAGCGGGAGGAGCGACAGGCGCGCGCGCATCGTCAGAAGATGAAGTCGAGGCTCAGGGTCAGCAGGTTCACGCTGCTGGCGCGCGGATTGGTCGCCAGTTCGCGGAACCAGAGGACGTAGCCATCCGGATGAATGCGCGCATGATCGAGCTGCAGCTTGAGGGCGGCGCGCTGGTCCATGTCCCAGCGCACGCCAAGGGAGAGGGTTTCCTGGTCCTGGCGCGTGCTGTTCGCGGTGTGGTAGGCCACGTCGCGGAAACCGGCCTGCCCGATCACCGCCCAGTCGCCGGCGGGCTTGAGGACCGCCCGGTCCGGCCGGCTGGCGGCGAGGATCGCGTAGGCCGTGAAGCGGCCGGCGCGCCGGCCGAGGGCCGCGTAGCCGGACAGGTTGGACGTCTCGATGGCGGTGGTCGTCCGCGAACGGAGGAACTCCGCCTGGGCGAGCCAGGTGCCGTCGTCGTAGGCCGCGCCCAGCGTGAAGTAGTCGATATCGCTGTCCTTGAAGGAGGTCTCGCGGCGCAGTCGCGCGGCATCGGCGCTGACGCCCGGCAGCGCCGCGGCGGCGAGGCTTTCCAGCCCCGCGTGCAGGCGGGCCAGGGGGGCGGCTTCCTTGACGCTGCGCAGGCGTGACAGGCCGGCCTTGAGGCGCCACGGGCCGGCTTCGCGCTGCAGCGTGAGGCTAAGCGCCGGCTCGATGCCGAAATGGAAGTCCTGGTTCCCCATCGGGATGTAGTAGCTGCTGCGGCCCAGCTGCGCGCGGACGCGCCAGTGGACGTCCTCCCGCTGGGCGGTGTAGGTCAGGTCGGCGCCGTCGAGATGGAACAGGGGCAGCCAGCTATAGACCTCGCGCGGCGGCCGCACCCAGGGATAGGCGAAGCCCAGGTTGCGGTGGTCGCTCATGAGGAAGGCGTCGTAGCCGACCCGGCCGAGCCGCAGCTGATAGTCGGCGCGAGGCTGGTACGCGAGGTAGGCGAGTTCGATGGCGCTATCGAAGTCCTGCACGATCTGGTCGCGGAACAGGGCCTGGACCACGCCCGTCGCCTCGGCGGAGAAGCGGTAGGCGAGCTGCATGCCGAGGCGCGAATCCATGCGCCAGCTCGGTCCGGTGGCGGCACCGTCGGCGGGCCGCTGGGTGAAGTCGCGGATGGCGGCCAGATCGTCGCGGTCGTCCCAGCCGCGGCTCAAGGTGCCGTAGCCGGCGAAGCTAAAGGGCGCGTAGGCGCCGCCGGCATCCTCGGTCCGCCCCGGCGGGCTGGCCAGCAGAAGCCAGAGGCAGGCCATCGCGGCGAGCGGGCAAGAGCGCGGGATGGGCATCGGAATCGGCGTTCGGCGTGGAAGAATCGGACAAAAAGCCTTAGGATGCGCCGATGTTATATAAAAAGTCTGATCCGTGCCTATGACTTTCGTACTCCATGCGCGGGGTGTGCGTCAATGAGCCTGGCGTTTCGCAGCCGGCTGGAGTTTCGCCTGGTCCTGGCCGTCGGCCTCGGCCTGCTGGCGTTCGCGCTGGTCGCGGGGCTGTTCACCTACGGCAGCGCCTACCAGCATCAGCACGAGGCGGCCCGGAAGCTGCAGCAGCAGCTGGTGGCGACCATCCAGGCCCAGGCGGAAGTCGCCGTGTATGCGGCCGATCCGCTGATCGCCGGCGGGGTCGTCGAGGGCCTGCTGGCCAACACGGTCGTCGCGGCGGTGCGCATCGAGTCGGCGCGCGGCGACTTCCACCGCGCGGGGGGCAAATGGGGAGGGGGGCGCACCTCGCGCTATCCCCTGTATTCGCCGATCGACGGCAAGGAGCGGATCGGCGCCCTGGTCATCCTGCAGAACGACCGCCACGTGGATCGCATGGCGGCGGACGCCGCGGTCCGTCAGACCTTGCTGCTGCTGGCCCAGATGCTGCTGGCGGGCGCGATCATGACGGCCTTCCTGCGCGTCATGATGGTGAATCCGATCACGCGCTTGACGCGCGACCTGGCGGCGATCGAACCGGGCAGCGGGGAGCGGGTGACGGTCGAGGCGGCGCATGCCGAGGACCAGATCGGCCAGCTTGCGCAAAGCGCCAACAGCCTGCTCGATGCCGCCGGCACCGCCATGGCGCAGGTCCGGCAAACCAATGCTTCGCTGGAGCAGGCGCTGGCCCGCCTGACGCAGAAGGACCGGGAAAAGACCCGCTTCTTCGCCGCCGCGAGCCACGACCTGCGCCAGCCGATCCAGGCGATGCGGCTGTTTCTCGACGCCCTCAAGCAGGTGCGCGACGCGGACGAGCGCGCGCGTCTGGTCGAGGCGGTCGAGGTGGCTTCCCGCTCCCTCAACGAGCTGCTCGACACCCTGCTGGACGTCTCCCGGCTGGACGCCGGAGCCGTCGTGCCCAGGCTTGAACGGGTGGGACTGGACGAGATATTCAGCTGGCTCGACGGCAACTTCTCGCCCCTCGCCCTCGACCGGCAACTGCGCTTCAAGCTCTGGTTCCCCGAGCGGCCGCTCGCCCTGCATACCGACAAGCGCCTGCTCGACAGCATCCTCGCCAACCTGGTCGGCAACGCGCTGAAATACACGCGCCGGGGCGGCGTGCTGGTTTCCTTCCGCCGCCGCCGCGACCGCTGCCTGTTCCAGGTGTGGGACAGCGGCGGCGGCATCGATGCCGAACACCTGCCGCACATCTTCGACGAGTTCTATCAGGTGGACAACCCGAACCGCGACCGCGCCAAGGGGCTGGGCCTGGGCCTGGCCATCGTGCGGCGCACCGCCCAGCTGCTCGGCTACGCCGTCGAGTGCCGTTCGCGCCCGGGTCGCGGCAGCGTGTTCACGGTGAGCCTGCCGCTCGCCGCCCTGCACATGTCCGGCGACGCCGCCACGGCGGCGCCGGCGGCGGCCGTGGTCGATGACCGCCAGTTCCGCGGCCGACACGTCTGGGTACTGGAGGATGATCCGCTGGTCGGCAATGCCCTCGGCGACTGGCTGATCTCGCTCGGCTGCGTGGTGTCGATCTTCGCCAGCGCCGAGCAGGCCCTCGCCGCGGCCGACAAACCGGATGCCGACTTCTTCCTGGTGGATTTCCAGCTGGCCGGGGCGATGAACGGCTTCGACTTCCTCGATGCCGTGCGCCGGGAGCGCGCCGGGCCGATCCATGCCGTCGTGGTCAGCGGCAACACCTCGGGCCGCTTCATCGAGGCGGCGGAACGCTCGCGCTGGCCGATCCTCTTCAAGCCGGCCGATCCGGCCCAGATCCTCGCCCGCCTCGCCGAGGCGCGCTAGCACTCAGAGAACAGGCCCTGGCACCGTCCCGCCGTCCGCTACGGCGAGGAGAGCGTTTTCTGCTCGACCGCCTTGTAGCGCAGTTGCTTCATCAGCGCCGACTTTTCATGCTTCCGGCCTGAGCTTGCGGAACGCCCGCCAGAGCGCCAGGTCGTAGGCGATTTTCAGCGCGCCGCAGGCGACCAGCGGGGCGGCGAGCCAGCTGCCGGCGAACAGCAGGCCGCCGAGAGTCGGTCCGGCGGCGGCGGCGAGGCTGCGCGGCACGGCGGTGAAGCTCGCGGCGGCGGCGCGCTCGGACGGCGTGACCACGGCCATGACGAAGGCCGCGCGCGTCGGCACGTCCATCTGCGACAACAGGGCGCGCAGGAACAGCAGGCCGAGCGCGACCGGCAGGCTGGCGGCGAAGGCGGCCAGAATCAGGAAGATGTTGGCCGGAACGTGGGTGAACACCATGGTGTTGAGCAGACCGATGCGCCGCGCCACCCAGGGGGCGGCGAGTTGCGAGGCGGCCGTCAGCAGCCCGGCCCAGAAGAAGAAGACGCCGGCGGCGGCGAGCGAAAGGCCGAAGCGCTCGAACAGCCAGAGGGCGAGCAAGGTATTCACCAGCAGCCCGCCGGCGAAGGCGTCGAGGGCGAACAGCGCGGCGAGGCGCGCGACGATGCCGCGCGAGGGCCCGAGCGGCGCCGGCGGCGCGACCTCCAGCGCGGGCGCCGCCGCCGGCAGGCGCAGGTAGAGCAGCAGCACGGCGCAGCCGATCAGGCCATAGAGCGCGAACATCGCGCGCAGGGCGGCGAGCCGGTCGATGCCGAGGGCGGCCAGGGCGTCGGGCAGGCCGGCGGCGAGCGCGCCGACGGATGCCAGCAGCGCGCCGGTGAAGGTGTAGCGCGCGAACAGGGCGGTGCGCGCCTCGCCCTGGGCGGCCTCGGCGAGGCGGGCATGCTCCAGCGGCAGGAAGATGCTGACGTCGCCGGCGCTCGGGTTGATGGTACCGACGAAGGCGACGAGCAGCAGCGGCCAGAAGCCCGACAGGCCGGCGACGGCGAGGCCGGTGGCGCTCATCAGCAGGGCGGCGGCGGCGAGCAGACGGCGGCGCGGAAAGCGATGGCCCCAGGCGCCGAGGGCGAGGGTCAGCAGCGCCGAGCCGAGCAGGGTGGCGCTGCTGATCAGTCCGACTTCCCACTGGCCGAGGCCGAGGGCGAGCAGGTAGGCCGGCAGCAGGATGGCGACGAAGCCGTCGGCAAAAGCGCGCAGCGCGCGGCTGGCGAGCAGCAGGCGCGCCTCGGGCGCGGCGCCGGCGGGCAGGATCATCGCACGAAGGACAGCGCCAGACCCAATAGCGCGCAGGCGCCGATCACTTTCATGATGTCCTGCTTGTACTTCCACAGCGCGAGAAAGGCGGCGATGGCGATCAGGACGGGAATCCACTCGAAGGGCGGCGCGAAGGGGGCGGCGTCGGTGGCCTTGGGCCAGAAGGTGTGCCAGGCGAAGAACACGGCGAGGTTCACGATCACGCCGACCACGGCGGCGGTGATGGCGGTGAGTGGCGCGGTGAATTTCAGCTCGCCGCGCGTGGCTTCCACCAGCGGCCCGCCGGCGAGGATGAACCAGAAGCTCGGCAGGAAGGTGAAGAAGGTGGCCGCCGTCGCGCCGGCGAGACCCGCGGCGACCGGGCTGGCGAACACCTCGCGGGTGACGCCGCCGATGTAGCCGACCCAGGTGACCACCATGATCAGCGGCCCCGGCGTGGTCTCGCCGAGGGCCAGGCCGTCCATCATCTGCGGGCCGGTGAGCCAGCCGTAGTGCTCGACGGCGGCCTGGTAGACGTAGGGCAGCACCGCGTAGGCGCCGCCGATGGTGAGGAAGGCGGCGGCGGTGAAGAACTCGCCCATGTCGCGCAGCGTCGCGGAGCCGGCGGTCAGGGCCAGCGCCACGATCCAGACCAATACGAAGACGAGGGTCGTGACGGCGACCTTGGTCCACGAGAAGCGCGCATGCGGTGGCGGCGGCGTGTCGTCGTCGATCAGCGCCGGGCCGTGCTGCTTGTGGCTGGCGCCGTGGCCGCCGCCGCCCCTGAACTTGGCGGGCGCCAGCCTGCCGCCGATGGCGCCGAGGATGCCGGCGGCCAGGACGATCCACGGGAAATCGATCTTGAGGAAAAAGATGCCGACGAAGGCCAGCACGGCGATGGCGAACAGGGTCTCGTTCCGGATCGCGCGCGCGCCGATGCGCCAGGCGGCGAACAGCACCACGGCGACCACCGCGGGCTTGATCGCGTAGAAAACGCCGGCGACCTGCGGCACGTCGCCCCAGTTGAGGTAGATGCCGGCGAGCAGCGATAGCAGCGCGAAGGCCGGCAGGAAGAACAGCACGCCGGCCAGCAGCGCGCCCTTGACGCCGTGCATCAGCCAGCTGATGTAGATGGCGAGCTGGATCGCCTCCGGGCCGGGCAGCAGCATGCAGTAGTTGAGCGCGTGCAGATAGCGGTGCTCGGAGATCCAGCGCCGCCGCTCGACCAGCTCCTGGTGCATCATCGCGATCTGTCCGGCGGGGCCGCCGAAGCTGATGAAGCCGAGCTTGAGCCAGTACTTGAAGGCCGCGCCGAGGGAGGGCGGCGCCGGCGGCGCGGCGGCTGGATCATTCATGTCCGTTTTCCTTGTTGAAGCCCTGATGGAGGCTGTCGAAAATGCGGCAGGCCCGAGCCAGCCGCGCGTCGTCGTCGGACTCGGCGCGCAGGCCGGCGAGCACCGCCTCGACGCCGGCCGCCTCGGCCACCGGCGCGCCGCCGACGTCGAGGCAATGGACGATGGCGCCGATGCGCGCGAGGGCGGGATCGGCGTCGAGGCCGAAGCTGGCCGCCAGCGTCTCGAACGTCACGCGCTCGGGCGTGGTCGGCGTGGCGGCGAGATGGCCGAAGCGCGCCCCGTCGAAGTCGAAGCCGATGGCCTCGGGCGGACAGGTGGCGGGGGATGCGAGCCAGAGGAATTTCGCCTTGGCATCGATGAAGCGGCGGATCAGCCAGGCCGAAGCGAGGCGGTCCACCCAGGGCCTGGCCCGCGTCGCCCAGGTGCGGCCCGAAAAGTCGGCGCTGGCGAGACGGTGGATCGCGCCGGTCCCGGCGCGCGGCTCGCCGCTGGCGATGGCGTCGAGCTCGGCGAGGGCCGCCGCCACCTGCTCGCGCGCGGCGCCGGGAAAGTAGTCGGTGGCGGCGAGGGCGCGGAACTCGCGCCGCAGCGCATGGGCGCGCCGGGGCTCGGGATCGGCCTGGGCCGCGCGGATATCCGCCAGCAGGCGGCCGTAGTCCTGGCCACGGTCGAACAGGGCGCGGAAGGCGGTGTCCTGGGCGCCGTCGGCGGCGACGGAGAGCACTTCGGCGGCACCGCCGGCCGCGCGCACTTCCTCCGCCTGGGCGCGCAGCATGGCGCCGGTCTCGGCGCCCGCCGGCAGCAGATAGACGCCGTCGCGCAGCGTGGCGCAGCCGAGCGCCTTGAGGGCGCGCCACAGCCGCATGCGCGCGGCCGTGTTGCGCGCGGGCAGGGTGGCGACGAGTACGAGCCAATCGATCTGAGCAGGCATGTAGATAACTCTACATACTTGTAGATATTTCTACAATATTTTATTCCTGCCCGGAGGTTCCGCGGTAGCGGGTGGCCAGGCGCACCAGGCCATAGGCGCCGTCGAGTTCGAGCTTGGCGATGATTTTCGCCCGGTGGCTGTCCACGGTGCGCAGGCTGATGCCGAGCTGCCGGGCAATGTCGCGGGAACTCATGCCGCGGCCGATCAGTTCGAGAATTTCGCGTTCGCGCGGACTCAACGAGCTGGCGATTTGCGCCCGCCACTCCGCCGGCGCGGGAGGGGGCGCGGCGAAGGCGGCGGCGCGGCGCACGCGCGCCTCGATGGCGGCAAAGAGCTCCTCGGGCGCGAAGGGTTTGGTCAGGTAGTCGTCGGCGCCGCCGTTCATGCCGTTGCGCAGGCTGGCACGGTCGGCCAGGCCGGTGAGGAAGATGAAGGGCAGCCGGGCCAGCGCGGGCGTGGCGCGCACCTCGGCCAGCAGGGCCATGCCGTCCAGGCGCGGCATCATGATGTCGCAGACCACGATGTCCGGCCGCTCGCCCTCGATCAGCGCGAGGCCGGCGAGGCCGTCGGCGGCGGCGGCCACGGCGAAGCCTTCGAGTTCGAGCAGCAGCTGGGTGTTGGCGCGGCTGGCGGGGTCGTCCTCGACGAGGACGACGCGGATGCCTCTAGACATGGGCTTCCTCCAGCCAAGGCAGGTGCACGACGACGGTGGTGCCGCGCCCCGGCGCGCTGGCGACGTGGATCTTGCCGCCGAGCCGCTCCGTCGCTTCCTTGACGATGGTCAGGCCGAGGCCGGTGCCCTGGTGCAGGCGGGCGTTGCCGGCGCGGTAGAAGGAGTCGAAGACCCGCGGCAACTCGTCGGCGGGAATGCCGATGCCCTCGTCGCACACGCTCAGGGCCAGGCCGCCCTCGTCGCAGCCGAGCCCGACCTCCACCTTGCCGTCGCCGGCGGTGAATTTGCAGGCATTGGCGACCAGGTTGCCGAGGATCAGGCGCGTCTGTTCCGGATCGACGCGGTGCATGCCGGCGGCCGCGCAGTCGAGGCGCACGGCGAGGCGCGGGCAGTCCGGGTGCAGGGCGCGGGTTTCGCCGGCCAGGCTCTCCAGCCACGGGCCGATGTCCACGGCGACCGGCTGGCGCGGCGGGCGCGCCGAGTCGCGGCGGGCGATGAACAGGGCCTGGTCGAGGATTTCCGTCATGCGCGCGATCGCCGCGTCCATGCGCCGCCGGATCGCGCCGCGCTGGTCGTCGTCCAGGCGCGCGTTGTAGTCGGTGAGCAGGCTCGCGCTGCTGGCGACGGCGTTGAGCGGGGTGCGGAGCTCGTGGGACAGGGTGGTGACCAGGCGGTTCTTCATCTGGAGCATTTCCAGGCGCTCCTGCGCCAGCTCCCGGGCGACGCGCTCGTTCCGCCAGATCTGCCGGCGGTAGCGGAATATCTGGCGCGCGACGACGAAGAAGGCGACGTTGGCGAGCAGATAGGAAAACACCACCGATTGCAGCGCGACGCCGCCGATCGGCTGCTTGGCGAGCAGCAGCACGCCGAGGCTGCCGGACGAGAGCAGCAGCGAGGGCAGGGCGCGCCAGCGCGGGTTGTCGGGCATGATCAGGTAGAGCAGCGCCACGGTGGCGATCTCGGCCACCAGGTTGTGGGTGAAGGTGTCGGGCCGGCTCAGGGCGACGACGACGGTGAGCGGCGCCACCGCGAGCCCCCAGGCGATGGCCATGACATCGTGAATGCGGGGGCGCGACGAGGCGAGCAGGGCGATCAGCGTGGCGACGCTGAGGATGGTGAACGCGCCGCGCAGCGCGACCAGTACATGAAAGGCGGTACTGTCGCCGAGCAGCTGGTAGTCGTTGCGCAGGAGCGCCAGGTTGAACAGCGCTCCCACCAGGCAGCCATAGACCGTGCGCTGGCCGTCCTGGCGCAGGAAGTGCCGGCGGTAGAGGATTTCCTCGGCGGGGGCTAGTACGGCGGGCGTGGCGGTCATCGGTGCGCGGCATTCTAACCGCCGCCACCGGCGATAAATGACGGCGGCCTTCTCGGTAGTACTACTGATGGCAGCGCCAGGCCGGCTCTCTATAATCGTCGCGGCATAATCGAAAAATCAAACGGCATCCGGCCGGCAAAGCAGCCGGCACGGCATGCGGCGGAAGGGACATAAGTGGAAAAGGGGGAAACCTTCTTCGAGGCCATCCGGCAGCGCGGCGTGTCGCGCCGCGATTTCCTCGGCTTCTGTGGCCTGATGGCCACCTACATGGGCCTCGGACCCGACGGCGTCGGCCTGGTGGCCAAGGCCCTGGAAACCAAGCCGCGCATTCCCGTGCTCTGGCTGCACGGCCTTGAATGCACCTGCTGCTCCGAGAGCTTCCTGCGCTCCGGCCATCCGCTCGCCAGCGACATCATCATGACGATGATCTCCCTCGACTACGACGACACCATCATGGCGGCCGCCGGCCACCAGGCCGAGCAGATCGTCGAGGACATCATGCGCGACTACAAGGGCAACTACCTGCTGGCGGTGGAAGGCAACGTGCCGCTGGCCGGCGACGGCATGGCCTGCATCGTCGGCGGCCGGCCGTTCAAGGACCAGTTCGCCGCGGCGGCGCGCCACGCCAAGGCGATCATCGCCTGGGGTACCTGCGCCACCTCGGGCTGCGTGCAGGCCGCCAAGCCGAACCCGACCAAGGCGACGCCGATCCACAAGCTGGTCAGCCACGTGCCGGTGGTGAATGTGCCGGGCTGCCCGCCGATCGCC
Source organism: Rhodocyclaceae bacterium (assembly GCA_024709955.1). Classification (GTDB taxonomy): domain Bacteria; phylum Pseudomonadota; class Gammaproteobacteria; order Burkholderiales; family Rhodocyclaceae; genus Sulfuricystis. The sequence continues at coordinate 11,588 of JANJVS010000049.1, forward strand.
GAGGTGATGACCGGCGTCATCACCTACATGCTGACCTACGACCGCCTGCCCGAGCTCGACCGCCTGTTGCGGCCGAAGATGTTCTATTCGCAGCGCGTGCATGACAAGTGCTATCGCCGCGCCCACTTCGACGCCGGCCAGTTCGTCGAGAGCTGGGACGACGAGGGCGCGCGCCAGGGCTGGTGCCTCTACAAGATGGGCTGCCGCGGGCCGACCACCTACAACGCCTGCGCCTCGATCGGCTGGAACGAGGGCACCAGCTTCCCGATCAAGTCCGGCCACGGCTGCATCGGCTGCTCCGAGGAGGGCTTCTGGGACCGCGGGCCGTTCTACGAGCGCCTGCCCAACATGATGCAGTGGGGCGTCGAATCGAACGCCGACAAGGTCGGCCTCGCCGCCGCGGCCGCGCTCGGCGGCGGCATCGCCGTGCAGGCCGGCGCCACCCTGCTCAAGCGCATCGTCACCGGCCGCAAGCTCGACGCCGGCGTCGGCCAGAACTCTCCGGACAAAGAAGAAAACACATGAGCCGTACCGTCACGCCCAATGGCTTCGAACTCGACAGTTCCGGCCGCCGCATCGCCATCGACCCGGTCACGCGCATCGAGGGCCATCTGCGCATCGAGGTGAACGTGGACGGCGCCAACGTCATCCGCAACGCCGTCTCGGTCGGCACCATGTGGCGCGGCCTCGAAATCATCATGAAGGACCGCGATCCGCGCGACGCCTGGGCCTTCGTCCAGCGCATCTGCGGCGTGTGCACCGGCGTGCATGCGCTCGCCTCGGTGCGCGCGGTGGAGGACGCGCTTGCCATCGAGATCCCGCGCAACGCCAACATCATCCGCAACATCATGCACCTGGCGCTCTACGTGCATGACCACCTGGTGCACTTCTACCACCTGCACGCGCTCGACTGGGTCGATGTGGTGTCCGCCCTCAAGGCCGACCCGAAGGCGACTTCCGACCTCGCCCAGTCGCTGTCGCCCTGGCCAAAGGCTTCGGTGGGCTACTTCAAGGATATCCAGGGACGCGTCAAGAAACTCGTCGGCTCGGGCCAGCTCGGTCCCTTCCGCAACGGCTACTGGGGCCATCCGGCCTACAAGCTGCCGCCCGAGGCCAACCTGATGGCGGTGGCGCACTACATCGAGGCACTCAACTTCCAGCGCGAGATCGTCAAGATCCAGGCCGTGTTCGGCGGCAAGAACCCGCATCCGAACTGGCTGGTCGGTGGCGTGCCGGCATCGATCAACGTGCATTCCGCCGGCGCCGTCGGCGCCATCAACGTCGAGCGCCTCAATCTCGTGCTCGACATCGCGAAAATGACCCACGAGTTCATCTCCCAGGTCTATATCCCCGACCTGCTCGCCATCGCCTCCTTCTACAAGGACTGGGCGAAGATCGGCGACGGCCTGGCCTCGCGGAACCTGCTCTGCTACGGCGAGTTTCCCAGCCGCGCCAATGACGACTCGAACGACAGCCTGCGCCTGCCGCGTGGCGCGATCCTCGGCGGCGACCTCTCCAAGATCCATCCGGTGGACCTCAAGGACCCGGCCCAGGTGCAGGAATTCGTGCCCCATTCCTGGTACCGCTACCCGGACGAGAAGGCCGGCCTGCATCCCTGGGACGGCATCACCGAGCTCGACTTCCGTCTCGGCGCCGGGACGCGCGGCGGCAAGGACGGCGCGGCGATCGAGGCCATCGACGAGGGCGACAAGTACAGCTACATCAAGGCGCCGCGCTGGAAGGGCCACGCCATGGAGACCGGCCCGCTGGCGCGCATGGTGCTCGGCTACGCGATGGGGCGCAAGGACATCAAGGAACTCGTGGACGGCGCGCTGAAGAAGCTCGACCTGCCGCTGCCGGCGCTGTTTTCCACCCTCGGCCGCACGGCGGCGCGCGGCCTCGAAGCGCAGTGGGCGGCCGACCGCCTGCTGGAGGACGTGAACGACCTGATCGCCCAGGTGCGCGCCGGCAACCTCGACACCGCCAACAACGAGAAGTGGAGTCCGGCGAGCTGGCCGGCGCAGACGAAGGGCGTCGGCTACTGCGAGGCGCCGCGCGGCGCGCTCGGCCACTGGATCGTCATCAAGGACCAGAAGATCGCCAACTACCAGGCCGTCGTGCCGACCACCTGGAACGCCAGCCCGCGCGACGCCGCCGGCGCCATCGGCGCCTACGAGGCGGCCCTGCTCGGCACGCCGATGGCCGACCCGAGCAAGCCGCTGGAGATCCTGCGCACCATCCACAGCTTCGACCCCTGTCTGGCCTGCGCCACCCACGTGGTCGGTCCCGACGGCGGACCGCTGACCACCGTGCAGGTGCTGTGAGTCCATGAAGCCGCGCCAGCCCTACACCATCCTGCCCGACACCGGCACCCTGCCGGACGTGCAGATGTATGGCCCGGGCATCCGCTTCTGGCACTGGAGCAACGCGCTGATGGTCGTGGTGCTCTCGGTCACCGGCTATTTCATCGGCACGCCGCCGCCCTCGTCGATCGGCGACACCTCGGTGCTCTACTGGATGGGCTGGATCCGCTTCATCCATCTCGCCGCCGGCTACATCTTCGCCGTGCTGGCGATCATGCGGCTCTGGCTCGCCTTCACCGCCGGCGGCGTCTCGCACCAGCTGTTCGTGCCCGCCATCTGGCGCGCGAGCTGGCTGGCTGGCTTCCTCAAGCAGATCGAGTGGAACCTGCTGCTCACCGACCGGCCGTTCCGCTACATCGGTCTCAACCCGCTCGGCGGCGTCGCCATGTTCTTCCTCTTCGTCATCCCCGGCGCGGTGCTGATCCTCACCGGCTTCGCCATGTACGCCGAGGTGACCGGCCACGACAGCTGGCAGTACCTGCTGTTCGGCTGGATGAGCGAACTGTTCGGCAACACCCTCGACCTGCACATCCTGCACCGGCTGGCGATGTGGATCGTCATCAGCTTCGCGATGGTGCACATCTACATCGCGGTGCGCGAGGACATCCTGTCGCGCCAGACCACGGTGAGCGCGATGCTGTCCGGCGACCGCCTCTACCGGGACTGAGCATGGGCACCGTGGTACTGGGCATCGGCAACCGGCTCTGGGCCGACGAGGGCTTCGGCCCGGCGGTGGTGGACCGGCTGCAGGCGCGCGCCGATCTGCCCGCCGGCGTTGAAGTGCTCGACGGCGGCACCCTCGGCCTCTACCTGCTGCCCCACGTGCAGGCGGCGCGCCGCCTGCTGGTGTTCGACGCTGTGGACTTCGGCCATGCGCCCGGCCACGTCGTCGTGCTGCGCGACGGCGAGATCCCGGCCTTCTTCGGCCAGCGGCCGCTCTCGCTGCACCAGACCGGCTTCACCGACGTGCTCGCCGCCGCCCAGCTGACGGGTGAGTCGCCCGAGGCGATCACGCTCGTCGGTGTACAGCCCGAGCGCATCGACGACTGGGGCGGCGGCCTCACTGACACCATGGCGGCGGCGCTGCCGCGCGCCATCGACATCGGCCTGGCCGAACTGGCGGCTTGGCAAGCAGAAGGAGATCGGCAATGAACGCCCATGCGAGCACCCTCCGCGACGACGACCTCAACGCCCTCGGCAGGCTGGCCGTCTGGATGTTCCGCGTTGTGGACAACGTGCGCCTGGCGCGCGTCGGCCACGTCATCACCGTCATGACCCTCATGCTGCTGGCGGCCGGCGGCTTCGCCACCGCCGTCACCTTCCACGCGGTGAGCGACATCGCCGGCGTCTGGCGCGGCTTCGACAGCAGCCTGGCGCGGCGCATCGACCTGCTCGGCCAGTTTCAGCACCACCTCGGCTACGGCGGCCTCGCCCAGCACTGGCCGGCGGCGGCCGGCGGCGACGCGGCGGCGAAAACCGCCGTGCAGGGCGACATCGTCAAGGTGCGCGAGGCCTTCGCCGCCTATCTGCAGGCCAATCCCGGCGAGGCGGAACGCGCGGCCCTGGCGACCCTGGAACAGACCCTCGTCGCCTACGAGCAGGCGCTCGGCGGCGGCGCGCGCATCGATCCCGCGCCCGCCATCGCCGCGCTCACCCAGCTGCGCGAGCTTTTGCAGAAGGGCCGCCTCGAGGGCGCGAACGAGGTCGAGGACGCGGTCTGGCGCCTGTCCGCCACCGTCGGCGGCGTGATGCTCGCCATCTTCGTCTTCCTGCTGTTCTTCGGCCTGTTCTTCTTCTGGTTCCTGCGCTTCCGCATCGCCAAACCGCTGGAACTCATGGATTCGACCATGCTGCGCCTCTCCCAGGGCGACACGGCGGTGCCGATCGGCTACACCGAAAAGACCGACGAGATCGGCGAAATGGCGCGCGCGGTCAGCATCTTCAAGGATAATGCCATCGCCAAGGCCGGCATGGAGGAACAGAAGGCGCGCATCACCGCCAGCGTCAGGCAGACCACCGGCGAGCTCGTCGGCCAGACAGCCTCGGTGCGCCGCGCCATGGGCGAGCAGTCGTCCGCCGCCTCCGCCATGTCCGCCGCTGCCGAGGAGCTCTCGGTGAGCATCGACCAGGTGGCGCAGAACGCCGGCAACGCGCTGGAGCTGACGCGCGAGACCGCCGAGGCGGTGGAAGCCGGGCGTACCGTGGTGCACCAGACCATCGCCGCGATGGAGGAGACCTCGGGCCTGGTCGCCCAGGCTGCCGACAAGGTGCACGACCTGGGCCGCCAGAGCCAGGAGATCCAGACCATCGTCGCCGCCATCCAGGGTATCGCCAAACAGACCGACCTGCTGGCGCTCAACGCCGCCATCGAGGCGGCGCGCGCCGGCGAGACCGGGCGCGGCTTCGCCGTGGTGGCCGACGACGTGCGCAAGCTCGCCGAGCGCAGCAACCAGTCGGCCCACGACATCCACGCCATCCTGTCCACCATCAACGAGCAGGTGCTGCGCGTCACCGAGGACGTCGTGCTGGCGGCCGACAAGGCCCACGATAGCGCCGGCGGCTCGCGCCAGGTCGAGCAGGCGCTGGTCGCCATCTCGCAGCGCTCCGAGCAGGTGGTCTCCGCCGTTGGTGAGATCGCCGACGCGGCGCGCGAGCAGAGCACCGCCGGCCACGAGATCGCGCGCCAGGTCGAGCATGTCGCCGCCAGCGCCGAAGCCACGCTGCGCTCCATCGAGCAGGTGGACCAGCTCGCCGCCGACCTCAACCGCATGATGGCCTCCCTCGGCGGCGAGGCCGCGCCCGCCGCGCGTTCCTCCCGTTCCCGCTGACCCGCCGCCGACCTGCCTGAACAGTCGGCGCCGGTGGCACGGTGATGCCTCAAGAGGCTACTCCGGTTTTCGGCGCAGGCTAACTTCGGTACAACGAAGTTAAGCGCAGCGGCCGAAGCCAAAAGTCGGCGCTGATGAAGCAACTGCGCCACAAGGCGGTCGAGCAAAAGACGCTCTGATGAAGCCCCTGCGCAGCAGGGCGGTCGAGCAAACTACGCTCTCCTCGCCGCTGCGGATCCTCGCCGTAGCGGATGGCGGGACGGTGAGGCCGCCAGCGCGGTTTCGCGCCGCGTTTCGGTATGATCGCCTCCACAACACCAGAAAAGACTCGGCGGAGGAGGCCATGTCCCAATTGCTCACGCTCTCGCGCGCGGCGCATCTGATCGGCGTGCCGCGTGCCGTGCTGCAGAAGCGCATCGCCGCGGGCGAATTGCCGGCCTTCGACGGCATGGTGGCGAGCGCGGACCTGACGCGTCTGTACCCCGACCTGCGCCTGGAGGACGCGGGCGCCTTCGAGCGCACCGCGAAGATCCGCGAGGAGGCCTTCGGCAAGCGCATCCGCGAGCGCGTGCTGCCGAACCAGGAGGTGCTCGCCCAGCGCCTGGCGGCGCAGGGCGAAGAGCTGGAGGACGTGCGCCGCCATCTCGCCCACTATCACGACCTGCTGGAGGCGCTGCGCGAACGCATCGACCGGATGGCCCACGCTTCGCCCTCGGAGCAGCTCGCCGAGCTCGCCCGCTTCATCGACGCGGGCCTGGCCGGCGTGCTCGGCAGCGAGGCGCCGGCGGATACCGTGGCGGTGATGGATGATATGTTGCGCGTCATGGCGGCGCACGTGACGGTCAGGCCCTCGGGCCGCGAGTTCTTCGTCGAGGGCAGCGAGACGGTGCTGGAGGCGGCGCTGCGCGCCGGCCTGGCGCCCTCCTACGGCTGCGGCAACGGCAACTGCGGCCTGTGCAAGGCGCGCGTCGTCTCCGGGGAAGTCAGGCAGGTGAATCACGCCGACTACCCTCTCTCGGCGAGCGAGCGCGCCCAGGGCCATGCGCTGCTGTGCTCCTGCACGGCGGTGTCCGACCTGGTGGTCGAGATGCTGGAGGCGCGCGCGCCGGACGACATCCCCGCCCAGGAACTCGTCGCCAAGGTCAGGAGCGCGACGCCGCTCGCCGCCGACCTCATGCTGCTGCACCTGCAGACGCCGCGCAGCGGCCGGCTGCGCTTCCTCGCCGGCCAGGGCGCCACGCTCTCGGTCACCGGCAGCACCGCCGACTTCCGCGCCGACTATCCGATCGCCTCCTGCCCCTGCGACGACCGCAACCTGCTGTTCCACATCCGCCTCGCGCCGGGAGACGAGTTCGCCGGCCGGCTGTTCGCGGGCGCGCTGCGGCCGGGCGATCCGGTCAGCGTGTTCGGCCCCTGGGGCGCCTTCGTGCTGCGCCAGGACTCGGCCAACGACATCGTCTTCCTCGCCTGCGACACCGGCTTCGCTCCCGTCAAGAGCCTGATCGAGCACGCGGTCGCCGCCGACGTGCCGGGCATGCTGCGCCTGGTCTGGGCGGCGACCGAGCCCGCCGGCCACTACCTGGAGAACCAGTGCCGCGCCTGGGCCGATGCCCTCGAAACCTTCAGCTACGCGACCCTTGTCGCGCCGGATGCCGCCGCCGCCGGCGCGGTCGCCGCGCGCCGCGCCCTCGACGAGGGCGACCACGCCGGCCGCGATTTCTACGTCGTCGGGCCCGCCCCCTTCGTTTCCGCCGCCGCCGCCGCGCTCGTCGCCGCCGGCCTGCCCGCTGCCCAACTCCGCACCGAGGTGCTTTGATGCGTCCCGCCCAGCTTGCCTTCATTCTCGACCGCGAATTCGAAAGCACCGCCGCCGGCCATCACACGCCGGTGATGCTCTGGGGGCCGCCCGGCGTCGGCAAGTCCCAGCTGGTCGCCCAGGTCGCCGCGCGCCACGGCGTGCCGGTGGTCGACATCCGCCTTTCGCAAATGGAGCCCTCCGACCTGCGCGGCATTCCCTTCCGCGTCGGCGAGCGCGTCGAATGGGCGGTGCCGTCCATGCTGCCCGACGCCGACCGCCACTGGCCGGCGGGCATCCTGTTCCTCGACGAGATCACCTCGGCGCCGCCGTCCGTCTCGGCCGCCGCCTATCAGCTGATCCTCGACCGCCGTCTCGGCGACTACCGCGTGCCGCCGGGCTGGGCGATCTTCGCCGCCGGCAACCGCCAGGGCGACCGTGGCGTCACCTACGCGATGCCGGCGCCGCTGGCGAACCGCTTCTCCCACTTCGAACTGGAGACCAACCTCGACGACTGGGCCCATTGGGCCTACCGGAACGGCATCGACGAGCGTCTCGTCGCCTTCCTGCGCTTCAAGCCCGAGCTGCTGTTCGACTTCGATCCGGCCAGGAACGCCGGCGGCGAGATGGCTTTTCCGAGTCCGCGTTCCTGGGAATTCGCACACCGTGCGCTGCAAAAGTTTTCCGACCATCCGGAGCTGCTGGCCGGCGCGCTGGCGGCCTGCGTCGGCCACGCGGCCGGCATCGAGTGCGCGGCCTTCATCGACAGCCTCGACCGTCTGCCGGACCTCGACGCGATCTGCGCCGGGACGGAAGCGGCCGTGCCGGCCGAGATCGACTTGCAGTACGCCGTCGCCGCCGCGCTCGCCGGCCGCGCGCTGCGCGCGCAAAGCACCCTCGCTCCGGCGGAGGCGGCGCGGGTCTGGGGACGCATCCTCGACTACGCGCGGCGCTTCCCGCAGCGCGAGATGGGCGTGATGCTGGTCTCCGACATGCACCGCGGTATCGGCCAGCCGCTGTTCGCCGTGCCGCAGTTCGCCGCCTGGGCCAACGCGGTCGCCGATCTGCTGCTCTACGAAGCATGACGGGGATCAAGCAAAAACGTATAGGTGGCGGGGTATTATCTCGCCATTTCCTGTTAGGGGCGGTGGCGCGGACATGCGTATCCGGACATTCATCCTAGCGGCCTCGGCCGCCGTGGCGCTCGGCTTCTTCGGCGTCAGCTATTTCGCCATCGGCCGCATCCTCGAGAACACCGTGCGCGAGAACGCGCGCGAGTCCTCGGCCACGCTGGCGCAGGTCACCTTCACCGGCATGTATCAGGTGATGAGCACCGGCTGGCGCCGCAAGCAGGCCGAGGCCTTCATCGCCTCGATCGGCGATTCGGCCAAGGGCACTCCCACCGTCCTCAACATTTATCGCGGCCCGGTGGTCGAGGCCGACTACAAGAAGATCGAGCAGCCGCCCTTCGACGCGCAGATCGAACAGGTGTTCGCCAGCGCCAAGCCGCTCACCGAGTCGCCCGCCGGCGGCGTGCGCTACCTGATGCCGCTGGTCGCGGGCGAGCGCTGCATGCGCTGCCACGACGCCGCCAAGGAAGGGGACGTGCTCGGCGTCATCGAGGTCAAGCAGGACTTCGCCCCGCTGCTGGAGCAGTCGCGCCGCGACTTCATGCTCTGGCTCGTCATCCTCGCGCCGATCCTCATGGTGTTCGCCACCTTCGCCGTCTGGCGTGTCAGCCGGCGCATCGAGACGGCGATCGGCGGCGTCAGCCAGTCGATCGCCGAGGTGAACGCGGTGGCCGACCTCAAGCATCTCGAACTGACGCGCCACGATCCCGGTTTCCACGAGTTCGAGCGCCTGCTCGGCCACCTCGACGAGCTGGTCACCAAGCTGCGCGAGGTGGCGGTGGACAAGGACGTGCTGCGCTTCGAGATCGGCCTGCTGGAGAAGTTCGTGATCACCTCGGAGGTCGTCCGCGACTGGGGCGAATACATCTCCCGGCTGCTCGGCGAGATCAACCGCGTCATGCCGACCCACGTGCTGTTCTCGGTGTTCCAGGTGGACGACGAGGTGTTCGACCTGGAGATCTTCTGGTTCGACATGCCCAGCGCGGCGACGCGCGAGATGATGGAGCGCCACGTGCGCAACGTCGTCTATGCCGAGCGCCTCAGCGAACTGGCCCAGGTGACCCTGCATCACCACTATCCCGCTGGCCGCGGCGTGGCGGAGCTCGCGCTCGGCGAGCAGGAGATCGCGCTGCACACCAAGACGCTGATCGTCGACCACCCGAAGATCGGCGGCATCGTCGGCATCGGCGTGAACGCCAACGCCGTCGAGGACGAGACGCTGCGCCTGGTGATGGACAGCATCCTGTCGACCATGCTCAACGTGGTCGGCTCGGTGAAGGCGATCCACAAGTACACGCGCGACATGGAGTACTACGCGACGCGCGACCCGCTCACCGACCTCTACAACCGCCGCGTGTTCTGGGAGCTGTTCGAGTACGAGGTGGCGCGCGCCCAGCGCCACAACTACCAGTTCGCGCTGCTGATGATCGACCTCGACAACTTCAAGCTGGTCAACGACAACTACGGCCACGCCGTCGGCGACCGCTACCTGCAGGGCATCGCCCACGCGGTGAAGAGCATCCTGCGCCCGGGCGACATCTTCGCGCGCCACGGCGGCGACGAGTTCGTGCTGTTGCTGCCCGACTCGAACCAGCAGACCGCCGGCGTCGTCGCCCAGCGCCTGCTGGAGACGGTGAGCGCCATGGAGATCCCGGCGGACGACGGCGGCAAGCCGATCACCGGCAGCGTCTCGATCGGCATGGCGGTCTATCCGCTGCACGCCGGCAACGCCAGGGACCTGTTCCTGTTCGCCGACAACATGATGTACAAGGCCAAGAGCGCCGGCAAGCACCAGGTCGGCGTTCCCAGCGACGAGGAGGTCGCCGAGGTCTTCCGCGACATGACGCAGACCACGGTGCAGGTGGTGAACGCGGTGAACGAGGGGCGCATCGAACCCTTCTTCCAGCCGATCATGGACCTGGCGCGCGACCGCGTCGTCGCCTTCGAGGTGCTCTCGCGCCTCTCCCTCGACGGCCAGCACATCGAGGCCGGCCGCTTCATCGAATACGCCGAGAAGGCCGGCGTGATCCACCGCCTCGACCTGATGGTGATGGAAAAGGCCCTGCGCATCGCGGCCGAACGCAAGTTCGACGGCTACATCTTCCTCAACCTCTCGCCGCGCGCCCTGGCGCTCTCCGACTTCCTTGTCACGCTCAAGCAGACCGTCGCCGAGTGCGGCGTGCAGCCCGGGCAGATCGTCTTCGAGATCACCGAGCGCGACACGGTGAAGAACATCGTCGTGCTCGAACGCCTGGTCGGCGAGCTCAAGCTGGAGGGTTTCAAACTGGCGATCGACGACTTCGGCTCCGGCTTTTCCTCCTTCCAGTACCTGCGCCGCTTCCCGATCGACTTCCTCAAGATCGAGGGCGACTTCGTCGCCAACATCCTCAACAACCAGAAGGACCGCTCCTTCGTCGAGACCATCTGGAAGCTCGCCGCCGACCTCGGCATCAAGGTCATCGCCGAGCACGTCGAGGACGAACACGTGCTCGGCGAGCTGCGCAAGATCGGCGTGGACCTGGCGCAGGGCTACTACATCGGCCGGCCCGAGCGCGAACTCGGCGCCAAGCTGCGCTTTCCGATGATCTAGCCGGGCGCCGATGGCCGACGATCAGCACGCCCAGGCGAGCGCGGACAAGCTGGCGGCGGCGCGCGCGCGGCTGATCCTCGACCGGCCCTTCCTCGGCGCGCTGGTGCTGCGCCTGCCGCTCAAGCCCGCCGCCTGGTGCCGCAGCACCGCCACCGACGCGCGCGCGCTCTACTACAACCCGCGCTGGATCGCCGCGCTCTCTCCGGCCCAGGTCCAGTTCGCCCTGGCGCACGAGGCGCTGCATTGCGCCCTCGGCCACTTCGCGCGGCGCGGCCACCGCGTGCAGCGCAAGTGGGACATGGCCTGCGACTTCGCCATCAACCCGCTGCTGGTGGACGCGGGCCTGGTGCCGCCGGCGGAGGCGGTGGTCCTTGACGTCTATCGCGGCATGGCCGCCGAGGAAATCTACCCCTGCCTCGACGACAGCAACGACGACAGCGAGATGATGGACGACCATCTCTGGGACGGTGAGGAAGGCGGGCAGGGGGGCCAGGGGGAGCAGGAATCCCAGGGCCAGGGCGGTGGCGACGAACGGAAGAAAGACGGCGGCGGCACGCAAGCGGCGGACGAGACAGACGAGAGCGCCGGCGGCGGTTCGCCGCGAAAAGTCGGCGCTGATGAAACAACTGCGCTACAGGGCGGTCGAGCAAAAGACGCTCTCCTCGCCGTAGCGGACGGCGGCACGGTGGGCGACGCGGACGACGGCCCGCCACCGCCGCTGACCGCCAGGGAAAAAGAACAACTGCGGCAGCAATGGCAGCGCCACCTCGCCGCCGCGGCCCAGCGCGCGCGCGAGGCGGGCAAGCTCTCCGGCCAGCTCGCGCGCCTGGTCGAGGCCGCCCTCGCGGCCCGGGTGTCCTGGCGCGCGCTGCTGGCCCAATACCTCAACCAGGCGGCGCGTGACGACTACACCTGGCAACGCCCCTCGCGCCGCACCACCGGCAACAGCGGCGAGGTGGTCTGGCCGAGCCTGCGCAGTCACAGCGGCGACATCCATGTCGCCATCGACGTCTCCGGCTCGGTGACGGAGCAGGATCTCGCCGACTTCCTCGGCGAACTCAACGCCCTCAAGGGCACCATGCCGGTGCGCATCACCCTCTACGCCTGCGACAGCGAACTTGCCGAGGGGGCGCCCTGGGTGTTCGAGTCCTGGGAGGAATTGCGCCTGCCGCGCCGCTTCGCCGGCGGCGGCGGCACCGCCTTCACCCCGGTGTTCGCGGCCATCGAGCGCGCCGGCCAGCGGCCGGACAGCCTGGTGTTCTTCACCGACGCCGAAGGCGAGTTTCCGGCCCGCGCGCCCGACTATCCCGTGCTCTGGCTGGTCAAGGGCAAGGCGCCGGTGCCCTGGGGACGGCGCATCCAGCTCAATTAGCCGCGATGGTGCACTGCGGCAGGCCGGCATGACGCATGGCCTTGGTTTTGCTGTCATTTTCCTAACTTGTTCTAGCGATTTGGTCGGAAATGGTTGTATTCTTCCGCGCTAAATAACGCGCCGCGCCCCGGGCCATTTTCTCCCGCGGCCGCGCTCCGCCCGGGGCGGACATGAGGGGGGGAATGAACCAGCCGCTGCAGTGGGAGCAGATCCCGTTCGACGAACTGGTCCACCAGCTGGTGGTGCCGGCCTTCGTGCTCGGCGCCGACGGCTGCGTGCTGGTCTGGAACCAGGCCTGCGAACTGCTTACCGGCATGGCGGCGCGCGAGGTGGTGGGCACCCGCGAGCACTGGCGCGCCTTCTACAATCGCCCGCGCCCCTGCCTGGCCGACCTGATCGTCGCCGGCGAAACCGACCGCGTCTGCGAACTCTACGCCGCCAGCGACAGTTCGTCCTCGCTCTATGGCGGCCTGCACGTCGAGAACTGGTGCTCCATGCCCCTGCGCGGCGTCGACCTCTACCTGTCGATCGACGCCGGGCCGATCCACAACGCCCAGGGCGAACTGATCGCCGTGATGGAGACGGTGCGCGACTGGACCGCCTGGAAGAACGACGAGGCGCGCCTGCGCCTGATCGAGGCGGTGTTCGAGAGTTCGTCGGAAGGCATCGTCATCACCGACGCGCAGGCCCGCATCGTGGACGTCAATCCCGCCTTCACCCGGCTCACCGGCTACGCGGCGGCGGAGGTGCTCGGCCGCAGCCCGCACCTGATGCGCTCGGGCATCCACGACCGCGCCTTCTACCGCGACTTCTGGCGCAGCCTGCGGCGCGACGGCCAGTGGGACGGCGAGATCTGGGACCGGCGCAAGAGCGGCGAGATCTATCCCGGCTACCTGAGCGTCAATGCCGTGCGCAACGCCAAGGGCGCGGTGACCCACTACGTCGGCATGTTCAACGATATCACCCACCAGAAGCAGGCGCAGGAACGGCTGGAGGACATGGCGCGCCACGACGCGCTCACCGGCCTGCCGAACCGCATCGCGCTCTCAGTGCGCCTCCACCAGGTGCTGGCGGCGGCGCGCGGGCGCAGCAAGCTGGTGGCGGTGTGCTTCGTCGACCTCGACAACTTCAAGCCGATCAACGACAGCCACGGCCACGCCGTCGGCGACCGCGTGCTGGTCGAGGTCGCCCTGCGCCTCAAGGGCGTGATCCGCTCCTCCGACACCGTGGCGCGCATCGGCGGCGACGAGTTCGTCATGCTGCTCGCCGAGTTCGCCAACATGGAGGAGATCGAGTTCGCCCTCGAACGCATCCTCGACGTGCTGCGCCGGCCGGTGAGCGTGGATACGCTCAAGGTCCACGTCTCCGCCAGCATCGGCGTCACCGTGCATCCCTTCGACGAGAGCGACGGCGACACCCTGATCCGCCATGCCGACCAGGCCATGTACAGCGCCAAGAACCTCGGCCGCAACACCTGGTGCATGTACGACAGCAGCGACGACCGCGCCACCATTCAGGCCAGCACCCTGCTCGGCCGCGTGCGCGAGGCGCTGCTGCACGGCGAGTTCCGCCTGCACTACCAGCCCAAGGTCAACCTGCGCAGCGGCAAGATCGTCGGCATGGAGGCGCTGATCCGCTGGCAGCATCCCGAGCGCGGCCTGGTGCCGCCCGGCGAGTTCCTGCCCTACGTCGCCAACTCGCCGCTGATCGTCGACCTCGGCGAGTGGGTGATCCACGAGGCCCTGGCGCAGATCGGCCGCTGGCTCGCCCAGGGACTGGAGCTCAAGGTCAGCGTCAACATCGCCGCGCGCCAGTTCCAGCACATCGACTTCGTCATGCGCCTGCGCGGCATCCTCGCCCAGTATCCCGCGGTGCCGCCGCGGCTGCTGGAGATCGAGGTGCTCGAAAGCACCGCCCTCGACGACGTCGAGAACGTGCGCGCCGTGCTGCTCGCCTGCCGCGAGATGGGTGTCGGCTTCTCGCTCGACGACTTCGGCACCGGCTACTCGACGCTCACCTACCTCAAGCGCCTGCCGGCGCGCGCGCTCAAGATCGACCAGAGCTTCATCCGCGACATGCTGGAGGACCGCGAGGACCTCGCCCTGGTCGAGGGTGTCATCGGCCTCGCCGCGGTGTTCCACATGGACGTCATCGCCGAGGGCGTCGAGAGCCTGGAGCACGGCATCGTGCTGATGCGCATCGGCTGCGACGTCGTGCAGGGCTACTACATCGCGCGGCCGATGCCCGCCGAGCGCGTCGCCGACTGGTGCGCCGCCTTCCGCCCCGACCCGGCCTGGCAGCAGTGGGCCGCCAAGGCCTGGGACCGCACCCACCTGCCGCTGGTGCTGGCCGAATACGACCACCTCAAGTGGGTGCAGCGCCTCACCGCCGCTCTCGAAGGCGACGAACTGGAACTCACGGCCGATGAGGTCGCCAATCCGCGCGCCTGTCGCTTCGGCCAGTGGTACGAACACGAAGGCCGCCGCCAGTACGGCCACCTGCGCGCCTTCGCCGACATTGATCCGCTCCACCAGCGCATCCACGCCATGGCGCACGAGCTGATCGAACTGCGCGGCGCCGGCGACGCCGCCGCCGCGCGCCAGCGCGCCGAAGAAATCCACCGCCTCAAGGACGCCATCGTCGACCGCCTCGGCTCGATGCACGGCGTGCTGCTCGAACGG
>JANJVS010000064.1 GCA_024709955.1 Rhodocyclaceae bacterium
GGAGAAGCACGAGGCGTTCGCCGCGAAGGGCGACTGGGAGAACGCGTCGCTGTGGGCTGAGCAGATCTGGCAATACCAGGTCAAGACCGCCGACCTCGGCCTGCGCGCCAAGACCTACCTCGAACAAAACGGCGCCAAGAAAGTGAAGTAATCCAGGCGCTGGTTTCGAGATCGAAAGGGGGCGGGCAACCGCCCCCTTTTCTTTGGTGACAGAATATCGGCACCCCGTTCTCACCAAATTCCAAGATGCAACCTGGCAGAGCATATCCCGGCTTGCCGATCGGCTTCCGCGGCGATCCCGGCATGGCCCCCGGCAACGAGAACCCGCTGTCGCAGGTGATCGCCCCCGCGGCGCTGTTGCTGGTCGCGGTGCTATGGTCGCTATTGGTCCTGTTTTCCCTCTGGACGCAGCGCGGGCAGCTGAATCACACCGCCCAGCAGCTGGCGCGGATCGACGCCGTGGCCAACCTCAAGAAGGACATGGCGATCCGCAAATGGGCATCCCAGGTGGGCGGGGTCTTCATCAACGAGGACAAGGCGCCGAACGTGGATGCCTTGAGCGAGCAGGAGCGCGTGCAGGCCGAACGCATGACGGGGGAGTCCCTCAAGCTGATCTCGCTGACCTCGATCCATATCCTGCTGGGCATCCAGGAGGTGAGCAACAAGGAGTACGGCAGCAAGGAACGGCTCACGTCGTTGCAGCTGCACAATCGCGACAACGCTCCAGACGAGTGGGAGACCAAGGCGCTCAAAACCCTGGAGGCCGGTTCCGAAATGGTGGCCGAGGCCATGCCGAAAAAACGCGGGCATGGCCTGATGCGCGTGATGATCCCGATGCGCATGGAAGAGGAGTGCCTGGAATGTCACCGCGAGACCCTCGTGCCGGTCGGCGGGCTGCGCGGCGCGGCGGCGGTTTCCATCGACCTGAATACCTACTGGAGCGCGCAGGAGCCGGCCTGGCGCGCCATCCAGTACTGGCATGGCGGCATCTGGTTCGCCGGCATCGCGCTGCTCTATGCCTACTGGTCGTTCCTGCGCCGGCGGGCGGCAGAACATGCGCGCCAGGACGAAAAGCGGCGCGAGAACGAGGCCGCCTTCTCGGCGATGGCCGAGGGCGCCATCATCACCGACGCGCAGGGAAGCATCCTCTGGGTGAATGACGCCTTCTGCCGCATCTACGGCTATGCGCGCGACGAAGTCATCGGCAAGAATCCGCGCATCCTCAAGTCCGGCTACCATGGCGAGGCGTTCTACCGGGAGCTGTGGGATGCCTTGACCCGCCAGGGCCACTGGCGCGGTGAACTGTGGAATCGCCGCAAGAACGGCGAGATCTTTCCCGAGGAGCTGTCGATCCAGGCGCTGCGCGGCGCCGACGGTCAGGCGCTGCGCTACATCTCGATCTTTTCCGACATCACCGAGCGCAAGCGCAACGAGGAAGCCTTGCGCCTGCACCAGCAGCGCCTGGAGGAGTCCGAAACCCGGCTGCGGGAACTGGCCGCCTTCCTGCAGACGGTGCGCGAGGAGGAGCGCACGCGCATCGCCCGCGAGTTGCACGACGAGCTCGGGCAGGCATTGACGGCCTTGCGTCTGGATCTCGGCTGGCTGCGCGGCAAGTGCCCGAACTTCGGCAGCCTCGGCGCCCCGGCGGCCGAGCGCGTCGCCGCCGCGCTGGGGGTCGTCGAACAGAGCATCGTCTCGCTGCGGCGGATTTCCGAGGACCTGCGCCCGGCGATGCTCGACAGCCTCGGCCTGGCCGCCGCCATTGAGCACCACGTGTCCCAGTTTTCGCAGCGCACCGGCATATCCTGTCGCCTGAGCATGAACCGCGAGGAGTTCGATCTGGAACGCGACCTGACCACGGCGGTATTCCGCATCATCCAGGAGGCGCTGACCAACATCGCGCGCCATGCCGGGGCGAGCGAGGTGTCGGTGCGCATCGAGGAAGCCGAGGACAGCATCCGTCTCGAAGTCCGGGACGACGGGCGGGGATTCGCCGCCGCCGGCGACAAGAAGACATTCGGCCTGCTGGGCATGCGCGAACGCGCGGCGATGCTCGGCGGCAACCTGGAAATCGACAGCCGGCCGGGCGAAGGCACCCGCATCACCGGCTGGCTGCCTTTGCGCAAGGAGGCGCAAGCATGATCCGGATTCTCATCGTGGACGACCACGCCATCCTGCGGGCCGGTCTGCGGCATTTGCTGTCCGAATATCCCGACATCGTCGTCGGCGGCGAGGCGAGCAACGGTCACGAGGCCCTCGCCAGGGTGCAGGAGGGCGACTGGAACGTCATGGTGCTCGATATGTCGATGCCCGGCCGAAGCGGCATCGAACTCATCAAGCAGATCAAGCAGCTGGCGCCGAAACTGCCGATCCTGATCCTCAGCATGCACAAGGAGGATGTCTATGCCGTGCGGGCCCTCAAGGCGGGCGCCTCGGGCTATCTCTGCAAGGACAACGCCGAGGATCAACTGGTCGCCGCCTTGCGCAAGCTCGCCTCCGGCGGCCTCTATATCACTCCCGCCGTGGCGGAAAAACTGGCCGCCGACATGCTGCACGGCGACCACCAGGACGTGCCGCCGCATACCCGCCTCTCCGACCGCGAGTACCAGATCTTCCAGTTGATCGCGGCCGGCGACAGCGTGACCGACATCGCCCAGAAGCTCAATCTGAGCGTCAAGACCGTCAGTACCCACAAGACCCACGTACTCGAAAAGATGGGCTGCGGCAATGTCGCCGAGCTGATCCGCTATGCGATCCGCCACGAGTTGCTGCCCGGCGGGGGCGAATAGGAATATTCCTACCCGTTAAATCAGCTTCGCGCGCATTTCCATTCATCCCGTCTATTACTAACATGCGGGCACTGCGGCGAATTGTCACGCGTGACAATCGGTCACAAAACCGGGATTCGCATGCGGGAGGGCAGCCCTTCAATATTTTGGGAGCAAAACCATGAAAAAACACACCCAGCGGACCATCACGACGCTGCTGCTAGCGGCGGGGATGGGATTCGCGGCGGCCGGCGCGTGGTCGGCGGAAACGTTGCAGGACGTGATGAAGCGTCGCAACCTGAGCCAGCAG
>JANJVS010000116.1 GCA_024709955.1 Rhodocyclaceae bacterium
TCCGGTCTGGCCGCCGAGGTGACGGCTAGCGGCCCACAGGAACGCAGAACCCTGCTGGCGAATCTGTCGCCCAACAGCGCGGATGGCGGTAAACCAGCGTGCAGCTTCATCATGGCCGCCTTGCCCGGTGGCACACTCGCCAGCTTGGCGGAACATGGCTGGGAAACCTTTAGTTCAGTCGCACCGCAGTCCTTTGCTTGCGGCAGCGCGGCGACAGTGGCGAAGCCCTTATTGGTCGACGCGGACGTATTCCTTCTGTCCGGCACGGTCGTCTATCTTGGGTACGGCCTCGGCGACACGCCAGCGCAGAGCTTTGCCGACATGCTTGAACGCAATCTCTGGGTATCCGGCTATCAGGTGCAATGAGCCGCGATTCTCGTTGCACCAGCCGACTTCTTCTGCCACTACTATTTCTCGTTACCGCAGGCAGTAGCAATTTTGCGGTGCGGGCAGCCGAACCGGAGCCCTGGTGGGTGGGTGTCATTGGCGCCGGCAAGGCAATGGGATTCGCGGACGGCACGGGAATCACCGTGGCGGTCATCGACAGTGGCGTGGATCTCGATCATCCGGCGCTCGCCAACCGGGTTGTTGCCGATGGCTACAACTTCGGGGACTGCTCGCCCGGTCCCAATCCGGTTTGTCGTCCAGGCACGGACACTCGGCCTATCGACAAGCTGGGCCATGGAACCTATGTGGCGGGAATTATCGCGGCCAGCAGTGCGGATGTTCGAGGCCATCGGGGTCTCGCCCCCGGGGCGCGGATTCTGCCTATCAAGGTCAATCCGGGAATGATGGATGATTTTTCGGCGCAAGCCGTCGCCTCGGCCATCGTATATGCGCGCGATCGCGGGGCGCAGGTCGTCAATCTCAGCTTGAACCTGCCGCAGGCCACCGCCGAAGAACGCGGCTTGATAGAAAAATCCTTGCATGAGGCAGCGAACGCAGGGGTACTCATCGTGGTTTCGGCGGGAAACCAGGTTGGCGATGTCGTGTTCCCGGCAGACCACGATGACGTGATCGCGGTTGCCGGAATCGGCAGGAAATTGAGTTTGGATACGTACTCAAGCCGACGGGGCCCCGTCGTCGTCGCGGCCCCGATGGAAGACATCGACAGCAGTCTGTTGGGCGGGGGAATCGGAAAGAGGGGACGGGGAACCTCGTTTGCCGCCCCCTTCGTTTCGGCGACGCTGGCGAATATGCTGCAATTGAAGCCGGACTTGTCGCTCGTCGAGGCCAGGAAAATACTCGGCGCTTCGGCAACTCCCATCGGGGGCGGGGTGGGATACGGAATCCTGAATGCGGGCAAGGCGCTTGAACTGATTTCAATCGGCAAGTAATGCCAAGTATGTGGTTTGATTCAAGTTCATCTTGGCCGGCTCAATAATGCTCAGGCGTGCTTGCCCTTCTGCCAAAGCACGTCGCCGCTGCCGGCCTGCTTGTTGAGCCAGCGCGCCAGCACGAACAGCAGGTCGGAGAGGCGGTTGAGGTACTGGCGCGCGGCGGCGGACACGGCCTCGGCGTGGGCGAGCGCCACCACGGCGCGCTCGGCGCGGCGGCAGACGGTGCGGGCGTGGTGGGTCAGCGCGGCGGCGCGCGTGCCGCCGGGCAGGATGAATTCCCGCAGCGGTTCCAGGTCGGCGTTGTAGCGGTCGATGGCGGCTTCCAGGCGGCCCGGCTGGGTGTCCTTGAGGAAGGCGCCGCCGGGTACCGAGAGCTCGCCGCCGAGGTCGAACAGGTCGTGCTGCACGCCGGTCAGCAGGGTGCGCACTTCCTCGGGCAGTTCCTCGCAGAGCAGCAGGCCGACGATGGCGTTGAGTTCGTCCACGTCGCCCATGGCGGCGATGCGCGGCGCGTCCTTGCCGACGCGCGAGCCGTCACCGAGGCCGGTGGTGCCGGCGTCGCCGGTGCGGGTATAGATTTTCGAGAGTCGGTAGCCCATGGGGTGATGCCGCCTTTCCGTAGCGAACGAGGGAAGCGCCGCGCCGAAAAAGTCGGCGCTGATGAAGCCACTGCGCTACAAGGTGGTCGAGCAAAAGACGCTCTTCCTCACCGTAGCGGATGGCGGGACGGTGAAGTCTACGCGAAAGGGGGCGCTTAGGCCTGGTTGCGCACGGCGGCGACCAGTTCCTCCGGCTCGGGCGGACGCTTGACGACCAGCACGGCGCAGGCGAGGCCGCCGACCACGCGGTCGGTGATCTGGCCGGCGAGGGTGCGCGACAGGCCCTTGCGCTGGTCGTTGCCGATGACGACGAGGTCGGCGCCGATCTCCTGCGCCGTTTCGATGATCGCGCGCTCCGGTGGCTTGGCGACGATCAGGGAATCGCAGGCGATGCCCTCGACGCGCAGCAGGCCGAGCTTCTCGGCGACGTCTTCCTCCGCCTTGGCGCGTTCGGCTTCGTTGTTTGCCGCCGCCAGCACGGTGACCGGCAGGCCTGAAGCCTTGGCGATCTGGGCCGTCACCTCGGCGATGGTGGCGCTGATCGGCCAGCCGTCGGTGGCCATGAGGATGCGCTTCTTCCAGGGCTGGGCCTGCCAGTTGGCGATCAGCACGTGGCAGGGCGAGCCGAGGATGATCTGCAGCGCGTTGTCGCCGACGAGGCGCTCCTTCATGCCGCCGCGCGGCGGGCGGCGGCCGATGACGAGGATGTTGCTGTCGGCCGCCTTCGCGGCCGCCACGACCTGGGCGACCGCCGGCTTGCCGTGGCGCAGCAGGGGCTCGCTGGCGACGCCGGCGATGGCTGCCTTGCGTTCGGCCTGGGCCAGGCGCACCCGCGCGATCTCGTCGTCGTCGGGCGTGTCGACGACGGTGACGATGTCGAGGGTGACGCCGAAGTCGCGCGCCATGGCGATGGCGACGTCCTCGGGCGCGTGGCTGAATTCGCTGCCGTCGGTGGCCAGCAGCAGGCGTTGGCGGCGGAAGCCGTCGGGCAGGATGCCGGCGTTGCATTCCCTGAAGATGCGCGTCTTGCAGGTGCGGCAGATATTCGGATTCAGCGTCCAGTAGAGCGCGCCGGCGACGTTGGTCATCACCGGGAAGAAGGCGCCTTCGCCGATCTCGTGGTCGTAGCCGCCCTGGCGCAGCATCTGCATGTTGGTCTGGTTGAGGCGGTAGAAGTAGAGGCCGCCGCCGAGGCGGCGGCGCCGGCGCGCCTCCTGGGCCAGCACTTCGGCGCCGGCGATGTCGATGTAGGACAGGCCGGAGCAGGTGAGCAGCACGGATTTCTGCTGCGGGTTGTCCTCGTCGATCTGCTGCAGGGCGGCCTGCACGTAGCTGGCCGCGCCGAAGTAGAAGGAGCCGGTGACGCGCACGATGCGCAGCTGCGGGCACTCCGGGCGGCCCTTGGCGCGCACGAAGTGGTAGGCGCCTTCCTCCGGCGCCGGCACCACGGGCACGATCTCCGGCTTCGAGGTGCGGTAGAGGAACATCAGCAGCGAGAGGAAGACGCCGAGGAAGATGCCGAGTTCGAGGTTGATCAGCGTGCCGGTGAAGGTGGCGGCGAGGATCGCGGCCTCGGCCTTGCTGGTGTGCCAGATGTGGCCGATGTGGTGGAAGTCGATCAGGCCCCAGGCGACCAGGAACAGGATGCCGGCCATCGCCGCGTTGGGCAGGTAGGCGGCGAGCGGCGCGACGACCAGCAGCACCAGCACCAGGCCGACCGAGGCGAAGATGGTGGCGAGCGGGGTCTTGGCGCCGGCCTCGTAATTGACGCCGCTGCGGTTGAACGAGCCCGACGAGGCGTAGCCGGAAAAGAAGCTGCCGACGATGTTGGACAGGCCCTGGCCGATGAATTCCTGGTTGCCGTCGATGCGCTGCTCGGAGCGCACGGCGATGGCGCGCGAGATCGACACCGCCTCGGTGAGCGCGAGCATGGTGATGACCAGCGCCGGGCCGAGGGCGGTCTTCAGGGAGGCGAGCGAAAAGTCGGGCATGGACAGCGGCGGCAGGCCGGCGGGCAGCGCGCCGACGGTGACGATGCCGGTGGCGGCCTTGCCCTGCCAGAGCACCAGCGCCTCGGCGAACAGGCTGCCGACGACCATCGCCGCGATCATGTAGGGAATCTTCTTGAGGTAGCGCTTGGTCAGGATGCCGGTGGCGAGGGTGACGAGGCTGACGGACAGCACCCAGGGATTGATGGCGTCGAACTGGACCCAGAGCTGGTGCACGATCTCGTAGAAGGGCGTGCCGCGCGGGATGGCGATGCCGAAGAAGTTCTTCACCTGGCTCGCGGCGATCAGGATCGCCGCGCCGGCGGTGAAGCCGATCACCACGGTGTGGGAGATGAAGTTCACCAGCGCGCCCATGCGCGCCAGGCCGAGGATCAACTGGAACAGGCCGACCAGGAAGGTCAGCGTCAGCACCAGCTGGATGTACTGGGGCGAACCGGGGTCGGCGGTGTGCGAGAGGGCGGCGAAGACGGCGATGGAGATCGCCGTGGTCGGGCCGGACACCAGGTGCCAGGAGGAGCCGAACAGGGCGGCGACGATCGCCGGGATCATCGCGGCGTAGAGGCCGTACTGGGGCGGCAGGCCGGCGATGGTGGCGAAGGCGACGCCCTGCGGCAGCACGATGAGGGCGCCGGTGATGCCGGCGATGAGATCGTCCTTGAGCGTGCGGCGGGTGACCAGCGGCCACCAGAGGAGGAATGGCAAGAGCTTGCCGAGAGACAGGCCGGAACTGCGTTTCATGGATCTGATGCGACGAGGGCGTGCACGCGGCACGGGATCAGGCGGCCGGGCGGCGCGCCTGAGCGGCGAGGGGAAGCGCGACGGGGAGTCAGCCCTGGCGGCCGGACAGGTATTCGCGCAGACGCACGGCCTTGCGGCGGGTGGAAAGGAATTCGCCGGATTCGGAATGCGCGATGCGCGCGATCGCGCCCATCAGGGCGCTCAGGAGGGATTTCATTGGGGCAAGCCTTGTCGTTATTGAACGGGCTTGCTACGCACAGGCCGTGCCAGCCGGCTTGTTTTTTGCAACCTGATGAAATCAAAAGACTAATTATTTCCTCCGGAGCGGCGTTGGCTTGGTGGCGTGTTGCGTTATGCAATGGCTGTCAACGGAGCCATGCTGGGAACCGGCGGACGCATGGGGTCGTTCTCGTCCAGGTTCTCGGCGCGGGAGTAGATGGCCGCCAGCGCCTGGTCGGCGGTGGCGAAGAAACGCTTGGCGCCGATCGTGTCCCAGAGGCCGGTGGCGCGCATGACGTCCATCACCTGCTTCTTGAGACCGGCGAAGATCACCACGGTGCCGCCTTCGCTGAGGCGCTCGACGAGGTGGTGGATCACCTCCTCGCCCGAGGCGTCGATCTCGTTGATGCCGTCGCCGACGATCAGCACGTAGGGCGCGTCCGGGTTGTCGGCCACCGCGCCGAGCACGGCGTCCTCGAAATAGGAAACGTTGGCGAAGTAGAGGCGGCCGTCGAAGCGCACGGCGGTGACCACCTTCGAGGCCGGCAGGTTGTTGAGCTTGGCGTCGCGCAGCGTGCCGTCGTGGTAGCGGCCGAGCACGGCGACGCGCGGCTTCATGGTGTTGTAGAGGAACAGCACCAGCGCCAGGCCGGCGCCGACCATGATGCCCTTGTCGAGATGGGGCGCGGCGACCAGGGTGACGACGAAGGTGACGAGGGCGACGATGCCGTCGAGCTTGCTCGCCTGCCAGGTGTGCTTGAGCGCGGCCGGGGTGATCAGGCTGGTGACGGCGAGCAGGATGATCACCGCCAGCACCGCCTTCGGCAGGTGGTAGAGGAAGGGGGTGAGGAACAGCAGCGTCACGGCGACGAACAGGCCGTTGAAGACCATCGCGAAGCCGGTCTTGGCGCCCGCCTGCAGGTTGATCGCCGAGCCGGTGAAGGAGCCGGTGGCCGGATAGGACTGGAAGAACGCGCCGCCGAGGTTGGCCAGCCCCTGGCCGATCAGCTCCTGGTTCGGGTCGAGGCGCTGCTTGGTCTGCGCGGCGAGCGCCTTGGCCATCGAGATCGATTCCATGAAGGCGACCAGGGCGACGATCAGCGCGGCGGAGAGCAGCGACATGATCGCGTCGAGACCCAGCGGCGGGATGCGGAAGGAGGGCAGGCCGGCGGGGATGTTGCCGACCACGTCGCCGCCGCCCATCAGGCGCATCGTGCCCTTCTCGATCTTCTTGATGTGCCATACGCGCCCGTCGGTTTCGATGCCCGCCGGCACGGTGCCGCGCACGTACAGCGTGGCCGCCTGCTCCTCGGGCGCCTTGGCGCGCTCGAAGTGGAGGCGGTTGATCTGGGCGATGCGCGCCTTGTTGCGCGTTTCCAGGCCGCTGACGTCGAGGCGCATGATGTCGATGGCGTGGCGCAGGTCGGCCACGGCGCGCGCGTCGCCGGCCTTCTCCGCCGCGCGCAGCGCGCTGGATTTTTCCGTCGCCGCCGCCATCAGTTCCTTGATGCGCTGGTCGGATTCGGCGTAGCTCGCCACCAGCTCGCGCGCCGCCGGCGTGGCGATGTCGGCGGGCGTGCCCTTCGACTTGTGCTCGAAGCCGACCGCGTAGCTGACCAGGGTGGTGACGATCACCGCGATCAGCACGCTGGGTTTGGACAGCGCCTTGACCTTCTTCAGGCCGAGCATCAGGGCGAGCGCGAAGAACGACATCGCCAGCGTCGGCAGGTGGGTCTGCGGCAGGTAGCCCATCATCTCCCAGATGTCCTTGAGGAAGGAATCCGAGCGGCCCTTGGGGATGCCCAGCAGCATGTCGAGCTGGGAGAGGGCGATGATGATCGCGGCGGCGTTCATGAAGCCGAGGATCACCGGATGGGAGACGAAATTGACGATGGTGCCGAGCTTGAGCACGCCGAGCGCGAGCTGGATGGCCCCGACCAGCAGCGCGAGCAGCAGCGCCAGCCCGATGAATTCCTCGCTGAAGGGCACCGCCAGCGGCGTGATCGCGGCGGCGGTCATCAGCGAGATGATGGCGACCGGCCCGGTGGCGAGCTGCCGGCTGGAACCCCAGAGGGCGCCGACGATCGCCGGCACCAGCGCGACGTAGAGGCCGTAATACACCGGCAGGCCGGAGAGCTGGGCGTAGGCCATCGCCTTCGGCACCAGCACCAGCGCGCCGGTGATGCCCGCGATCAGGTCGCCGCGCAGGATGTGGGAATTGATCGGGAACCAGGCAAGGAAGGGGAAGAGGCGCAGCAGCAGCTTGTTGGCGAACATCGAAATCCTCGGGCGGGTGGCCGGGCGCTGGCGGAAAAGCCTCGGTCGATGCAATTCACAGCGCGCGCATTGCAAAGAGCAACATTTTATCCGGGCGCGGGCGCGATAGCAGAGAGCCGCGTTATGCTCGCATCACCTTCGTCTATTTCCTGGCGCCAGCACCGTCCCGCCATCCGCCACGGCGAGGAGGGCGTGGTTTGCTCGCCCGCCCTGCCGCGCAGGGGCTTCCGATCGGAGTGTCTTTTGCTCGACCGCCTGGTAGCGCAGTGGCTGCATCGGCGCCGACTCGCGGCGAACGCTTGCCGACGGTCGTGGCAATGTCTTTTCATTGCCGGATGGTTCCGATATCGGCACTATCAAAAGAAGTCGCAGCACTGGTTTGGAGCCGCCATGAACAACATCCTCTCCGTCGCCGAAATCAAACGCCGTGGCATGGCCGCCATCGAAGAGGGCTTGCAACGCGGCCCCGTGCATATCGTCAAGCGCAACAAACCCGTGGCCGTGGTGCTCTCAGAGGAGGAGTACCAGCGCCTTGCCCTCGGCAAGATGGCGCCGCTCGAAGGTCTCACCGCGGTGCAGTGGCTACTGGCCCATCCCGCGACGGGCCGGCGCGACAAGGCGCACATCGATATCGCGCTGAAGGCGGAGCGGGACTGGTGATCGCCTTCTTCGACGCCAGCGCCCTGATCTATCTGATCGAAGCTGCCGAGCCCTTTGGCGGCAAGGTACGCCAGGCTCTTGCGGCCCTGGTGAAGAAGCATCCCGATCTCGGCTCCGCGGTCAGCCGGCTCGCCTGGCTCGAATGCCGCGTCGGGCCGATGAAAGCCAACGACGGCGCGACGCTGGCCACCTACGACGCCTTTTTTGCCCGCCCCGATCTGGTCTGGGTGGAATTGACCCGCGAAGTCGTCGAACTTGCCGCCGCGATCCGCGTCAAGCACGGACTGCGCACCCCCGACGCCCTGCAAGCCGCCAGCTGCCTGCAACTCGGCCCCCGCCACATCTTTCTGACCGGCGACGCAGCATTCAAGCGCGTCGCCGGCCTGAACGCGACGCTACTGCCCTGATGCCGGGGAGCGACACGGTCGTCGCGCGGAAAGTCGGCGCTGATGAAGCCCCTGCGCTACCAGGCGGTCGAGCAAGAGACGCTCTCCTCGCCGCTGCGGATCCTCGCCGTAGCGGATGGCGGGACGGTGATCAATCAGTGGCGGCAAGCGGCCAGAAGCCGACACTTGGTTACCCCTCCCCAAAGCAGACATCGCCTTGGGGCAGTTGTCCGGCATATTGATGTTGTTATACTGACAGCAAATATCCCAAGCGACTGAAAGCAATGGACTCAGGACAGCAAATACGGCGTCAATAATATCAATCCTTATGCGGACCCCTGCGTCCGTGTAAACACTGTTTGGCATCAGAGAGACACCATGGCTACTTGGAATGCCGGCTTCGAACCGTCGGTGCTCACCGAGCGCATCGAGCAGACAAAGTCTGTGTCTGGCGACGGTAAGGCATCCTTCTCTGGATTCGCACACACGGAACACACGTCGGTTCTGGCTTCGATGCTCCGCCTCAACGGAGAAATTCCAGAGAACGAGGCTAGAAGGCTGCTCAATCGAGCATGCTTTGCTGCCGCGGCAGCCGGGAAAGTCACCCCTGACTCCCTGCGTGCGCACGCGGACGCCCTAGAACGAACTTACCTCAGCGCGCCAAAAGTCAGATTCCGACTGATCACAAGCATTTCGGCTGCCTTTTCTTCTTCTCCCGTTGCCATTCGCAGCGGCACGGCCGAACTCCGCTTTGGACTACGGCCCAGTCGACGCGCGGAAAGAATCCATGCAGAAAAAGTCAAGGATGCGGAGCATTCGATCTACGGTAGTCTTCCAACCTTCTACGCGCCAGTTCATGCGCTCGTAAGCGCAAGGAACCCTGACGAGGCCGCTACCCAGGCCCTCGATCAGATAGATCTCTTCCGCGCGATCTGGAACTTCTGGAAAAACAGATCGCTGAGCATTCGAATCTCGTCAGGCAAGCGCGAGCCGGTAAACACCCTCATCCTTGGCCCGCTGCACACATTGCACACCTTGAATGGACAGCTGGCTACGGACGAGTGGTGGTATGAGCCAACATATCTTGGCCCTGTGTCAGTCTGGCGTGACTCTCAACGCCAAGCGAAGATGCTTGAGTTCACCAAGAACGTCAGGCTTCAATTGAGGAGGCTACCCTATCGGCAGTTCATCGAAACCGCGCTCATACGCTATACGCGGGCCCTCGACTCTCGAGACTGGAACTCAAGCTTTCTAGAGCTGTGGTCAATACTGGAAGCATTGACCGGAACCACGCTTACCGACAGCCATAAGGTGACCGTGCGTCGTTCGGCATTCCTGTTCAAGAATCCCGACTATGCAAACTTGGTCCTGAATCATCTTCGTACCTACAGGAATACTGCCGTACACGGCGGGAAGGGGGGACAGAACGTTGAGCCAATCATGTATCAGGCAAAGAATTTTGTAGAGGCGCTTCTTCAGTTTCACCTGGCAAGGGCCGGTCAGTTCTCCACCGTCGCTGAAGTTGCCGCGTTTCTTGACCTACCCCCAGGCCTCCCGGAAGTTGATCGTCAACTCGCAAGGCTGAAGGAAGTGCGAAAGTACCTTCTCGGATAGTGCTGCGCTGATGCCTCCCCCTTCGATCAAGAGGACGTCACCCGGCAAGCCGGGCACCGCCCCTCATCTCAAACGTTCATGAAGGTCTGCTTTTCCAAGCAGACAACTACCGCATTGGGTCG
>JANJVS010000145.1 GCA_024709955.1 Rhodocyclaceae bacterium
GGATTTGCGGTGACGACGCAACAAGTGGTGAGCATCTGATGAAAGCTTCAGACATACGCTCCTATTTCGGCCCAGTGAATCAATCTGAACCGATCTATTTTCATTCTGACAAGAAGCGCAATGTTCCGGTGGGTAGCATCAAGTCAAATCGCTTCATGTCCAAGGCGTTACTGTGCGCCAAGTGCAATAACGACAGAACACAACCTTATGATCGGGCATGGGAAACTCTTTCCCGCTATCTCCGCAGCAACTGGGAATCGATCAGTAAGGCAAGAAAGATTGACCTTTCAAAGGTATTCCCAGGCGCTGTTGGAAAGCAATCGCTGAATGTCCACCTCTATTTTGTCAAGCTGTTTGGCTGTCGTATTGTCGAGTCCAATGTTCCAATCAGTATCGGAAAATTCGCCGAGTGTCTATTGAACGGACGCGCTCACGACGAAGTATTTCTTGTTCTGTCGGAAACGCCGTTCCTTCCGAAACACAAGCTCGCTCAGGTTACAGAAATCCAAGCGCGCAACATCGAGTCCATAACAGACAAAGCGGCTTGGATATATACGGTAGGTGAGCTCTCCATTCAGATTGGCTATCTGGCAAAGACCGCGAGCGATATTTTGTGGCCACAGGCGTGGCATCCGAGTTGGAGCAGCAAAATCCTAAAGTTTGGAAAGTCTCGATACCCTTGCTCTACTCACTGAGACATAACTCTAAGTTGAATGTCTGCTCTGCGATCAGCGAAGGACTTCTTCGGGTCGATAGCCACCGTCCCGCCAGCGCCGACTTTGCGCCTGTCTTGCTCCACCCGATACCGCTTGCCGGCGCCAACCTGAGCGACCTGCTGGCATGCCGGCGCTTCCGGGGCGTTGCCGCCTGCCGGTACGGGTATAAAAGTACCCGCGTCATTCTCCGCCCTGGGGCGGGGCGGGCGGCCTGACCGGCACGCGCCAGAGGAAGAAGGCCAGCACGGCGGCGAGGGCGGCGAGCATGGCGCGGTGCCAGGGGGAACTCATCAGCAGGATCGAGGCGCCGAAGGAAACCGTCATCAGCAGGAAGGCCCAGGGCTTGACGCCCGGCGGCATGGCGCGGTGTTCCTGCCATTCGCGGATGATCGGGCCGGCGACGCGGTGGGCCAGCAGCCGGTCGTGCAGGGTGGTCGAGCCGCGCGCGAAGCAGGCCGCCGCCAGCAGCACGAAGGGCGTGGTCGGCAGGATCGGCAGGAAGATGCCCAGGAGGCCGAGTGCCAGCGCGATGCTCCCCGCGCCGAGGAAGAGGGCGCGCACCAGCGGGGAATCGTGCGGCTGGACGGCGGGCATGGTCTTACTGGTTTTCCAGCTCGTAGCGCTTGAGCTTGCGCCACAGCGAGACGCGGTCGATGCCGAGGATCTGGGCGGCGAGGGTCTGGTTGCCGCCGGCCTCCTGCAGCACCCACTTGATGTAGTCGCGCTCCTGTTCCTCCAGCGAGGGCAGGCGCCCCTCCTTCTTGCGGAAGGTGCGGATCGCCAGCTCGCGCAGGTCCTCGGGCAGGCTCGCCGCCTCGATGGCGTCGCCGCCGGCGATGGCGACGCCGCGCTCGACGATGTTCTCCAGCTCGCGCACGTTGCCGGGGAAGTCGTAGGCCTTGAGCAGCTCCATCGCCTCGGGGGTGATCTCGGCGACCTGCTTGCCCATGCGCGCCGCGCACTTGCGCAGGAAATGGTAGGCCAGCAGCGGCACGTCCTCGCGGCGGCGCGACAGCGGCGGGATCTGCAGGTTCACTACGTTGAGGCGGAAGTAGAGGTCCTGGCGGAAGTCGCCGCCCCTGGCCATGTCGAGCACGTCGCGGTTGGTGGCGGCGACGAAGCGCACGTCCACCTTGACCGGCGCCGTGGCGCCGAGGGGCAGTACCTCGCGCTCCTGGATCACGCGCAGCAGCTTGACCTGCATCGCCGGCGACATCTCGGTGATCTCGTCGAGGAACAGCGTGCCGCCGTCGGCCGCCACCAGCAGGCCCTTCTTGTCGCTGGCGGCGCCGGTGAAGGCGCCCTTGACGTGGCCGAACAGCTCGTTGGCGAGCAGCTCCTCGTTGAAGGCGCCGCAGTTGATGGCGAGGAAGGGGCCGGGGTGGTCGCCCTGGCCGCGCTTGCTGTGGTTGTGGAGATAGTGGGCGAACAGCTCCTTGCCGGTGCCGGATTCGCCGGTGATCAGCACGTTGCAGTCGGTGGGCGCCACCTGGCGCGCCATGTCGAGCAGGCGCTGCATCTCGGCGTTCTGCGTGATGATGCGCACCTTGCCCTGGAAGCTCTCCACCTGCTCGCGCAGGGCCTGGTTCTCGCGGCGCAGGCGCACTTTCTCCAGCGCCTCGGCCACCACCTTGCGCACCTCGTCGAGGCGGAAGGGCTTGGCGATGTAGTAGAAGGCGCCGTGCTTCATCGCCTCCACCGCCGATTCGAGGGTGGCGAAGCCGGTGATCAGGATCACCTCGGTGTCCGGACAGGTCTCGCGGCACTTGCGCAGGATCTGCATGCCGTCGGCCTTCTCCATGCGCAGGTCGGTGAGCACCACGTCGAAGGGCTGCTTGCCGAGCAGGGCGATGGCGTTGGCGCCGCTCTGCGTCGCGGTGACTTCGTAGCCCTCCTTTTTCATCACATGTTCGAGGTTGCGCAGGGCGACCTTTTCGTCGTCCACGATCAATAGTCTGCCGGTGCTCATGGCGTGTTTTCCTGTGCGGGGAAGCGGATGATGAAGCTGGAACCCTGGCCGGGCGTGCTTTGCACCGCGATGCAGCCGCCGTGCTCCTCGACGATCTCGAAGACGACGAACAGCCCGAGGCCGAGGCCCTGGCCGACTTCCTTGGTGGTGAAGAAGGGATCGAAGATGCGCGGCAGCACCTCGGCGGGAATGCCGTGGCCGTTGTCGCGCACCTCGATCTCGACGGCCGCCCCTTCCGGGCAATGGCCGAAGCTCAGCGCGTTGGCGGGTACCGGCGCGCGCGTCGCGCGCGCGGCGATGACGACCTCGCCGGCGCCCTCGAGGGCGGCGACGGCGTTGCCGACGAGGTTGAACAATACCTGCTGCAGGCGCTGCTTGTCGCCGGCGAGCTTCAGCTCGGCGGGGATCGCGGCGCGGATGGCCACCTGGGCGGGAACCTGGCCCTTGATCAGGCGCAGACTCTCCTCGACCAGCGGCGCCAGCGCCAGCTCCTCGCGGCGGAACTCGCGGTCGCGGGCGTAGTCGAGCAGCGAGCGCACGATGCGGCGCGCGCGCCAGGTCTCGGCGTCGATCTGGCCGATGAGTTCCTGAATGAATGACCCGCCCTCCCCCAGCCCCTCCCTCGCGGGAGGGGAGACTTGCGGCTCGCCATGCGCGTCCATCACGGGGAGCGACCGGTTTTCGTCCGCGGCGGATTGCGCCTCCGGCGCGTGCCACCCTGCCTCGGGGCGGCCCTTCGGCAAGGCTGCGTTGTCCGCGCTTCGATTCACCGTCCCATCGGCGCCGACTTTCAGCTCGGCCAGTTCCTCGGCGAGGATCTCGCAGGAGGTGGAGATGTTGGACAGCGGATTGTTGAGCTCGTGGGCGACGCCGGACAGCAGGGTGCCGAGGGCGGCGAGCTTTTCCGAGCGCACCAGCTGGCCCTGGCGCAGTTCCAGTTCGTGCAGCATGCGGTCGAAGGCGCGCGCCAGCGAGGCGATCTCCCGGTCGTCCGCCGCCAGCCGCAGCGTCGCCAGCCGGCCGGCGGCCACCGCCGCCATGTTTTCCTCCATCTGCTTGAGCGGGCGCGCGACGCGGCGCGCCAGCAGCTGGCCGAGCGCGATCACCAGCAGCGCCACGACGGCGATCGAGACGATCAGCCAGTGGCGATGCCGCGCCAGCTGTTCCTGCAGCAGGGTGCGCTCGGCGCGCGCCCAGCCCTCGGCGGCGGTGACGATCTCCTTGCCGGCCTGGCGGATGCGCGCCTCGCGCAGCGGGTCGCTGCCCTCGCCGGCCTGGGCCGCCATCAGGGCGGCGTAGTCGTCGAGGGTCGCCAGCAGGTCGCGCAGGCGCGCGGGCTGCTCGAAGCTCGCGAACAGGTTGCCGTGTTCGGCCAGCAGGTGCCGCGCCTGGGCCACGTAGGCCCGGTTCTCCTCGAAGTCGGTGCTTTCGCGGTAGAGGAAATAGTTCTTCTCGAAGCGCCGGATCTCCAGCGCGATGCCGAAGAACTGGCCGATGCGCTCCCCGGCGCTGATCTGCGCCTCCAGCAGGCGCATGTCCACCAGGGAGAACACGGAAAGCCCGATCACCAGCAAGGCCGCCGCCCCGTAGCCGAAGACGATCTTGCGGCGCAGGGAGTCGATCGCGAAGGGGTGGGTGGACATGGGTTGCATTATGCAACGCCGAGGTGGGTTGCCGCAACATACCGGGCTTTGGCGTCAAGCCAGTGTTAACGGGCAGTTAAGCCAGTGTTAAGGTCGCTGGCCCGGAAGGTAGTTGCGATTTGCATCTATTTGGGTTTGGTGGCGGCTGGGCGTGTCGGTCGCTTCTCCATGCTTATCAGCGGGTTGCGATCCGGAGCGGAGGTGGCATGGAAGCTGCGGTAGGAACCCGTCCTCACCATCCCGACGCGCAGACCATGAGCCAGACGACCGGACGCAAGATCGCACGCAAGGTGCTGCTCGCCGTGCGCGCCGGCCATGTCGATCCGCGCCTGCTGAGTTCGGCGCGCAGCCTCTGCCAGCGCATGGACGCGGAGCTGGAGATCCTCGTGCGCGCCGCCGGCGACGAACTGCCGCCCGAGGTGGACAGTTTCATCCGCGGCCTGCGCGACGACGGCGTGCCCTACAGCCTGAGCCAGAAGCCGGTGCTGCGCCGGCGCGACATCGTGCAGCACGCCAACACCCACGAATGCATCTCCACCGTGGTGATCGATTCCCTCGAAGGCTGGGAGGTCGTCGCCGAGGACCGCAGCAGCGATCCCTGGGCGAAGCTCGCCTGCCCCCTGGTCACCGCCGCCCCGCCGAAGAAATAGCCACCCACCGCCGCCGCCGCAAGCATGAACCCGAAGAAATTCTTTCCCTTCCTCGCCTGGCTGCCCTTCAAGGGCGATAGTCTCAAGGCCGATTTCATGGCCGGCCTCACCGTCGCCCTGGTGCTGGTGCCGCAATCGATGGCCTACGCCCAGCTCGCCGGCCTGCCGGCCTACTACGGCCTCTACGCCGCCTTCCTGCCGGTGATGGTGGCGGCGCTGTGGGGCTCGTCGAACCAGCTCGGCACCGGGCCGGTGGCGGTCGCCTCGCTGCTCACCGCCTCGGCCCTGACGCCGCTGGCGGCGCCGGGCTCGGCCCAGTTCGTCGCCCTGGCGATCATGCTCGCGCTGCTGGTCGGCATCGTGCAGCTGGCGCTCGGCGTCTTCAAGCTCGGCGTGATCGTGAATTTCCTCTCCCATCCGGTGATCGTCGGCTTCACCAACGCGGCGGCGATGATCATCGGCCTGTCGCAGGTGAACAAGCTGATCGGCGTGCCGATGGGCCGTTCCGAATCCTTCATCAACGACATCTGGGGCGTGGCGCAGCAGGTCGGCGATACCCACTGGCCGACGCTGGCGATGGGCGCGGTCGCCATCGCCATCATGTACGCGATCCGCAAGAAGGCGCCCAAGCTGCCCGGCGTGCTGATCGCCGTGGCGGTCACCACCGTCGCTTCCTGGCTGCTGCACTTCGAGACCAACGCCGTCGGCAAGGCCGAGCAGATCGCCGACGCCGAACTCAAGGGCATGGTCGAGAAGGTGGTGCTGGCGACGCGCAAGGTAGCCGAGGCGAACCGCGTCGTCAGCGAAAAATCCGCCGCCGCCAAGGCGGCGCACAAGACCGAGGGCAACCTGAGCGTGAACGCCATCAACCTCGACGCCCAGGCGGACTTGGCGCGCATCGAGGCGAACGCTGCCGAGCTGGAGCTCGCCGACCTGCGCAAGTTCCTGCGCGGCATCGCCGTCGCGCGCAGTGTCGACGCGGAGGGCCAGACCCTGTCCATCCATGCCGCCGCCGCCGTGCCGGCGGACGTCAAGACCGACGGCCGGACCTACCGCATCCGCGGCGTGAGCGACGAGGGCTTCAAGCTGATCGGCGGCGGCGACGTGGTCGGCAGGATCCCCGAGGGCCTGCCCTCGATCAGCCTGCCGGCGATCAACTGGGAAATGATCGGCAGCCTGTTCTCCGCCGCCATCGTCATCTCCCTGGTTGGCTTCATGGAGGCGATCTCCATCGCCAAGGCGATCGCCGCCAAGACCAAGCAGAAGATCGACCCGAACCAGGAACTCATCGGCCAGGGCCTGGCCAATATCGTCGGCGCGACGACCCAGGCCTTCCCGGTGTCCGGCTCCTTCTCGCGCTCGGCGGTGAATATCAACGCCGGGGCGAAGACCGGCATGTCCTCGGTGTTCACCGGCCTGTTCGTGCTGCTGACGCTGCTGTTCCTCACCCCGCTGCTCTACCACCTGCCGCAGGCGGTGCTCGCCGCCGTCATCATCATGGCGGTGATCGGCCTGATCAACTTCGGCGCCATCAAGCACGCCTGGCAGGCCAACCGCCACGACGGCGTC
Source organism: Rhodocyclaceae bacterium (assembly GCA_024709955.1). Taxonomy (GTDB): domain Bacteria; phylum Pseudomonadota; class Gammaproteobacteria; order Burkholderiales; family Rhodocyclaceae; genus Sulfuricystis. Next base: position 6,548 of record JANJVS010000145.1, read on the forward strand.
GCCGCGGTCGTCACCTTCGTCGCCACGCTGGCCTTCGCGCCCCACCTCGACAAGGGCATCATGGTCGGCGCCGGCCTCGCGGTGGTGCTCTACCTCTACCGCACCATGTCGCCGCGCGTCGCCATCCTCGGCCGCTACCGCGACGGCACGCTGCGCGACGCCAAGGTGAACAACCTGCCGCCTTCCGACGTCGTCACCGCCGTGCGCTTCGATGGCCGCCTCTATTTCGCCAACGTCGCCTATTTCGAGGACGCCATCCTCGAAGCCGTGGCGGATAACCCGAAGGCGCCCTGGCTGCTGATCGTCGGCGACGGCATCAACGAGATGGACGCCTCCGGCGAGGAGGTCATCCACCATCTGGTCGAGCGCCTGCGCGCCGGCGGCGTCACCGTCGTGTTCTCCGGCCTCAAGAAACAGGTGCTCGACGTCATGCGCGCCACCGGCCTGCTCGACTTCATCGGCGCGCAGAACACCCACGCCACCGCCGAGCACGCGCTCGCCCACATCTACGCGCAGGCCGGCGAGCGCCATGCCGAGGACGCCCTGCGACCGCGCGCCGCCTGATCCCGTACCGCTTCACCGTCCCGCCAGCACCGACTTTTCCCGGAAGACCGCCATGAAGAAAACCAAGACCCTCGTCGCCGCCGCCCTGTTCCTGCTCGTCTGGCTCGCCGTCGCCAGCGCCGTGCCGAGCCTGGAGATCGCCGTCGTTTTCGGCATCCTCATGCTCACCGTCTTCCTGTTCGCCTTCGAGGTGGTCGGCGTGGACGTCGCGGCGGTCAGCATCATGGTGCTGCTCGGCCTGGTCAGCCATTTCGGCGGCCTGCTCGGTTTCGCGAAACCGCTGGTGCCGGCTTCCGAGCTGTTCCGCGGCTTCTCCTCCAACGCCGTGACCTCGATCATCGCCGTCATGATCATTGGCGCCGGCCTCGACAAGACCGGCCTGATGGGCAAGGTGGCGGTGTTCATCCTCAAGGTGGCGGGCCGCACCGAGGCGCGCATCATCCCGGCGATTTCCGGCACCGTCGGCTTCATTTCCAGCTTCATGCAGAACGTCGGCGCCGCCGCGCTGTTCCTGCCGGTGGTGTCCCGCATCTCGGCGCGCACCGGGCTCGCCATGTCGCGCCTGCTGATGCCGATGGGCTTCTGCGCCATCCTCGGCGGCACCATCACCATGGTCGGCTCCAGCCCGCTGATCCTCGTCAACGACCTGATCCTCACGTCGAACAAGGCGCTGCCCGCCGAGCACCAGATGGAAACCTGGTCGCTGTTCTCGGTCACGCCGGTCGGCCTCGCGCTGCTCGCCACCGGCATCGTCTATTTCGTGCTCGCCGGCCGCTTCGTGCTGCCGGGCAAGGCGCCGACCGACGACGCGGCCGGCTACAACGATCCGCTCGACTACTTCCAGCAGCTCTACGGCCTCGACTACGCGCTGCACGAAGTCGTCGTGCCGGCGGACAGCCCCGTGGCGGGCAAGACCATCCACGACATCGAGACGGCCAACCGCCTGCGCGTCATCGCCATCGACCGCGGCAACGCCGACCTGCGCATGGGCCCGGCGCGCGACGTGCAGATCTACCCCGGCAGCGTGCTCGGCATCCTCGGCGCGCCCGAGCGCCTGCGCGAATTCGCCGCGCAGCACGGGTTGAAACAGCGCGACCAGCTGGAAACCTTCGCCGAGCAACTGGCGCCGACCAAGTCCGGCATCGCCGAGGTGGTGATCCCGCCCGGCTCCAGCCTGATCGGCAAGAGCGCGCGCGACGTCTGGATGCGCAAGACCTACGGCATCTCGATGACGGCGCTGCATCGCGGCGGCGCAACGCTGCGCGAGGGCGACGGCATCCGCGACATGCCGCTGATGGCCGGCGACGCGCTGGTGGTGCACACCACCTGGGAAGCGCTCGCCCACCTCGAAAAGGACAAGAACTTCGTCGTGCTCACCACCGAGTATCCGCACGAGGAGCTGCGCCCGCACAAGGTCAAGCCGGCGCTGGCCTTCTTCGGCATCACGCTGGTGCTGATCCTGTTCACCGACATCCGTCTCTCCATCGCGCTGATGGCCGGCGCCATCGGCATGATCCTCTCCGGCGTGCTGAAGATCGAGGAGGCCTACCAGGCCGTAAGCTGGAAGTCGGTGTTCCTGCTCGCCAGCCTGATCCCCCTCGGCCTCGCCGTCGAGACCAGCGGCACGGCGGCGTGGATCGCGCAGCAGACGCTGGCGCTGCTCGGCGGCACGCCGGTGTGGGTGATCCAGCTCGCCATCGCGGTGCTCGCCACCTTCTTCACGCTGGTGATGTCGAACGTCGGCGCCACCGTGCTGCTGGTGCCGCTGGCGGTGAACATCGCCATCGGCGCCGGCGCCGATCCGGCGGTGTTCGCGCTCACCGTGGCGCTGGCCACCTCCAACTCCTTCTTCCTGCCGACCCACCAGGTCAATGCGCTGATCATGGGTCCGGCCGGCTACCGCGTCGCCGACTTCATGAAGGCCGGCGGCGTCATGACCGTGCTGTTCATCGTCGTGCTGATGGTGATGATGAACATCGTTTTCTAGGAACGGCGCAACCGGCATCCGACGAGTCCGCGCGCTTGGGCCAACTCTCCATCCTGCTGCTGCTGCCGCTGGCCGGCGCCGTCGTCCTGGCGCTGCTGCCGACGCGCGACGCGCGCGCGATCCGGCGCGGCGCGCTCGCCGCCTGCGCCGCGGTGCTCGCCTACGCGCTCTCCCTGCTCGGCCGCTTCGACCCGGCCGCCGCCGGCATGCAGTTCGCCGAGACCCACGCCTGGCACGCGCGCCTCGGTTCCAGCTTCTCCCTCGGCGTCGACGGCTTCTCCTTCCCGCTGATCCTGCTGGCGGCCGTGCTCACCCTGGTGGCGGCGATCGCCTCCGGCGCGCTGAAGAATGGCGCGCGCATGTACTTCTCCCTGCTGCTGGTGCTCGAAGCCGCGATGTTCGGCGTCTTCATGGCGCGCGACTGGACCCTGTTCTACGTATTCTGGGAACTCACGCTGATCCCGCTGTTCTTCCTCATCGACCGGCTCGGCGGCTCCAACCGCGAGCGGCGCCAGAAGGCCGCGCTCAACTTCGTCATCTACACCATGGGCGGCTCGGTGTTCATGCTGATCGCGCTGCTGCTGCTCTACGACGCCGTGCCGACCCACAGCTTCGACATGGCGGCGATGGCCGACGCCGCGCGCGGCCTGCCGATCGCCACCCAGGCCTGGATCTTCGCCGGCCTGCTGATCGGCTTCGGCGTCAAGATGGCGGTGTTTCCGCTGCACGGCTGGGCGCCGCTGGTGTATGCCGAGGCGCCCGCCGCGCTGCCGCTGATCTCCTCCGGCGTGCTGCTCAAGATGGGCGCCTACGGCCTGCTGCGCGCCATCGAGACCCTGCCGGGCGCCGCCTGGGCGCTGCAGGGCTGGCTCGCCGCGCTGGCCTTCATCACCATGCTCCACGCCGGCGTGCTCGCCTGGCGCCAGCGCGACCTCGTCGTCATGCTCGCCTACGCCTCGATCTCGCACATGGGCGTGGTGCTGCTCGGCCTGGCGTCCCTCGACGGTGCCGGCCTCGCCGGCGCGCTGATGCAGATGCTCGCCCACGGCCTGGTGGCCGGCGCGCTGTTCCTGCTGGTCGGGCTGCTGCACCAGCGCACCCACGAGCGCGACATCGGCGCCTACGCCTCGCTGGTGCGCGACATGCCGCGCTTCGCCTTCTTCATGGTGCTGGCCCTGACCGCCGCCGTCGGCCTGCCCGGCACGGCCGGCTTCGTCGCCGAGCTGCACGTGCTGGTGGGCGGCTTCGCGCGCTGGGGCGGCTGGATGGTGCTGCTCTCCCTCTCCATGCTGATCGGCGCGGCCTACGCCTTCCGCACCGTCGGCCGCCTGTTCACCGGGCCGACTAGCGCGACGCTGCGCGCCGCGCCCGACCTCGGCGGCGCCGAGATGGCCGCCGCCGGGCTGCTGGCCTTCGGCATCGTCGCCATCGGCCTGCATCCGGCGCCGGTCCTGGCGCTGGTCGGACCCTCGGTGGCGCGCCTCGCGCGCCTGTTCGGCGGCTGAGATGGCGCGCCACGGCAGCGAAACCGGGGGCATCCGCGCGCGCATCGCGGACTGCATCCACCACCTCGAACACGTCCTGCCGAGCCAGGCGTCGATCCGCGACTTCGTGCACCACAACACCCTGCACGGCCTGCAGCACCTGCCCTTTCCGGAAGCCCTGGCCGCCGCCGCGCGGCTCTCCGGCCAGCGCGTCTGGCTGCCCGAGGAGACCTGCCGCGACTTCCATCGCGCGGGCCGTATCGACGACGGCGACCTCGACGACGCCATCGCGCGCGTCGGGCGCGCCGCCGGCATCGACCTCGATGCCGTGCTGGCACGGGTCGGCGACCGGCCCGTGCGCCGCCGCGAGGTGCTGCGCCTCGGCCTGCTGCATCCGCTCGCGCCGCCCACGCTGGCGCAATTCCGCTGGCAGGTGGAGGAATTGCGGGCGCTGGCGCGCTGCCATGCCGACGTGCCCGCCGCCGCGCGCGCCGCGCTGCTCGCCGGTGGCGACGAAGCCAGCGTGGTCGCCGATCTCTGGGCCGCCTGCCTCGAAGCCTTCGGCATCGACCACGGCTTCGAGCATCCCGAGACCCTGCTCGAACTTTCCGCGCGCGAGGAACGGCGCGCGGCCGGCGCCGCCGACCAGGAAAGCTTCGCCGCGCAGGCCGCCGCCCTGTGGGACGAACTGCGGCAAAAAGTCGGCGCCGACGGGACGGTGGCCGCGCTGGTGCGCGAGCTGACGGACGAAGACGCCTTCGAGGCGGTACGGCCGCTGCTGATCCGCCACCTCGCCGCCCACCTCGACCAGGGCCTGACGCCCTGGCGCAACCCGGCTCAGGAGCTGGGCTTCTACGCCGCCTGGCGCGCCAGCATGGCCCACGACATCGCCGCCGACCTCGACCGGCTCGCCGACGCGCGCGCGGAGATCGTCCGCCTGCCGGCCGACGCTCTCGACGCGCTGGTCGCCGAGCTGACGCGCCTGGGCCTGCCCGAGGAACGCTGGCCCGGCTATCTCGAACGCCTGGCCCTCGAACTGCCCGGCTGGTCGGGCATGTTCCTCTGGCGCCAGAACCATCCGGGCTACGCCGACACCGCCGACGTGCCGGTGGCGATGCTCGACTACCTCGCCGTGCGCCTGGTGCTCGAACGCCTGGCGACCGCCGCCATCGTGCGCCGCCACTGGGACATCGAGCCGACGCTGCCGGCCCTCGGCGAATATTTCCGCCACCATCCCGCCGAACTCTGGGTGCGCCACGCCTACCACGCCGGCGACCTGCCCGAATACCTGCTCGACCTCGTCGAGCCGCACCTGCCCGCCGTCGGCGCGGCCGCATTGCCCCAGGATCCGGACCTGTGGGAGTGGCTGGCCGCCAGCATCGAGGCCTGGCGCGCGACGCCGAGCGCCGAACGCAGCGCCGGCCACGGTCCGACGCGCTCGGCCTGGCCGCTGTTCCGCCTCGCCCAGCATCTCGGCATGAACGCCGCCGCGCTGCGCGCCGTCGGCCGCGGCGGGGCGGCGGCCCTGCTCGGCGCGCTGCGCCAGCTCGACGAGCACCAGCGCGGCTTCATCTGGCTCAACGCCTACGAGCGCCACTACCGCGAACAGATCTTCGCCGGTCTCGCCGCCAACCACGGCCGCTGGCGCGGCCATGCGCAGGGGCCGGCGGCGCAGCTGGTGTTCTGCATGGACGACCGCGAGGAAGGCATGCGCCGCCATCTCGAAGAGGCCGACCCGGACCTGGAAACCCTCGGCGGCGCCGCCCACTTCGCCGTGTTCCAGAACTACTACGGCCTCGACGACGCCAAACCCACCGCGCTCTGCCCGGTGGTGCCCGAGGTCATCGTGCCGTCACACGAGGTGCATGAGGTGCCGCGCGCCGAAAATCTCGGCGCCGACGGGACGGTGGCCATGGTGGAGTTGCATCGCCGCCGCCACGCGCTGCGCCTGTTCTGGCAGGACCGGCTGCACCAGCGCACGCGCGCCGGCCTGCTCGGCGCCACGCTGCTTTCCCTGCTCGCCGCGCCCGGCGCGCTGCTCGCGCTGCTGGGACGTTCGCTGGCGCCGGGCCTGTTCGCGCGCTTCAACGACCGGTTGCGCGACGCCTTCGTGCCGCCGCTGGCGACGCGCCTCGACCACAACGCGCCCGCCGACGCCGGCCCGGCCACGCCCCAGGCGCCGCGCCAGGGCTTCACCGACGCCGAGCAGGCCGAACGCATCGGCAACTTCCTCACCGCCCTCGGCCTGACGCGCGGCTTCGCCCCTCTCGTTGTCATCATGGGCCACGGTTCCAATAGCACCAACAACCCGCACATGGCGGCCTACGACTGCGGCGCCTGCTCCGGCCGCCATTCCGGCCCGAACGCGCGCCTGTTCGCCGCGATGGCCAACCGGCCGGCCGTGCGCGCGCTGCTCGCCGCGCGCGGCATCGCGGTGCCGGAGTCCACGCATTTCATCGGCGCCGAGCACAACACCGCCGACGACGGCATCACCTGGTACGACCGGGAGGACCTGCCCGCGCGGCTCGCGCCGCTGTTCGCGCGCGTCGACGCCGCCCTCGCCGCCGCGGCGCGCGCCCACGCCCAGGAGCGCTGCCGCCGCCTCTATTCCGCGCCCCTCGGCATCGGCAAGGACAGCGCGCTGCGCCACGTCTTCGGCCGCCGCCACGACTTCGCCCAGCCGCGGCCCGAGCTCGGCCACGTCACCAACGCCTGCGCCTTCTTCGGCCGCCGCGCCATGTCGCGCGGCGCCTATTTCGACCGCCGCGCCTTCCTGATCTCCTACGACCCGACCCAGGACCCGGAGGGCAAGGTGCTCGAGCGCCACCTGCTGATCAACGGCGCGGTCGGCGCCGGCATCAGCCTCGAATACTTCTTTTCGACGGTGAACAACGAACTGTTCGGCTGCGGCAGCAAGGTGATGCACAACGTCGCCGGCTACTTCGGCGTCATGCAGGGCGCCAACTCCGACCTGCGTACCGGCCTGCCCAAGCAGATGATCGAGATCCACGAGGCGATGCGCCTGCTGGTCGTCGTCGAGCAGACGCTGGAGATCATCACCGCCGTCTACCAGCGCCAGCCGCCGCTGCAGGAACTCGTCGGCAACGGCTGGGTGATCGTCGCGGCGAAGGATCCCGACACGGGCGCGCTCCACCTCTTCGACCCCGCCAACGGCTGGGAGCCCTGGGCCGGCAATGCGGACGTCGGGACCGTCAGGCAGTCGTCCGACTGGTTCGCCGGCAGCCGCGAGCCGCTGCCGCCGGTGCTGCTCGAACGACCATTGGATGTAACGGCATGAAACTTCGAGCGCAGCGAACACAAAGTCTCCCCCTTCCTGGCGAAGGGGGCTGGGGGGGAGGGGGCCCGTTGGCGGCATGAACTGCCTGTTCATCCTCGTCCTGCTGATCCCGCTGCTGCCCCTGCTGGCGGCCGGCGGCATCGCCGTCTATGTGCTGAAGGGCGCCGCCGGCGACGACGCCGAGCCGCCCACCGCCCGGCTCGCCGAGGGCGCGGCCTGGCTCGCGCTGCTCGGCCTCGCCGGCCTCGACCTGCTCGCGCTGCGCGAAGGCGCGCCCGGCCATGTCGCCATCGGCACCTGGTTCGCCAGCGGCAAACTGGTCGTGCCGGTCTCCTTCATGCTCGACGGCCTGTCGCTGGGCTTCGCCACGCTGGTGGCGCTGATCGGCGTGGTGACGCTGCGCTTCTCGCGCACCTATCTGCACCGCGAGCTGGCCTTCCACCGCTTCTTCCTCTTCATGTCCCTGTTCCTCGCCGGCATGCTGCTGATCGTGCTCGCCGGCAACGCCGCGCTCACCTTCGTCGGCTGGGAGCTCTGCGGCCTCGGTTCCTGGGCGCTGATCGGCTACGCCTACGACCGGCCGACGGCCACCGGCAACGCGCTCCATGCCTTCCTCGCCAACCGCATCGGCGACGCCGGCTTCATCCTCGGCATCGCGCTGTCCGCCTGGTGGCTCGGCACTCTCGACTGGGCCGGCCTCGCCGCCTGGGCGGGCGGCAACGGCGCGCTCGCCTTCGACAAGGTGACGGCGCGCCTGCTGCTGTTCGGTTTCCTGCTCGCCGCGGTGGCGAAGTCGGCGCAGCTGCCCTTCGCCGCCTGGATCGCCCGTGCCCTCGAAGGCCCGACGCCCTCGTCGGCGATCTTCTACGGCGCGCTGATGGTGCATGCGGGTGTCTATCTCGTGATCCGCCTCGCGCCGCTGCTGCTGCAGACGCCCGACGTGCTGGTCTACCTCGCCGTGATCGGCGCCGCCACGGCGCTCTACGGCTGGCTCGCCGGGCTGGCGCAGACCGACGTCAAGTCGGCGCTGATCTTCGCCACCACCACCCAGGTCGGCCTGATGTTCCTCGCCTGCGGCCTCGGCTGGTTCGAGCTCGCCGCCTGGCACATGGGTCTGCACGTGGCCTGGCGCGCCTACCAGTTCCTGCTCGCGCCGTCCTACATGCACCTCGTCAACCGCAAGGCCGCGCCGGCGCCGCGCTGGCTGGCCGGCCGCCAGTGGCTGTACACGGCGGCGCTGCAGCGCTTCTGGCTCGAACACTTCGCGCGCAGCGCGCTGGTGCGTCCGGTGCAGTCGGTCGGCCACGACATGCGCGACTTCGACGACAAGGTGCTCTCCCATCTCGTCGGCATGCCCGAGCGGCGCCGCGCCGGCGCGGATGCCGACGATGACGGCGTGATCCGCGGCCACGGCCTCGCCGGCCGCCTGCTGATGTGGCTGGCCGAGCGCTTCCATCATCTCGAAAGCTATCTGGTGCTGCGGCGCGCCGAGGGCCCGCTGACGCGCCTGCTGCGCGGCGCCGGCGACTACCTGCGCGCCCTGGAGGCCCTGCTCGAACAACCGCGCTACCTGATCCTTCTGGTGGCCGCCACCTTCGTCGTCATCCTATGAACGAAATCGCCTGGACCCAGCAGGCCGCCTGGCCGATCCTCGCCGTACTGCAGCTGCTGCCGCTCGCCGGCGCGGCGCTGGTGCTGGCTCTCGGCGAGCGTGCCGCCGCCGTGGCGCTCGGGCGCGTCGTCGCGCTGGCCGAGCTGGGCGTGGCGCTGGCGGTCCATCGCCAGGTCGATGCCGCGGCGCCGGCGCTGCAGCTGGCCGAGCGCGTCGACTGGCTCGCCTACCACGCCGCCGCCGACGGCCTGAGCGCGCTGTTCGTGCTGCTCGCCGCGCTGCTCGTCGCGCTGATGACGCTCTACGGCCTGGTGCGCGGCCTGGCGCGGCCGGGACGGCTGATGGGCCTGGTCCTGCTCGCCGAGGCGGCCCTGATGAGCCTGCTGACGACCACCGACCTGCTCTGGTTCCTGTTCGCCTCGCTGCTGGAGCTCGGTGTCGCCGCCCACCTGATCGGCCACTGGTCCACCTCCACCGAGGACAACCGCCGGCTCGCGGTGGCGCGCTTCCTGCAATTCCAGGGCGTCGGCCTCGCGCTGCTCGCCGGCGGCGTGCTGATCCTCGCCTGGGGCCACGCCGACGTCGCCGGGCGCTGGAGCTTCGACCTCTTCGATCTGCTCAAGACCCCGGCCCAGGGCAAGTTCCAGTCGGTGGCCTTCTTCCTGCTGTTCTACGGTCTGGCGGTGCGCACGCCGCTGTTCCCGCTGCACGGCTGGCTGCCCAACGTCGCCCAGCGCGGCATGGTCGCCATCGCGCCGGCGCTGCTGCTCGGCGCCAAGGTCGGCATCTACGGCATGCTGCGCTTCCTGCTGCCGCTGACGCCGGAGGCGGTGGCGGCCTGGCAGCCCTGGATCGTCGGCATTGCCATGGTCGGCGTGTTCTACGCCGCGTTGCTGGCCTGCTTCCAGACCAACCTGCGGCGCCTGCTGTCCTTCGCCGTGGTCAGCCACACCAGTCTGATCGTCGTCGGCCTGTTTTCGCTGCACCCGCTCGGTGTTGCCGGCGCGGTGCTGCTGTCGGTGAACTTCGGCCTCGCCGTGACGGTGATGCTGTTCATGGTCGGCTTCGTCTTCCGCCGCACGCGCACCACCGACCTGGTGCGCCTCGGCGGCCTGTTCGAGCGCATTCCCTTCATCGCCGCCTGCTTCCTGGTCGGCGGCCTGGCCATCGTCGGCATGCCCGGCACGCCGGGCTTCGACGCCGCCCACCTGGTGCTGGAGGCCGCCATGCAGCGCTTCGGCGCGCTGCCGACGGTGGCCACCGCGCTGGGCAACGTCACGGCCGCCGGCTTCCTGCTCTACGCCTTCCAGAAGGCCTTCCTCGCCCCCGTCGCCGCCGGCGCCGGGCAGCCGGCGCTGGAACGCACCCTGCCGATGGAATACCTGGTCGGCGGCGTCGCCGTCTGCGTGCTGCTCGCCGCCGGCTTCTTCTTCGAGTCCTGGCTCGGCCTGATCGAGGCATCCACCCACGCGCTGGCGGCGCGCTTCGGAGGCGCGGAATGAACGGGTTGCCGCTGCTCTCCCTGCTGATCCTGATGCCGGCCGTCGGCGCCGCGCTGGTCTGGCTGTGGCCGGGGCGCGCGGCGCGCGTCATCGCATTGCTGGCCGCGCTGGCAAGCCTGGGCGGCGCGCTCGCCGTCGTCGCCGTCTTCGACGGCGCCCGGCCGGATTTCCAGCTCGTCGAGAAGCTGCCCTGGATTCCGACCCTCGGCATCCACTATCTCGTCGGCGTGGACGGCATTTCGCTCTTGTTCCTGCCGGCGACCGCCCTGCTGTTCGCCGCCGTCGTGCTCGCCTCGTGGACCAGCGTGCATACCCTGCCGCGCCTCTACTACAGCCTGCTGCTGGTGCTGGAAGCCGCCACCCTCGGCATCTTCTGTGCCCTCGACACGGTGCTGTTCTTCCTGTTCTGGGAAGCCACGCTGGTGCCGCTCTACTTCCTCGTCAGCCTCTGGGGCAGCGGTCCGCACCGGCGCCACGCGGCGATGAAATACACGCTGGTGATGCTTGCCGGCGGCCTGCCGCTGCTGTTCGGCTTCGTCATCCTCGCCTTCGGTGCCGCGACCGACGGCGCGCTGGTGTTCGACCTGCCGAGCCTGCTCGCCGCGCCGCTGCCCGGCGGCGCGCAGACCCTGCTGTTCATGCTGCTGCTGGTCGGCTTCGGCGTCAAGCTGCCGCTCTTCCCGCTGCACACCTGGCTGCCGCTCCTGGCGATGGAGGGGCCGGCGGCGGTGGCCGCCGTCGTCACCGGCCTCAAGCTCGGCGCCTATGGCCTGATCCGCTTCGCCGTGCCCCTCGCGCCGGACGCCGCGCGGGAGCTGCACTGGCTGCTCGCCGCCCTCGGCGTCGCGGGCATCCTGTTCGGCGCGGCGGCGGCCATGGCGCAGACCAACCTGCGGCGCATGCTCGGCTACGCCAGCCTGTCCCACGTCGGCCTCGTCGTGCTCGGCATCGCCTCCTTCAACCTGCCGGGCCTGCAGGGCGCGGTGCTGCAGCTGCTCAACTTCAGTCTCGCCTCCGGCGGCCTGTTCCTGCTGGCGAGCCACCTGCATCACCGCATCGGCTCCACCGACGTCGCCAACCTCGGCGGCGCCGCGCGCGGCATGCCGCTGCTCGCCAGCCTGTTCCTGCTCTACGGCCTCGCCGGCCTGGGGCTGCCCGGCACCTCGGGCTTCCCCGCCGAACTGCTGATTCTCGTCTCCGCCTTCGAGCGCCACGCCGGCGCCGGCCTCGCCGCGCTGCTCGGCACCATCCTCGGTGCCGCTTATTTCCTCGGCCTCTACCGGCGCGCCTTCTTCGGTCCGGCGACCCGGCCGGGCGTGCGGGAGGCCGCCGACCTGCGTCCGCGCGAGCTCTGGCCCGCGCTGATCTTCGCCCTGCTGCTGATCGGCTTCGGCCTCTGGCCCGCCCCGCTGCTCGACCTCGTCCGCCCGGCGGCGGAGGCCTGGCTGACACGGCTGGGCTGACCGCGCCGGCGTCATTCGCGGTCTTCCTGACGTGGGTCAAGACCCGGCGCCTCCGCCTGGGTTAGAAAGTCGCTGTCATGGTTGCATCCCACGCATCGCGGAGGAAAAAATGAACGCACGTATAGCTTGTATCGAATCCGCCGGTCCGGCGCCCCTGTTCGCCTGGCTGGCTACCGGCTGCCTATGCCTGCTGCTGGCGGCCACGCCGGTTGCCGCGGCCACGACCCCGACCAGCGCGTTTACCGACAACGGCGACGGCACGGTGACCCATGCGACGACGGGGCTGACCTGGAAGCGCTGCATCGAGGGCGAGACCTGGACGGGGGCCGCGTGTTCCGGCACCGCGCAGTACTACAGCTGGAGCGAGGCGAATGCCCTGGGGACCGGGGAGTGGCGCCTGCCGACCATCGCCGAGCTGCTGACCATCGTCGAACGCGACGCCTACGATCCGACCCTGAATACGGCGATCTTCCCGGCGCAGTCGGTCCCGCAGATCTGGTCGGCGACGACGGACGCCAGCTATCCAAGCGGCGCCTGGTATGTCGATTTCAAGATCGGCAATCAGTATTCCCGCGACAAGGCCTACACCTATCCGGTGCGGCTGGTGCGCGGCGGCCAGGCGCTCGACGCCTCCGGCCTCTATACGCCCACCTCCGACTTCACCGACAACGGCGACGGCACGGTGACCCACGCGCGCACCGGCCTGACCTGGAAGCGCTGCGCCGAAGGCCAGACGTGGTCTGGATCGGCCTGCACCGGCACCGCGACCACCCATACCTGGGACCAGGCCGTCGCCCTCGGTTCCGGCGGCTGGCGCCTGCCCAGCCAGAACGAGCTGCTCGGTCTCGTCGAATGGGGCAAGGCCGGCTATCCGGCGATCAACACGACGATTTTCGCCGACAGCTTCTTTTCCCCCACCATGTCCTACGTCGCGTTCTGGTCGTCGTCGGCGTATTTCGACAACGCGAACTCGGCCTGGCGGGTCGTCTTCGGCTACGGCTACGATCAGGTGGACGGCAAGCAGGGCGGCCTGCACCGCGCCCTGCTGGTGCGCGATTCGTCCTCCGGCACGACCAGCGACGCCGACCGTGTCTTCAACTGGGCGGAAGCCTCGATCTACGCGCAGTTCTTCCATCCCCCCGGGCAGCCCAGCCAGGAACTGCTGGGCTACACCTACCGCTACTACGGCGGCAGCGGAAACTACCTCGGTGTCAAGGATGGACACCTCTGGGTCTATGGACCGGCGACCGGATACCAGTTCTTCGACGCGGGGGCGCTGGATGGCTGGCTGAGCCAGGCGGCCGGCGCGGGTTTCTGAGCCCGGGACAGCACGAACCGGCTTGCGCTCAGGCCGGTCTTCGAAAGCCTGCTTTACGCCTTCGCCGACATGGACGCCGAGATCGCGGCGGTGGAGGCGAAGCTCGCCAAGGCGCGGCGGGTCAAGCAGGGGATGATGCAGGAGCTGCCAAGCGGGCGGATTCGGCTGGTTTGAGAGCGGGGCACCGTCCCGCCAGCGCCGATTTTTGCGCGCGTTTGCCATGTTGCCCATAGTGGCTACAATGGCTACTATATCCACGCCCCTAAGGAGTGCCCCAATGAAGACCATGACCGCGCGCGACGCCAAGAACCGTTTCGGCGAATTTCTCGATCTGGCGCGGCGCGAGCCCGTCATCGTCACCAAGAACGACCGTCCGGTCGGCATCATGATCTCGATCGAGGATGCGGCGGACACGCTCATCCCCGAACTGTTCATGGACAAGGAAGCGGGCTACGACGAGTGGCTCGCGGCGAAGGTGGGGAAAACCCTCCGGCGCGTCGAGTCCGGCACGGCCGAACTCCACTCTCATACGGACGCGCTGGCCTCGCTCGACGCCCGCATCGCGGCGAAGCGCGCCGCTAAGACCGCATAGGCATGGAGATCGTCTGGACCGCCGAGGCCATCGACGACCTCGCGGAAATCGTCGCCTACTATTACGCGGAGGCGAGTCCCCGCACCGCCGAGTCCGTCCGGCGCCGCATCGTCGAGCAGATCGAGGGCCTGCCGCCGTTCCCAGAGCGCATCCGGGCCAGCGAGCGGATTCTGGGCGCGCGCGAACTGGTGGTGAACCGCCTTCCGTACATCGTTTTCGTCAAGGCCCTGCCCACCTCCCTGGTGGTTCTGAACGTCGTGCATACGGCACGTAAGTTTCCGGGGTAGGCGCCGTCCCGCTCAGCGCCACAGGCTTAGCGGTGGGTCCCTGACCACGGCGCGCAGCACGTCGCTGCGCGAGACGAAGCCGACGAGGCGGCCGTCGTCGTTCACGATGGGCACGCCATCCACGCCGACCTCCAGCATCGCGGCGGCGATGCGACGGATGTCGGTGACGGGGGCGGCGGCCACCACCGGCGTGGTCATGACGTCGCGCACCTGGCGGCTCAGGGTCTCGATGACGCGCTCGCCGTCGATGTCGATGGCCGTCAGCAGGTCGCGTTCGCTGACGATGCCGACCAGCCGCCCGGCGGCGTCGAGTACCGGGGACTGGTGGATGCCGTGGTCGCGCAGCACGTGCCAGGCCCGCGCCACCCGCTCGTCGGCGGCGACGGCGATCGGCTGGCGGCTCATCACCTGGGCGGCGTGATAGAGCGGGCCGCGCTCCAGCTCCTCGGGCAGCATCTGGCGGTAGGCGCTGACGGCTTCCTGGTTGGGGCGGGGCAGCGCCGCCGTTTCCGCCAGGGCGAGGCCGAATTCCTCGCCCTCCTGGGCGATCGGACGCACGCCGCGGGCGCGCGCCAGGTGGCGCACCCGGTCGAGCGCTTCGAGGGGGCCGGTGAACAGCGGCCCGCTGGTGCCGTAGATCGAGAACAAGGCCAGGCTCCGGTGCAAGGAAAGGGCAGCATAGCAAAGGTCGGCGCCGCGGCGCGGCGGCAAGATCGCCTTGATCGCAGTCAAGTCCGTGCTTTCCTTGGAGGACTATAAGGACGGTTTTCGCCGGTCGCCGCGGATGCGTTCGCTCACCCTCATTCTGGTTGCCATCGTCTGGACGCTCGGCGTCGTCGCCTCGCTGTGGGCGCAGCGCGGCCTGCTCGACACGACGGCCGTGGAGCTGGCGCGCAACGACGCGATGGCCAACCTCAGGAAGGACATGGCGATCCGCAAGTGGGCGGCCTCGGTGGGCGGCGTCTGGATCGACGACGCCAAGGCCGCCGGCCTGCGCAAGCTCGACGATCAGGAGCGCCTGGGCGTGCTGCCGACGCCGAACCGGCCGGACAAGCTCGTGCTGCTTACCCCGATCCACATCCTCATGGGCATCCAGGAGGCGCACGAGCGGGAATACGGCGTCAAGGAGCGCCTGACCTCCCTGCAACTGCGCAACATCGACAACCGTCCCGACGACTGGGAGCAGGGCGCGCTGGAGGCGCTGCGCGCCGGCGCGCCGGCGGCCTCGACCGTGCAGAAGGGGCCGGACGGCCACGGCCTGCTGCGCCTGATGATCCCGATGCGCATGGAGGAGGAATGCCTCGAATGCCATCGCGAGACCCTGGTGCCCGTCGGCGGCCTGCGCGGCGGCGCGGCCATCGTCATCGACCTGAACCGCTACCGCTCGGCGCAGGAGCCGACCTGGCGCACCATCCAGGCCTGGCACGTCGGCATCTGGACCCTCGGCATGCTCACCCTCGCCGGGCTGCACGTCATGTTCCGGCGGCGCACGGCGGAGCGCGCGGCGATCGACGAGGAGCGCCGCGAGACGGCACTCGCCTTCTCGGCCATGGACGAGGGCGCCTTCATCACCGACGCCACGGCGACCATCCTCTGGGCCAACGACGCCGCCTGCCGCATCACCGGCTACGCGCGCGAGGAACTGGTCGGCCGGACACCCCGGCTGCTCAAGTCGGAGCGTCACGACGCGGAGTTCTACGCCGCCCTGTGGCGCGGTCTGCTGGAGCAGGGGCAGTGGTCGGGCGAGCTCTGGAACCGGCGCCGGCACGGCGAGCTCTATCCCGAGGCGCTTTCCATCCGCGCCCTGCGCGACGAACATGGCCGGGTGCACCGCTTCGTCGCCGTGTTCTCCGACATCGCCGAACGCAAGCGGTCCGAGGACGCCCTGCGCGCCGCCGAGGAGAAGTACCGCAACTTCGCCGATTTCACCTACGACTGGGAGGTCTGGGTCGCCCCCGACGGCGCCTACCGCTACATCTCGCCCTCCTGCGAGCGGGTCACCGGCTACGCGCCGGCGGAATTCGTCGCCGATCCGGGGCTGCTGGAGCGCATCATCCACGCGGACGACCGGGAGCGCTACGCCGAGCACCTGCGCTCGATCCACGCGCCGTCGCGGGATGCCTTCCGCGCGGAGTACCGGATCGTCACCCGGGCTGGCGAGGTCCGGTGGATCGAGCACATCTGCCATTCGGTCCATGGCGCGGACGGCGCCTATCTGGGGCGGCGCGCCAGCAATCACGACGTCACCGACCGCAAGCTGGCGGAGAACGAGATCCGCAAGCTCAACGCCGAGCTCGAACGGCGCGTCCAGGAGCGCACCGCCCAGCTCGAGGAGGCCAACGCGGCCCTCCAGCAGGCGAAGGAGGCGGCCGAGGGCGCCAACGTGGCGAAGAGCGTCTTCCTCGCCAACATGTCCCACGAGATCCGCACGCCGCTCAACGCGATCACCGGCATGACCCACCTGATGCGGCGCGCCGGCGTGCCCGCCGAGCAGGCGGGCCGGCTCGACAAGATCGAGGTGGCCGGCAAGCATCTGCTCGAAATCATCAACGCCATCCTCGACCTGTCGAAGATCGAGGCGGGCAAGCTGACGCTCGAACGCCAGCCGGTCAAGGTCGGCGTCATCGCCGCGAACGTCGCCTCGATGCTCTACGAGCGCGCCCACGCCAAGCGCCTCGACCTGCGCGTCGAGACCCAGCCCCTGCCGCCGCATCTGCTGGGCGATCCGACGCGGCTGCAGCAGGGGCTGCTCAACTACGCGACCAACGCCATCAAGTTCACCGAGCGCGGCCACGTGGTCCTGCGCGTGCTGCTGGCGGAGGAGGACGCGCGGAGCGTGCTGGCGCGCTTCGAGGTGGAGGACACGGGCATCGGCATCGCGCCGGAGAACGCCGCGCGCCTGTTCACGGCCTTCGAGCAGGCCGACAACTCGATCACGCGCCGCTACGGCGGCACCGGCCTCGGCCTGGCGATCACCCGCAAGCTGGCGCTGCTGATGGGCGGTGACGCGGGCGTGCATTCGGTGCCCGGCGTCGGCAGCACCTTCTGGTTCACCGCCCGGCTCGCCAAGGGCCTGCCGGCGCGGGAGGACAACGTCGTCGCCGCGACCGAGCCGGCCGAGGAGGTCCTGCGCCGCGAGCACGCCGGCCGCCGGCTGCTGCTGGTGGAGGACGAGCCCGTGAACCGGGAGGTCACCCTCGACCTGCTCAGGGAGGTCTGGCCGGAGATCGCGGTCGCCGAGGACGGCCAGGAGGCGGTGGAGCGCGCGGCGGCGGAGCGCTTCGACCTGATCCTGATGGACATGCAGATGCCGCGCCTGGACGGCCTGGAGGCGACCCGGCGCATCCGCGCGCTGCCCGGCGGCGCGGAGGTCGCGATCCTCGCCATGACGGCGAACGCCTTCACCGAGGACCGGGCCCGCTGCCTCGACGCCGGCATGGACGACTTCGTCGCCAAGCCGGTGGACCCCGATGCGCTGTTCGCGGCGCTGCTGCGCTTGCTTAGCCCCCGAGCTTCCTGACGGCGGGCTTGCGCCGCGTCCGGCTGAGCGTTTCCGAGGGCGGCACGTCGCCGCCGTACTGCACCTGGAACATGACGAGATCGGTGGAGATCTTCAGGCGTGTCGCCAGCGTGCGCGCGATGTTGCGGTAGAGCTTGGAGGCGACCCCGGGGATGCGCGTCAGGCTGTCGTGGTCGATGCGCAGCGTCGCGGTGTTCTCCATCGCGCGGATCGAGGCCGTGCGGCCGACGTTGGCGTCCTGCACCAGCGACATCTCGCCGAAGGTTTCGCCGGATCCCAGCTTGAGCAGCGGCACCTCCAGGCCCGCGCTCTTGCGGAACACCTCGACCTTGCCGGTCAGGATGATGTGCATGTCCCGGCCCGGCTCGCCCTCGGCGAAGACTTCGTCGCCGGCCGCGTAGGTACAGCCGATGGTCTGGGCGAGGAAGTCCTTGAGATCGCCGGGGCCGAAGCCCTCGAAGATGCGGACCTGGCCCAGCAGCTTGAGAATGGTGGCGGTTTCCACTTTGTCGCGGTCTTTCCCGGGAAGATGGTTCATATGACGAATCGCCCATATTGCCAGCGACCGGGCGGGAAGGGGATAAGCCTTGCTTAGACCCTCATTCCGCCGGCTTGATCGGCGCGCCGCCACCGTCCCGCCAGCACCGGGTTTTCTCAGCGGCCGCGCCGGCCATCCTTGCGTCCCCGCTCCTCGGCGCGGCGCCGGGTCCGCGCCCACTGGTCGATGACGCGGTTCAGCCCCGCGCGGCCGCGCGCGGATTCCTCCATCTTCTGCACGAAGGCGGGAAAGTCGAGGCCGTGCCTGGCCTTGAGTTCCTTGGCGCGCTGCCTGAGCTGCTTCCAGTCGGGTTCGAACAGGCGCTGCTTGAAGGCGAACAGGATGTGGTTGCCGTCGTCGCGCACCGGCACCAGCAGGGTCTGGTGATCGTAGATCTCGCGCGCTTCATCCACCAGGTCGAGGTAGCGCGACTTCTCGCCGGCGAGGTTCATCACCAGGATGCCGCTTTCGCTCAGCGCCGCATGGGTGCGCTGGAAGAATTCGCGGCTCGCCAGCGTGCGGGCGAGGCCGTCGGCGTCGAAGGCGTCCGCCAGCAGCACGTCGAAGCTGGCGTCGGCCCGGGCCAGGTAGTCGGTGGCATCGTCGCGGATCACGCAAAAGCGTTCGTCGTCGTCGGGAATCGCGAAATAGCGGCGCAGGGCGATCACGTTGGGATCGATCTCGACGGCGGCGATCGTCGCGGCGGGCAGGGCGCGGTAGCAGAACTTCGCCAGCGAGCCGCCGCCGAGGCCGAGCAGGGCGATGCGTCCCGGATTGCGCTTGAACAGCAGGAATCCCATCATCTTCTGCGTATAGCGCAGGTCGAGGACGTCGGGGGCGGCCAGGCGCATCGCGCTCTGGATGAAGGCCATGCCGAAGTGCAGGAAGCCGTGCTCGTCGTCCTCGATGATGAAGGGCTTGTCGTAGCTGCCGTCGAGCAGGCGCGCGTGCAGTTCGGCGACGGGCGTGTCCGCCGGTTCCAGCGCGCGCAGTCGCCCGTGGGCGAGCGGGAAGGGGCTGGGGAAGCTCGCGAGTTCGGGGGCGGCGGACGGGTCGTTCACGGTCAGCGGGGAGGAGGAGGGTGGAGGACGATTGTCGCACACCATGTTATTCATATGTTAATCGTGTGTGACTTCGGTGTGATCGAAGTGCTAGAATCCGGGCCATGCAAGCCATCGCCCGAATCACGATATACCGTCACGAAAGCGAGCCCGCGTCCGAGAAAAGCGGCGCGGTGCGCCTCGGGGCGCGCCAGCAGTGCGTTTCCCGGCTCCATCTGCACCGCGTGCTCGGCAAGAGCCCGGAGGCGGCGGCGCGGCTCTGCCGCCTGCCGCAGGAGGCGGGCATGCCCGAGCCCGTGCTGGCGCTCACCCTGGAGGATTCCGGCCCCCTCGACGCGGCCCACTTCGCCGTCTGCGCGGCGGTTCGCCAGGCCTGCAAGGCGCTGCGGCGGGAGTTCCACCTCTGCGGCGTGACGGCGGAGAACCGCGCGCCGCTGGCGGCGGCCGGCCTGCTCGCCGGCCTCGACGCCGCCAACGTGCACGAGAGCGTCGCGGCGCTGCTGGAGCGGGTGGCGAACGGCACTGGCCAGTCTCCCCCGGGACGCGCCGCGCCGGCGGTCGAGCGCGTCGATCCCATCCGCATCATGGGCGGATTCCGCTATCCTGTCGCCCGGCCGCTTTCCTTTGGATGACCCCCGCGCGATGGAAAACCGCACCGCCCGCCTGACCCTGCTCATCGATCCCGAAAAGAAGCGGATCTTCGAGGAGATCTGCGCGGCGCAGGACCTCACGCCCTCCCAGGTGGTGCGCAAGCTGATCCGCGACTACATCCTCGACAACGCGGGCAACCGTGCATTGCCAGCCTGGCTCGCCGAGCAGCGCGCCAAGGGCACCGGGAGCGGCAGTGGCGCGAACTGAAGGCCCGGTCCACCGTCCCGCCGGCACGCCCCGCAGGAAGCACCCTTGGGGTGCCGACTTTTTAGCCGCGTAGTCCCTACGCCATGCAAAGCCTGCCCGCCATCGACCTGCTGCTGATCGTCGCCTGCGCCTGGGGGCTGATCGGCTTGGCCGGGCTGGCGGCGCCGCGCGACACGCGCTTCGTCGCCAAGCTGCTGTTCCCCCTCGGCGCGCTGACCGGCCTGTGCGCCGGCGCCATCGCGCTGACGGCGCTGGGCGCGCCGCCGCAGACCGCCGTGCTGCCCATCGGCCTGCCGGACCTGCCCTTCCACCTGCGCCTCGACAGCCTCGCGGCGGTCTTCGTCATGCTGCTCGGCTTCGTCTCCGCCGGCATCTCGGTCTATGCCGCCGGCTATTTCCGCTCGGGCGAGGGCGCCGCGCCCGGCCTGCTCTGCCTCGAATACCACCTGTTCCTCGCCAGCATGCTGATGGTGCTGCTGGCCGACGACGCCTACGCCTTCATGGTCGCCTGGGAAACCATGGCGCTGACCTCCTTCTTCCTCGTCACCACCGACCACAAGCACGCCGAGATCCGCCGCGCCGGCTATCTCTACCTGCTGATCGCCCATGTCGGCGCCATCGCCATCCTGCTGTCCTTCGGCGTCATGACCGGCGGTGCCGGCGACTACAGCTTCGCCGGCATGCGCGCCCAGCAGCTCTCGCCGTTCTGGTCCTCGGTGGCCTTCCTGCTCGCCCTGTTCGGCTTCGGCGCCAAGGCCGGCCTGCTGCCGGTGCATGTCTGGCTGCCCGAGGCGCACCCGGCCGCGCCCTCGCCGGTCTCGGCGCTGATGAGCGGCGTGATGCTGAAGACCGCCATCTACGGCCTGCTGCGCGTGAGCTTCGACCTCGCCGGCACGCCGCTCTGGTGGTGGGGCGTCGTCGCGCTGGCGGTCGGCCTCGCCACCGCGCTGTTCGGCGTGCTCTATGCGACCGTGCAGTCGGACATGAAGCGCCTGCTCGCCTATTCGTCCATCGAGAACATCGGCCTCTTGGCCGTCGGCATCGGCCTCGCGCTGATCTTCCACGCCTACCGCATGGAGACGCTCGCCGCCCTCGCGCTCACCGCCGTCTTCTACCACTGCCTCGCCCATGCCGGCTTCAAGAGCCTGCTGTTCCTGTGCACCGGCTCGGTGCTGCACGCGACGAAGGAACGCAGCCTCGGCAAGCTCGGCGGCCTGATCCACCGCATGCCCTGGGTGGCCTGGCTCGCGCTGGTCGGCGTGATCGCCGGCGCCGGCCTGCC
>JANJVS010000168.1 GCA_024709955.1 Rhodocyclaceae bacterium
TGGCCAGGACCGCTATACGACGGAAATCCACGCCGACGAGATGAAGATGCTCGGCAAGCGCGAGGGCATGGGCGACGCGCCGCCGCGCGAAAGCGGCGGCGGCCGCCCGGCGGCGCGACCCCAGGCGCAGGGGGCGCCGGCCCCGATGGGCGGCGGCTTCGGCGACGTCGAGGACGACATCCCGTTCTGAGGCCGGCGGGCGTGCCGCCGCAGCGCGCGCCCGATGCCGCATGAAAGCCCGCCTGCCGCGTCGCCTGCGCGAATATTCGCCGCGCGATCTACTGATCGTCGGCTTGCCGCTGCTGCTGCTCGTCGCCGCCGGCTTCTGGCTGGCCTCGCGCTACATCAAGCCGGCGCCGCCGGACACCCTGATTCTGGCGACCGGCGCGGGGGGGGGCGGCTACCAGCGCTACGGCGCGGCCTACAAGGACGTACTGGCGCGCTACGGCATCCAGGTCGTCGAGCAGCCGACGGCCGGCTCCACCGAGAATCTCGCGCGCCTGCGCGACGCCGAGCGCTCGGTGGACGCCGCCTTCGTGCAGGGCGGTGCCGCGCGGGCGCAGGACGACGACGCGCTGTTCTCGCTCGGCGACCTCTACTACGAGCCGCTCTGGATCTTCTACCGCGCCGAGCTGGCGGATGCCGGCGGCGCGCTCGATCGGCTGACGCAGCTCAGGGGACGGCGCATCGCCGTCGGCGGCATCGGCAGCGGCACCCGCCATCTCGCCATCGAGCTGCTGGAGGCGAACCAGATCGATGCGCGCAACGCGCGCCTGATCGACCGGGGCGGTCCCGCCCTGGCGCGGGACTTTGCCGCCGGGCGCATCGACGCCGCCTTCGTCGTCGGACCGGCGCAGTCGGCGACGGTCTGGACCCTGCTGCACACGCCGGGGCTGCGGCTGATGAGCCTCGCCCATGCCGAGGCCTATGCGCGACGCCTGCCGCATCTGACCCGGCTGGTGCTGCCGCGCGGCGCCATCGACGTCGCCGCTGACCTGCCGCCGCGCGACATCGGCATGCTTGCCGCTACCGCGACCCTGCTGGTGCGCGAGGATACCCATCCGGCCCTGATCGACCTCTTGATGCAGGCACTGAGCGAGGTGCATGGCGGGCCGGGCATCTTCCAGCGTCCGGGTGAATTTCCGCGCGCCACGGGCGCGAGCGGAGCCGATTTCCCGCTATCTCCCGAGGCGCAACGCTACTACACGTCGGGGCGCCCCTTCCTGCAGCGCTACTTGCCTTTCTGGGCGGCCACGCTGATCGACCGCATGGTGGTGATGCTGATCCCGCTGTTCGCCGTGCTGATTCCGGTGATGCGCGTCGCGCCGGGGCTCTACGATTGGCGCATCAAGACGCGCATCTACCGGCGCTACGGCGAGCTCAAGTTCATCGAGGCCGAGGTGGAGGCCGAGCCCGGACATCTCACGCGCGCGGAATGGCTGGCGCGCGTGGATGCCATCGAGCGCGACGCCAACCGCCTGCCGGTGCCGCTCGCCTTCGCCAACATGGTCTATACGCTGCGCGGCCATATCGAACTGGTGCGCGCGACCATCGAGAGGAAGACTAGAGAGCCCTGATCTTGTCCAGCAGTGCGGTGGTGGAGCGCTGGTGGATGAAGGGAATCGAATGCACCTGGCCGCCCCAGCCGCGTACCTCGGCGGCACCGACGATCTGGTCTACCGGCCAGTCACCGCCCTTGACGAGGATGTCGGGGCGACAGTCGAGGATGCGCGCGAGGGGCGTGTCCTCGTCGAACCAAGTCACCAGCGACACGCATTCGAGCGCGGCGAGCACCGCCATGCGATCCGCGAGGGCGTTCACCGGCCGGTCGGCGCCCTTGCCGAGACGCTTGACCGAGGCATCGGAGTTCGCCGCGACGATCAGGCTGGCGCCGAGCGCGCGCGCCTGGGCGAGGTAGGTGACATGGCCGCGGTGCAGGATGTCGAAGCAGCCGTTGGTGAACACCAGCGGGCGCGGCAGCGCCGCCGCGCGCGCCGCCAGCTCGGCCGGCGCGCTGCACTTGGCCTCGAAGGCCGGCGCGGCGTAGCTCACGGCGTGGGCTGGGCGGCGGGCTTGTTGGCGGTCGGCTGCGGGTCGAGGCGACGGGCCTCGGCGTCGCTGATGAGCTCGAAGACGCGCACTACCTTGCGCACGCCGCCGGTGGTGCGGGCGATCTGCACCGCCGCGTCGACCTCGCGCTGGGTCGCCAGGCCGAGCAGGTAAACGACGCCGTTCTCGGTGACCACCTTGACGTTGTTGGCGGAGAACTGGCTGGCGTCGATGAAGCGCGCCTTGACCTTGGAGGTCAGATAGACGTCGTTGCTGCGGTTCGACAGGGTGCTGACCGGCCCGATCTGCAGCTCGTTGCTGATCGACTTGAGATTGGGAACGGCGGCAACCAGTTTCTCGACCTCGGCCCGGGCGGCGGCGTCCGGCACCTCGCCGGTCAGCAGGGCCATGCGGTTGTAGCTGGTCACATTGACATGGACGCGGTCGCCGAAGCGTTCGTTGATGCGGCCGGCGGCGCGCAGCTCGATGCCCTCGTCGGTGACGATGGTTTCCGGCATGCGGCGGTCGGTGAACATCAGCGCACCGGCGCCCACGCCGACGGCGGCGGCACCGACGCAGCCGGCGAGGACGGGAACGAGGGCGGCGAGCAGGATCAGGGTGCGGCGGTTCATGGGGCTTCTCCGAGGATGAGGGCGTCGATGCCGTCGCACAGGCAGTGGATGGTCAGCAGGTGAACCTCCTGGATGCGCGCAGTGCGGTCGGCGGGGACGCAAAGATGAATGTCGTCGGACCGCAGCAGCCCGGCGATGGTTCCGCCGCCCTTGCCGGTGAGCGCGACGACGCGCACGCCGCGCGCGTGGGCGGCGGCGATGGCGGCGGCGACGTTGGGCGAGTTGCCCGAGGTCGAGATCGCCAGCAGCACGTCGCCGGCGCGGCCGAGGCCCTGCACCTGCTTGGCGAAGACCTGGTCGTAGGCATAGTCGTTGGCGATCGAGGTCAGCGTCGAGGTGTCGGTGGTGAGCGCGATCGCCGCCAGCGGCGGGCGCTCCTTTTCGAAGCGGTTGAGCAGTTCGGCGGCGAAGTGCTGCGAATCGGCGGCCGAGCCGCCGTTGCCGCAGGCCATCACCTTGCCGCCGGCGCGCAGGCTGTCGGCCATCAGCCGGATCGCCGCCTCGATGGGGGCGGCCATGGCGTCGAGGGCGCGCGCCTTGACGGCGACGCTGTCCTCGAATTGCTGTCGGATGCGGGATTGGATAGTCATGGCCGCGATTCTACCAACCGGCCGGGCGCGGGCCGGGACGAGTGTGTTTCAAAGCATGACGAATATCTCGATGCGCAGCCGGCGCCAGGGATTGCGGTCGGCGACCAGGGCGGCGATGCGCGCCGAAACGCGCTCGCCGCGGTCCATGGCGGCGGCCACCGCCTCGTTCTCGGCGCGCGGCAGATAACCGAGCTGGATGCCCTGCCAGTCGACGCGCACGGCACGGGCGTCGTGGGGATTGTCCGGCTCGCGTACCAGCTGCAGGGCGTCGCCGACGCGCAGCCGCTCCCAGAGATGTGGGCCGGCGTGGTACTCGAAGCCGGCCAGCGGCGAACTCTGCACGAGGATCTTCACCTCCTGCGCCTGGGCCGCGAGGCTGGTGAGCCAGAGCAGGCTAATCAGGACGAAACGCATCTTTGAGCCAGATCAGGCGCTCGCCGTCGATCAGCACGCAATCGAAGCGGCAGGGCGTCTCGCCTTGCTGGGCGAGCCAGTGGCGCGCGGCGAGGATCAAACGCCGCTGCTTGGCCGGGCCGATGCTGGCCGCCGCACCGCCGAAGCCGCTGCCGGCGCGGCGGCGCACCTCGACGAAAACGGTGGTCGCGCCGTCGCGGCAGACCAGATCGATCTCGCCGCCCTTGACGCGGAAGTTGCGCGCCAGCAGCCTGAGCCCCTGGGCGGCGAGATGCCGCGCGGCGGTCTCTTCGCCGGCCGAGCCGATCTCCTGACGAGTGTGCGGGATAATGGGCGCCATGAACGAAGCCACGAAAGAAACCGCGAAGCCCGCATTGTCCATCGTCGCCACCCCGATCGGCAACCTCGGCGACATTACCCTGCGTGCGCTCGAAACCCTGCGCCAGGCGGATGTGATCGCTTGCGAGGACACGCGTCACGCGCGCCACCTGCTCGACCACCACGGCATCCGCGCCCAACTGCTGGCGCTGCACGAGCATAACGAGCAGGCGGCGGCGGAGAAGCTGCTCGGCCTGCTCGCGGCGGGCAAGCGCGTCGCGCTGATTTCCGACGCCGGCACGCCGGGAGTTTCCGATCCGGGCGCGCGCGCCGTCGCCGCGGTGCGCGCGGCCGGCCATGCGGTGACGCCGCTGCCGGGCCCGAACGCGGCGGTCGCGGCGCTCTCCGCCGCCGGGCTCGACGCTCCGGCCTTCCTATTCGTCGGTTTCCTGCCGGCAAAAGTCGGCGCTCGCAGGACGGTGATCGAGGGCCTCAAGCCGATCGCCGCGACGCTGGCGTTCTACGAGGCGCCCCACCGCATCGCGGAAACCGTCGCCGACCTGGCCGATCTGCTGGAACCGGAGCGCGAGATCGTCGTCGCCCGCGAGCTGACCAAGCTGTTCGAGCAGATCGTGCGCCTGCCGCTGCCCGCCGCGCCGGCCTGGCTCGCGGCGGACGACAACCATCGGCGCGGCGAATTCGTCCTGCTGGTTTCCGCGCCGCCGCCGCGCGTCGGCATCGACGCGGAAAGCGAGCGCGTACTCAAGTTGTTGCTCGCCGAATTGCCGGTCAAGCAGGCGGCCAGGCTCGCCAGCGAGATCACCGGCGCGGCCAAGAACGAGCTCTACCGCAAGGCGCTCGAAATCAGGGCCGCCACCGCCGGGGGCGGCTAAAATCGCGCCATGCAAACCTTGACCCTCACCCGCCCCGACGACTGGCACCTGCACCTGCGCGACGGCGCCACGTTGCAGGCCGTGTTGCCCGATACCGCGCGCCGCTTCGCCCGCGCCATCGTCATGCCCAACCTCAAGCCGCCGGTGACGACGGTGGCCCAGGCCGCCGCCTACCGTGAGCGCATCCTGGCCGCCCTGCCGCAGGGCATGGCCTTCGAGCCTTTGATGACGCTCTACCTGACGGACAACCTGCCCGCCGACGAGATCGACCGGGCCAAGGCGAGCGGTTTCGTCCATGCGGTCAAGCTCTATCCGGCCGGAGCGACGACCAACTCGGACGCCGGCGTCACCGACCTGGCGAAGTGCCGGGCCACGCTCGCGCGCATGGAAAAGCTCGGCCTGCCGCTGCTCGTGCATGGCGAGGTCACCGATCCGGCGGTGGATATCTTCGACCGCGAGGCAGTGTTCATCGACACGGTGCTGATGCCGCTGCTCAAGGACTTCCCTGACCTCAAGACGGTGCTGGAGCATATCACCACGCGCGACGGCGCCCAGTTCGTCCAGTCGGCCGGCGCCAACGTCGCCGCGACCATCACCGCTCACCACCTGCTGCTCAACCGCAACGCGATCTTCGCCGGCGGCCTGCGCCCGCACCATTACTGCCTGCCGGTGCTCAAGCGCGAGACCCATCGCCAGGCCCTGGTCACCGCCGCGATCTCGGGCAGCCCCAAGTTCTTCCTCGGCACCGATTCGGCTCCCCATGCGAAAAGTACCAAGGAGGCCGCCTACGGCTGCGCCGGTTGCTACACCGCCCATGCCGGTATCGAGCTCTATGCCGAAGCCTTCGAGGCGGCCGGTGCCCTCGACCGGCTCGAAGCCTTCGCGAGCTTTCATGGCCCCGATTTCTATGGCCTGCCCCGCAACACGGAAAAGATCACCCTGGCGCGCGCCGCCTGGACCGTGCCGGCTGCCCAGCCGCTGCTCGACGGGGATCCGCTGGTGCCGCTGCGCGCCGGCGAGGCGGTGGCCTGGCGCCTGACCTGACCCTGGAGTTTCCACGATGAAAGCGCGTTTCCTGCTGCCGATCCTGCTGGCCATGCCGCTCCTGGCGGGCTGCGAAATCGAGCCGGCGGCCTATCTCATCGACGGCGGCAACCACTCGCTGACCGTGGAACGCAGGAAACCCTATTTCTGGAGCAGTGGCTGGGAACTCGATCTGGTGGTCGCGCGCTTTCCCGACTGCCAGCGCCGCTACGCGCTCAAGAAGGCCGGGGAGAAGGTGTTCGTCTATCTCTTTCGCGCCGAGCCTGGCGTCTTCATCCTCAAGCAGGGCAAGCGCTGGTACGTGGCGGAAACCCGGGAGTGTCGTTTCCAGCAGTACGAGCAGGAGCCGCCGCTGCCCGGCGAACTGCTGGGTTCTTTCCGGCTGAAGAACGGGGCGTTCGGCTTCGTGCCCGCGGAAGACGTTTCCAAGGAAGCCAGCGACAAGGCCAAGAAGGCGAGCGAGGAGTAACGGCGCCTATAATGGCGGTGGAAGTCCGCCAGGCAGCCGCGGCACGGCAACGTGTCGAGGAAAGTCCGGGCCCCATAGAGCAGGATGCCGGCTAACGGCCGGGCGCCGCGAGGCGACAGACAGTGCAACAGAAACATACCGCCGATGGCCGCCCCGACTTTGACGCCGCAAGGCGGCAGAGCCTCGCTCTTGAGTGAGCAGGGACGGATCAGGCAAGGGTGAAATCGTGGCCTGTCGAAAGACAGGACAAGTCGCGAAAGCGATTTGCGGTAAGAGCGCACGGTCGTACTGGCGACAGCTACGACGGGCAAACCTCATCCGGGGCAAGGCCAAATAGGGGAGCATCGACGTGGCTCGCGTCGCTCCCGGGTAGGCTGCTACAGCCTGTCGGCGACGGCAGGCGACGAGGCCGCCAGCAATGGTGGTCCCAGAGGAATGGCTGCCCACGACAGAACCCGGCTTATCGGCGGACTTCCCCCCCCATCCCTTTTCCCATGATTGATTCCCGGTGCGATGGCGCCGTGGCCCCACTTCGCTGTTTCCGGCGAGAATCCTAACAAGTTACTTTCGATATCGTTTTGCGATTATTGATTTTTAAAGATAATTCTTTATTGAACTTTCTCTAAAGTTAAGCCTAAGTCATTGTCTCGCCTCGGAAAATACCGTTTTTGCCCTTGACGTTGGTAAAATGGTGGAATAAAGTGGGGGCAAGTGGGGATTGGTGGGGAATTCTTGTGCCATGGGTTCCCCCAACGACAAAGCGGGAGCGGGATGTTCCAAGGGGCGGCGCAACTCAATCTGGATGCAAAAGGGCGGTTGGCGATTCCCGCCCGGCATCGTGACGCCCTGGCCCAGGCCGGCGAGCGCCTGGTGCTGACCGCCCATCCGCACCGCTGTCTGCTGCTCTATCCCGAGCCCGCCTGGGAACCGATCCGCGACAAGATCCTCGCCGCACCCAGCTTCGATCCGCGTTCCGCAGCCGCCAAGCGCGTCCTGGTGGGCAATGCGCGCAGCGAGGAACTGGACGGCGCCGGCCGCATCCTGGTCGCCCCCGAGCTGCGCGATTACGCCGGCCTGGAGAAGCAGGTGTGGCTGGTCGGCATGGGCTCGCATTTCGAGATATGGAGCGACGCCGGCTGGCGCCGCCAGCATGAAACCGCCTTCGAGGCCCTGTCCGGCGACGAGCCGCCGCCGGGATTCGAGGGCATTTCCCTGTGATCGCGCGCCGTGAGCGCTGCCGTTTCCGTCGCACACCAGCCGGTGTTGCTTGCCGAGGCCGTTGCCGCGCTGGCGGTGAGGCCGGATGGGCTCTATGTGGACTGCACCTTCGGTCGCGGCGGACACAGTCGCGCCATCCTGGCGCGGCTCGGTGCGGCGGGGCGATTGATCGCGCTGGATCGCGACCCGACGGCGATCGCCGCGGGTGCGCTGATAAACGATGTGCGCTTTACCCTGGTTCATGCGGCCTTCAGCCGGCTGGACGAGGTGCTAACCGAGCAGGGTATCGCGCAGGTGGATGGAATTTTGCTGGACGTGGGCGTGTCGTCGCCGCAACTGGACGACCCGGCCCGCGGCATGAGTTTTCGTTTCGATGCGCCGCTGGACATGCGCATGGACACGACGCAAGGGGAGACCGCGGCGGATTTTCTGGCGCGGGCGGAACAACGTGAAATCGAGGAGGTGATTCGTGAGTATGGCGAAGAACGGTTTGCTCATGCGCTTGCAAAGGCGCTTGTTACTGCTCGGCAGCAACAACGTATTTCATCCACAGGACAGCTTGCCGCGCTCGTGGCGGCGGTCGTCCGCACGCGCGAGCCAGGGCAGCACCCGGCGACGCGCACCTTCCAGGCTCTACGGATTCACGTCAATCGGGAGCTTGAGGAGCTGTCGCTGACCCTGCCGCAGGCCCTGGGCAGGTTGAAACCCGGCGGCAGACTGGCCGTGATCAGCTTCCATTCCCTCGAAGACCGCATCGTCAAGCGCTTCCTGCGCGACGCGGCGACGCCGCCGCAGCCGCCCAAGGGCGTGCCGGTGCGCGCCGCCGACCTGCCGGCGCCGACGATGCGTTTGGTGGGCAAGCCGGTGCGGGCGGGCGCGGACGAGGTCGCGGCCAACCCGCGCGCACGCAGCGCGGTGATGCGCGTGGCGGAGCGGATCTGATCATGGCGCGCTTGAACCTGATCCTGCTCGCGGCGGTGCTGGTCAGCGCCCTGGCGGCGGTTTCCACCAGCCATCGCGCGCGCAAGCTGTTCATGGAGTTCGAGCGCGAGCAGCAGCGCATGCGCGCGCTGGAAGTCGAATGGGGACAGCTGCAGCTCGAACAGAGCACCTGGGCCACCCATGCGCGCGTCGAGCAGATCGCCCGCGACAGGCTCGGCATGCACGCGCCGCGCCCGGCGCAGATCGTCACGGCGGAACCCTGAAGCCATGAAGCTGAGTCGCAGCCCTCTACTCGACGAACGCCTGCCGGCCTGGCGCGCGCATTTCGTCATGGGCGTGCTGATGCTCGGCTCGGTGGCCCTGGTGGCGCGCTCCTTCTACCTGCAGGGCGTGAACAAGGACTTCCTGATCGGCAAGGGCGAGTCGCGCTACGAGCGCGTCATCGAACTGCCGGCGACGCGCGGGCGTATCCTCGACCGCCATGGCGACGTGCTGGCGATGTCCACGCCCGTGAAGTCGGTCTGGGCGATTCCGGAGGATGCCAAGCTGACGCCGGCGCAGGCGCGCGAACTGGCGAGTCTGCTGGAAACCGACGCGCGTGAGCTCGGCCGCAAGCTCGCCGGCGAACGCGACTTCGTCTATCTCAAGCGCCAGATCGCGCCGGACGTCGCGGAGCGCATCGCCCAGCTCAAGCTGCCCGGCATCCACCTCCAGAACGAGTTCCGCCGCTACTATCCGGCCGGCGAGGTCACGGCTCACATGCTCGGTTTCACCGGCAACGAGGACATCGGCCAGGAGGGCATCGAGCTGGCGCTGAACGGGCAGCTGGCGGGCAAGGCCGGCAGCCGGCGCGTCATCAAGGACCGGCGCGGCCAGATCGTCGAGGATGTCGAATCGATCCAGGTGCCGCAGGAAGGCAAGGACGCGCTGCTTGCCCTCGATGCCAAGCTGCAATACCTGGCCTATTCGCGCCTCAAGCAGGCGATCGCCGACCACAAGGCCAAGGCCGGTGGCATCGTCGTCCTCGACGCCAAGAGCGGCGAGGTGCTGGCGCTCGCCAACCTGCCGACCTACAACCCGAATAACCGCAGCAAGCTTTCCGGCGCGCAGCTGCGCAACCGCGCCTTCACCGACACCTTCGAGCCGGGCTCGACCTTCAAGCCCTTCACCGTCGCCCTCGCCCTGGAAAAAGGCAACGTGCGCTTCGACACGCCGATCCAGACCGCGCCGGGACGGCTCACCATCGGCCCGGCGACGATTTCCGACGCCCACCCGCACGGCGTGCTCTCGGTGGCCCAGGTGATCCAGAAGTCCTCCAACGTCGGGGCGGCGAAGATGGCCTTGGCGCTGCCCTCCGAGGACATGTGGAAGATGTTCGACAGCCTCGGCTTCGGCCAGCCGCTCAAGCTCGGCTTCCCCGGCGAGGCCGGCGGCCGCCTGCGGCCTTGGAAGCGCTGGCGGCCGATCGAGCAGGCGACCATGTCCTACGGCCACGGCATTTCGGTGACCCTGATCCAGCTGGCGCGCGCCTACCAGGCCTTCGCGCGCGACGGCGACCTGCTGCCGTTGTCGCTGCTGCGCGCCGAGGGCACGCCGACCGTCGGCGCGCGCGTGTTTTCCCAGCAGACCGCGCGCGAGGTGCGCGCCATGCTCGAAATGGCCGTGCAGCCGGGCGGCACCGCGCCCAAGGCCCAGGTGGCGGGCTATCGCGTCGCCGGCAAGACCGGCACGGCGCACAAGCTCGAAGGCGGCAGCTACGCGAACAAGTACGTCTCGTCCTTTGTCGGCTTCGCGCCGGTGTCCGACCCGCGCCTGATCGTCGCCGTGATGATCGACGAGCCCTCCGGCGGCAAGTATTACGGCGGCGAAGTCGCCGCGCCGGTGTTCGCCGGCGTCATGGCCGGCGCCCTGCGCACCCTCGGCGTCGCCCCCGACGACACACCGACGCCGCTCCAGGTGGCGACGGTCGCGCCCGCCAAGGAGGAAATGTGAGCGTGGCCGCAACGATCCTCGCCGAGCTCGGGGCGCGCGGCGTGAGCGCCAGCCGCCTGGTGGTCGATTCGCGCCGCGTGCAGCCGGGCGACGTCTTCGTCGCCCTGCCGGGCGCGCACGTCGACGGCCGCGCCTTCATCGCCGACGCGATCGCGCGCGGCGCCGCCGCCGTGCTCGCCGAGGCCGGAGCAAAAGTCGGCGCTGATGACACGGTGCCGGTGCTGGAAGTGAGCAAGCTCGCGGCGCATGCCGGCGAGCTCGCCCATCTCGTCTATGGCCGCCCCTCCGAGCGGCTCTGGCTGTGCGGCGTGACCGGCACCAACGGCAAGACCTCGGTGTCGCAATGGATCGCGCAGGCGATGAACGCGCTCGATTGCAAGTGCGGCGTGATCGGCACCCTCGGCAACGGTTTCCCGCCCGATCTCGACGCCAGCCCGAACACCACGCCCGACGCGGTGAGCCTGCACGCCACGCTGGCGCGCTTCGTGCGCGAGGGCGCGGTGGCCTGCGCGATGGAGGTTTCCTCGATCGGCCTCGACCAGGGGCGCGCCAACGGCGCGCATTTCGACGCCGCCGTGTTCACCAACCTGACGCGCGATCACCTCGAATACCACGGCAGCATGGAGGCCTACGGTGCCGCCAAGGCGAAGCTGTTCGAACTGCCCGGCCTGAATGCCGCCGTGCTCAACCTCGACGATCCCTTCGGCGCGGCGCTCGCCGCCCGTCTCCGGGGGCGCGTGCCCACCATCGGCTACACGCTGGCCGG
The DNA here is from genome assembly GCA_024709955.1 of Rhodocyclaceae bacterium. GTDB lineage: Bacteria > Pseudomonadota > Gammaproteobacteria > Burkholderiales > Rhodocyclaceae > Sulfuricystis. The sequence goes on from JANJVS010000168.1 coordinate 11,328, forward strand.
CGCCGGCGGCGCCGACCGCGTGCTGCGCGCGGAGGGCTTGACGCAGACGGACGCTGGCACCGCCTTCGAGGTGGATGGCGTGCGCTACGCGGCGCCGGTGGTCGGCCGTTTCAACGCCGCCAATCTGCTCGCCGTGATCGGTGCGCTGCTGGCCGGCGACGAGACGCCGGCGGACATCGCCGCCGTGCTGCCGCGGCTGACGCCGCCGCCGGGGCGCATGCAGACGCTCGGCGGCGCTGATGCGCCGCTCGTGGTGGTGGACTATGCCCACTCGCCCGACGCGCTGGAAAAAGTGCTGACGACGCTGCGCGAGACCGCGGCAGCGCGCGGCGGCAAGCTCGTCTGCGTGTTTGGCTGCGGCGGCGAGCGCGACGCCGGCAAGCGCCCGCTGATGGGCGCCATCGCCGAGCGGCTCGCTGACCGCGTCGTGGTCACCAGCGACAATCCGCGCGGCGAGGAGCCGATGGCGATCATCGCGGCGATCCGCGCCGGCATGCGCGCTGGCGCCGAGATCGAGGCCGATCGCGCCGCCGCCATCCAGGCCGCGTTGACACGCGCCGACGCGCGCGACGTGGTGCTGATCGCCGGCAAGGGCCACGAGCCATACCAGGAGATCGCCGGCACGCGCCAGCCGTTTTCGGACATCGGGACCGCGCAACAAGCGCTCGCGGCAAGAAGCGCGCGGTCCAACAGGGAGCCAGAGCCATGCTGACACTTGCGCGCACCGCGGAGGTGCTGGGCGGCGGCCACTACGGCCGCGATCTCGAATTCACCAGCGTCGGCAGCGATTCGCGCGCCGTCATGCCGGGCATGCTGTTCGTCGCGCTCAAAGGCGAACGTTTCGACGGCCACGACTTCGTGCGCGATGTCCTGACGCAAGGCGCCGCCGGCGCGCTGGTGGAACCCGCCTGGGCGCGGGCCAATCCCGAGCTCCCGCTGGTCGCCGTGTCCGACCCGCGTCTCGCCCTCGGCGCCCTGGCCGCGTACTGGCGCGCGCGCTTCGAGCTGCCGCTGATCGGCATCACCGGCAGCAACGGCAAGACGACGGTCAAGGAAATGTGCGCCGCGATCCTGCGCGCCCATTTCGGCCAGCATGCGGTGCTTGCCACGGGCGGCAACCTCAACAACGACATCGGCCTGCCGCTCACCCTGCTCAAGCTGCGCGCCGAACATCATGGCGCCGCGATCGAGATGGGCATGAACCATCCGGGCGAGATCGCCTACCTGACGCGCATCGCGCGGCCCAGCGTCGCCGTGGTGAACAACGCCCAGCGCGCCCACCTCGCCGGCCTCGGCAGCGTGGCGGAGGTGGCGCGCGCCAAGGGCGAGATCTTCGTGGGGCTCGCGGCGGACGGCGTCGCGGTGATCAACGCCGACGACCCGCATGCGCCGCTCTGGCGCGAACTGGCCGACGGGCGGCGCTGCCTCGGCTTCGGTTTCGGCAAGGGCGCCGAGGTGCGCGGTCACTGGCAGCCCGGCCATGCCCAGACGGGCTTCGGCGGCGAGTTGTTCCTGTCCACCCCGCAGGGCGAGACCACCGTCCAGCTGGCGGTGCCGGGCGAGCACAACGCCAGGAACGCCCTGGCCGCCGCCGCCGCCTGCCTCGCCGCCGGCCTGCCGCTGGCGCCGGTGGTGCGCGGCCTGGCCGGCTACGGCGGCGTCAAGGGGCGGCTGCAGCGCAAGCCGGGCTGCAATGGCGCGACGGTGATCGACGACAGCTACAACGCCAACCCCGACTCGATGCGCGCGGCGATCGACGTGTTGGCGGGCCTGCCCGGCCGGCGCATCTTCGTCATGGGCGACATGGGCGAGGTCGGCGCGGCGGCGGGCCAGATGCACGACGAGATCGGCGGCTACGCCAAGAGCCAGGGCATCGACCTGCTGTTCGCCCTCGGCGAGAAAAGCGCGGCGGCGGTGCACAACTTCGATGGCGGCGGCCGCCATTTCGCCAGTGTCGAGGCGCTGGTGGCGGAACTGACGCCCCTCATGGACAAGAACGCGACCGTGCTCGTCAAGGGCTCGCGCTTCATGCGCATGGAGCGGGTGGTCGAAGCGATTCTGGAGCAGTCCGATGCTTCTTGAACTCTTCCAATGGCTGGCGCAGGACATCCGTGCCTTCAACGTCTTCAACTACATCACGCTGCGCGCGGTGCTGGCGACCATGACGGCGCTGACCATCTCCTTCGTGCTCGGTCCGGCGGTGATTCGCTGGCTGGCGGCCAAGAAGATCGGCCAGGCGGTGCGCAGCGACGGCCCACAGACCCATCTGGTCAAGTCGGGCACGCCGACCATGGGCGGCGCGCTGATCCTGCTGTCCCTCGGCATCTCGACGCTGCTGTGGGCCGACCTCTCCAACCGCTTCGTCTGGATCGTGCTGATCGTCACCCTCGGCTACGGCGCGGTCGGCTGGGTGGACGACTGGCGCAAGGTGGTTTACCGCAACCCGAAGGGGCTGTCCGCCAAGGCCAAGTTCTTCTGGCAGACGCTGATCGGCGTGGTCGCGGCGATCTACATCGCCTTCTCGATCTCGGCGCCGAACAACGAGAAGGTGCTCGAACTGTTCTTCAGCTGGGTGGCGAGCGGCTTCACCCTCGAACTGCCGACCAAGACCGACCTGATCGTGCCCTTCTTCAAGAGCGTCTCCTATCCGCTCGGCATCTTCGGCTTCATGATCCTTACCTACCTGGTCATCGTCGGCAGCAGCAACGCGGTGAACCTCACCGACGGCCTCGACGGCCTGGCGATCCTGCCGACGGTGATGGTCGGCGCGGCGCTCGGCATCTTCGCCTATGTCGCCGGCCACGCCGGCTTCTCGAAATACCTGCTGCTGCCTTACATCCCGGGGGCCGGCGAGCTCACGGTGTTCTGCGGCGCGCTTGCCGGCGCGGGCCTCGGCTTCCTCTGGTTCAACGCCTACCCGGCCGAGGTGTTCATGGGCGACGTCGGCGCACTGGCGCTCGGCGCCGCGCTCGGCACCGTGGCGGTGATCACGCGCCAGGAGATCGTGCTGTTCATAATGGGCGGCGTGTTCGTCGCCGAGACGCTCTCGGTGATGCTGCAGGTTTCCTATTTCAAATACACCAAGGCGCGCTACGGGGAAGGCCGGCGCATCCTGCGCATGGCGCCGCTGCATCACCACTTCGAGCAGACCGGCTGGAAGGAAACCCAGGTCGTGGTGCGCTTCTGGATCATCACCATCCTGCTGGTGCTGTTCGGCTTATCGACGTTGAAGATCCGATGAATCTGGCGGAAAAACACGTCCTCGTCCTCGGCCTCGGCGAATCCGGGCTGGCCTGCGCGCGCTGGTGCGCGCGCAACGGCGCGCGCGTGCGCGTCGCCGACACGCGCGCCGCGCCGCCCTACCTCGACGCGCTGCGCCAGCGTGTCGCCAGCGCCGAGTTTTGCGTCGCGCGCTTCGACGAGCAGTTCGACAAGGCGCTGCTGGCCGGCATCGACCTGCTGGTGCTGTCGCCCGGCCTGTCCGGCGGACTGATGGCCGTGATCCACGCGCGCGCGCGGGGCATCCCGGTGGTCGGCGAGATCGAACTGTTCGCCCAGGGCCTGCGCGCGCTGGAACAGCGCGTGCCGGTGCTGGCGATCACCGGCACCAACGGCAAGACGACAACGACCGCGCTCACCGGCCATCTGGTCGCCGCGACGGGACGCAGTGTCGGCGTGGCCGGCAACATTTCGCCGGCCGCGCTGACGGCGCTGATGGAATGCCAGGACGCCGGCGCGCTGCCCCAGGCCTGGGTACTCGAACTGTCGAGCTTCCAGCTCGAAACCACCGAATCGCTGGGCGCGGCGGCCGCCACCGTGCTCAACATCTCCGACGACCATCTCGACCGCTACATCGACCTGGCCGACTACGCCAGCGCCAAGGCGCGCATCTTCCTCGGCGAAGGCGCGCAGGTGCTCAACCGCCAGGACGAGCGCGTCAAGCGCATGGCGATTCCCGGCCGGCCGCTGATTACCTTCGGCCTCGACGCGCCGGCCGACGAACGGGATTTCGGCCTGCGCGAGAACCGCGGCGAGCCCTGGCTGGTGCAGGGCGAGCGCTTCCTGCTGCCGGTGCGCGAGCTGCCGGTCGCCGGCCTGCACAATGCCGCCAACGCCATGGCCGCGCTGGCGCTGTGCGCCGCCATCGGCCTCGACGCCGTCCAGCTGCTGCCGGCGCTGCGCGCCTTCAAGGGGTTGCCGCATCGCGTCGAGAAGGTCGCCGAGATCGGCGGCGTGCATTATTACGACGACTCGAAGGGCACCAACGTCGGCGCCACCGTCGCGGCCCTGGAGGGACTCGGCGGCGTCGGCCGCAAGTCGGTGGTGATCCTCGGCGGCGACGGCAAGGGACAGGATTTTTCTCCGCTCAAGGACGCCGTGGCGCGCCATGGGCGCGGCGCGGTGCTGCTCGGCCGCGACGGCCCGAAGATCCGCGCCGCCATCGCCGGCTGCGGCGTGCCGCTGCTCGACGCCGCCACCATGGAAGCGGCGGTGCGCGCGGCCGCCACGCAGGCGCGCGCGGGCGACGCGGTGCTGCTCTCGCCGGCCTGCGCGAGCTTCGACATGTTCCGCAACTACGAGCATCGCGCCGAGGTCTTCAAGGCGGCGGTCGCCGCCTTGGCGGCAGGAGCTCAGCCATGATCGCCGCCAGCCTGACGCGCCGCTTCGGCAATTCCGCCGCTGGCGCGGCGACCGCCGAGATCGACCCGCTGCTGCTCTGGCCGCCGGTGGCGCTGCTGCTGACGGGGCTGGTGATGGTCTATTCGGCCTCGATCGCCACCGCCGAGGGCAGCGCGTTCACGGGCCACCAGCCGGCTTATTTCCTCGTGCGCCACGCGGTCTACCTGACGGTCGGCCTGGTTGCGGCGCTGATCGCCTTCCAGGTGCCGCTGCGCTTCTGGCAGCGCAGCGCGCCCTGGCTGTTCCTCGCCGGCGTCGTGTTGCTGGTGGTGGTGCTGCTGCCGGTGATCGGCCGCTCGGTGAATGGCGCGCAGCGCTGGATCGGCCTTGGCCCGATCAACCTGCAGCCCTCGGAGCTGATGAAGCTGTTCGCCGTGCTCTACGCCGCCGACTACACGACGCGCAAGCTGGCGGAGATGGACAGCTTCCGGCGCGGCTTCGTGCCGATGGCGGCGGTGATGGTGCTGGTCGGCGGCCTGCTGCTGCGCGAGCCGGACTTCGGCGCCTTCGTCGTCATCGTCAGCATCGCCATGGGCGTCCTGTTCCTCGGTGGCATCAACGGCCGCCTGTTCGCGGTGTTGATCGGCGTCATGGTGGTTGCCTTCGTCGCCCTGATCTGGTCGTCCCCCTACCGGCTGGAGCGCATCACCAGCTACATGGATCCGTGGCAGAACGCCTTCGGCAAGGGCTACCAGCTCTCCCACGCGCTGATCGCCTTCGGCCGCGGCGAATGGTTCGGCGTCGGCCTCGGTGCCAGCGTCGAGAAGCTGTTCTACCTGCCCGAGGCGCACACCGACTTCCTGCTCGCCGTCATCGCCGAGGAACTCGGTTTCGCCGGCGTGGTCGCCGTGGTCGGCCTGTTCGCGCTCCTGGTGCAGCGCTGCTTCGCCGTCGGCCGCCAGGCGCTGCGGCTCGACCGCGTTTTCTCGGGGCTGGTGGCCCAGGGCATCGGCATCTGGTTCGGCCTGCAATCCTTCATCAACATGGGGGTGAACATGGGCCTGCTGCCGACCAAGGGCCTGACCCTGCCGCTGATGAGCTTCGGCGGCTCGGGCATCGTCGCCAACTGCCTGGCGATCGCGGTGTTGCTGCGCGTGGACTATGAAAACAGAAGACTCATGCGGGGGTTGCCCGCATGAGTCTTCTGTTTCGGCGCAGGCTAACTTCGCGCAGCGAAGTTAAGCGAGCACAAGCGAGCGGCCGGAGGCAAAATCGTCGCCTGATGAGAGGGTTGCCGGCATGAGCAAAACCATCGTCATCATGGCGGGCGGCACCGGCGGCCACATCATGCCCGGACTGGCGGTGGCCGACGAGCTCCACCGCCACGGCTGGAAGGTGGTCTGGATGGGCAACCCGGACGGCATGGAGGCGAAGCTGGTGCCCGAGCGCGGCTACGAGATGGCCTGGGTGCGTTTCGCCGCGCTGCGCGGCAAGGGCCTGCTGCGCAAGCTGTTGCTGCCCTTCAATCTGCTGCGCGGCTTCTCCCAGGCCCTGGCACACTTCAAGCACATCCAGCCGGACGTGGTGCTCGGCATGGGCGGCTTCATCAGCTTCCCCGGTGGCATGATGGCGGCGCTCAAGGGCATTCCGCTGGTGCTGCACGAGCAGAACTCGGTGCCCGGCCTCGCCAACAAGGTGCTGGCGCGGGTGGCCGACCGCGTGCTGACGGGTTTCCCCGATGTTTTCAAGAAGGGGGCGTGGGTCGGCAATCCGGTGCGCCATCCGATCACCGTCCTGCCAGCGCCGAGTTTGCGCTATGGCGAGCGCACGGGGAAGCTGCGCCTGCTGGTGATCGGCGGCAGCCTTGGCGCCCGGGCGCTCAACGAGACGGTGCCGCGCGCGCTGGCCCTGCTGCCGCCGGAGGAGCGGCCCGAGGTGGTGCATCAGGCCGGCGAAAAGCACATCGAGGCGCTGCGCGCCGCCTATGCGGCGGAGGGCGTCGAAGCCCATGCGACGGCCTTCATCGAGGACATGGCGGGGGCCTACGGCTGGGCCGACCTGGTGATCTGCCGTGCGGGCGCGCTGACCGTCGCGGAGCTGGCGGCCGTCGGCGTGGCAAGCATCCTGGTGCCCTTCCCCCATGCGGTGGACGACCACCAGACTTCGAATGCGCGCTTCCTCGTCCACGCCGGTGCCGCCATGCTGCTGCCGCAGACGGAGCTGACGGTGGAGCGCCTGGCGCTGATTCGCAACCTGACGCGCGCGCAGTTGCTCGAAATGGCCGAAAAGGCGCGCGAGCTGGCGCGACTCGAGGCGACTGAGACGGTGGCGAAGGCTTGCCGGGAGATTTGCAAATGAACAGGCATTGCCCATCCACTTGGCCCGACCACCCCCAGCCCCTCCTTCGCAGGAGGGGAGACTTTGTGCGCGCTGCGCGCGTCCATTACGGGGCGCGTCCGTTCGGCGTGGGGGCGGGTTGCGCCTGGCGGTGCGTGCCGTTTCGCCCTGGGCGGCCCGGCGGCGAAACTGCTTGGGCCGTGGTTTTAACACCATCCCACCGGCGCCGACTTTTGGTTACGGCCGCTGCGCTTAACCGACTGGCGCCGGTTAGCCTTCACCGAAAGTCGGAACAGGCATCGGAACGCGCACCGTCCCGCCAGCGCCGACTTTTGGCCCGCTCGTCCCGGGCCGGAGACAAGTCATGAAGCATAAAGTCAAGCGGATTCACTTCGTCGGCGTCGGCGGCGCCGGCATGAGCGGCATCGCCGAGGTGCTGGCCAACCAGGGCTTCGAGGTCAGCGGCTCCGACTTGGCGGCCTCGGCGACCACCCAGCGCCTCGCCCAGCAGGGGGTGCGCGTCGCCATCGGCCATGCGGCCGAGAACGTGCGCGACGCCGACGCCGTGGTCGTATCGACGGCGGTGAAGGAGGACAACCCGGAGGTGGTCGCGGCGCGCGAGCGCCACGTACCGATCGTGCCGCGCGCCCAGATGCTCGCCGAGCTGATGCGCCTCAAGCAGGGCATCGCCATCGCCGGCACCCACGGCAAGACCACCACCACCAGCCTGGTCGCCAGCTGCCTCGCCGAAGGCGGCTTCGACCCGACCTTCGTGATCGGCGGCCGGCTGATCTCGGCGGGCGCCAACGCGCGCCTCGGCCAGGGCGACTACCTGGTCGCCGAGGCCGACGAGTCCGACGCCTCCTTCCTGTTCCTCTCGCCGGTGATCTCGGTCGTCACCAACATCGACCAGGACCACATGGATACCTACGGCCAGGACTTTGGCCGGCTCAAGCAGGCCTTCGTCGATTTCGTCCAGCGCCTGCCCTTCTATGGCGTCGCGGTGATGTGCCTCGACGACCCGCACGTGCGCGAGATCCTGCCGGCCGTCGCCAAGCAGGTGGTGACCTATGGCTACGGCGAGGGCGCCAACATCCGCGCCGAGAACGTGCGCGCCGATGCCGGCCGCATGCACTTCGACTGCGTGCGCACCAACGGCTCGGTGTCGCGCTTTCCGGTCACGCTCAACCTTCCCGGCGAGCACAACGTGCGCAACGCGCTGGCGGCGATCGCCGTGGCGACGGAGGTGGGCGCCGACGACGCGGCGATCCAGCGCGCGCTGGCGGAATTCCACGGCGTCGGCCGGCGCTTCCAGCGCCATGGCGAGATCGCCCTGGCCGGCGGCGGCAGCTTCACGTTGATCGACGACTACGGCCACCATCCGGCCGAGATGGCGGCTACCCTTGCCGCCGCGCGCGGCGCCTTCCCCGGCCGGCGCATCGTGCTCGCCTTCCAGCCGCACCGCTACACGCGCACCCGCGACTGCTTCGAGGACTTCGTCAAGGTGCTCTCGGCCGCCGACGCGGTGCTGCTGGCCGAGGTCTATGCGGCGGGCGAGGCGCCCATCGTCGCCGCCGACGGCCGTTCCCTCGCCCGTGCCCTGCGCGTCGCCGGCAAGGTCGAGCCGATCTTCGTCGAGGACATCGCCGCCATGCCCCAGGCCATTCGCGACGCCGCCCATGACGGCGACGTCGTGATCACCCTCGGCGCCGGCTCGATCGGCGCGGTGCCCGGCAAGCTGGCGGAGGCGCGCTGATGGAAATCCGCGCCGACGAGCCGATGGCGCGCCATGTCACCTGGCGCGCGGGCGGCAAGGTCGCCAAGGCCTGCTTCCCCGCCGGCATCGAGGACCTCGCCGCCTTCATGCGCACGCTGCGCCTGGACGAGCCGCTGCTCATGGTCGGGCTGGGGTCGAACCTGCTGATCCGCGATGGCGGCTTCGACGGCACGGCGGTCTTCACCCACGGCGCCCTCAACCGGCTGCGGCTGGAGGCGGACGGCGCGATCTACGCGGAGGCCGGCGTGGCCTCGCCCAAGGTGGCGCGCTTCGCCGCCAATCGCGACTTCTCCGGCGCCGAATTCCTCGCCGGCATTCCCGGCACCCTCGGCGGGGCGCTGGCGATGAACGCGGGTTGCCACGGCGGCGAGATATGGTCTTTCGTCGAGCGCGTGCTGATGCTAAATCGCGCGGGCGACTTGATCGAGCGGACCCCGCAGGATTTCGCCATCGGCTACCGCCACGTCGGTCTCAAGGCGAGCAGCGGCGAGATCTTCGTCGCCGCCTGGTTGCGCTTCCCGCCCGGCGACGCGGCGACCGCGCGCACGCGCATCAGGGAGCTGCTGGAACAGCGCATCGCCACCCAGCCGCTTTCGCTGCCGAACGCCGGTTCGGTGTTCCGCAATCCCCCCGGCGACCATGCCGCGCGCCTGATCGAGGCGGCCGGGCTGAAGGGAATGGAAATCGATGGCGCGCGGGTGTCCGAAAAGCATTCGAATTTCATCGTTAATCCGGCCGGCAAGGCGTCGGCCGGCGCGATAGAAAGCTTAATCGGCCGAATCCAGGCCGAGGTGCGTGAGAAATTCGGGGTCGAACTGGTGCGCGAGGTGCGCATCCTCGGGGCAAGAACTTGAAAGCAAAAGAGTTTGGCAGAGTCGCGGTGTTGCTCGGCGGAGCGTCGGCCGAGCGCGAGATTTCGCTGATTTCCGGCGCGGCGGTGCTCGCCGCCCTGCAGCGGGTGGGCGTCGACGCCCACCCCTTCGATCCGGCCGAACGGCCGATCTGGGCGCTCGCCGACGCAAAGGTCGCGCGCGTCTTCAACATCCTGCATGGCGGCGCCGGCGAGGACGGCACGGTGCAGGGCGCCCTCGACCTGATGGGGATTCCCTACACCGGCAGCGGCGTGCTGGCCTCGGCGCTGGCGATGGACAAGATCCGCACCAAGTGGGTCTGGCAGGCGGCGGGCGTGCCGACGCCACGCTCGCGCCGCGTGCATTCCGCTGACGACGGCGCGGCGGCGATCGCCGAGCTCGGCCTGCCGCTGATCGTCAAGCCGGTGCGCGAGGGCTCGTCGATCGGCCTGACCAAGGTGACGCGCGCCGACGAGTTTCCCGCCGCCTTCGCCGCCGCCGCCACGCTGGCCGATGGCCGCCGCGAGGAGGTGATGGCCGAGGAATTCCTCGCCGGCACCGAGTACACCGCCGCCGTGCTGGGGCGCCAGGTGCTGCCGCTGGTGCGCATCGAGGCGCCGGAAGGCCGCTACGACTACCAGAACAAATACTTCACCGACGCCGTGCAGTACCACTGCCCGGCCGGCCTGGCCGCCGACGCCGAGGCGGAAATCGGCAAGACCGTGCTGGCCGCCTTCGATGCGCTCGGCTGCCGGGGCTGGGGGCGCGCCGACCTGATCCTGCGCGCCGACGGCAGCTACGGCCTGCTGGAAATGAACACCAACCCGGGCATGACCGGGCATTCGCTGGTGCCGATGGCGGCGCGCGCCGCCGGCATCGACTTCGACGCGCTGGTGCTGCGCATCCTGGCGGAGGCCCGCCGTGGCTAAACCGCGCGCCAGCGGCCGCAATGCGCAGAACGCCGATCCAGGCGGACTCTGGCACCAGCCCGCGCTGATGAATCTGCTCGCCGACGTGCTGATCGTCGTGGCGGTGGCGGGCATCAGCTGGGCGGCGCTGACGGCGCTGCAGCGGCTGCCGGTGTTTCCGCTGCGCGAACTGGTGCTGACCGGCATGCCCAGGCAGGTTTCCGTCGAGCAGATCGAGCACGCGGCGCGTGGCGCCGTGACCGGTAACTTCTTCACGGTGGATCTGGAGGCGGCGCGCGCCGCCTTCGAGAAGCTGCCCTGGGTACGCAAGGCCGCGCTGCGGCGCCAGTGGCCCGACGGCCTGAGCCTGACGCTGGAAGAGCACGAGGCGGTGGCGCGTTGGCGCCATCTGAACGGCGATCTGGCGCTGGTGAATCGGCAGGGCGAGGTATTCAGCGCCGAGCGTCCAGCGGGGACGGCGCAGCTGCCGCTGCTTTCCGGACCCGAAGGCAGCGCGCCGGAAATCCTCGCGCGCCACGCCGAATTCAGCGGCGTGCTGGCCGGCATCGGCCGCCGCGTCGAGGTGATGGCGCTGACGCCGCGCCGCGCCTGGCAGCTGCGGCTGGACGACGGTGTGGCGATCGAACTCGGGCGCGACCAGGACCGCCACCCCCTCGGCGAGCGGCTGGCGCGCTTCGTCGCCCACTACGATGGGCTGCGCCAGCGCTTCGGCGCGCTCCGCGTGGCGGACATGCGCTATCCAAATGGTTTTGTGCTGAGCGGACTGGAGCATGCCCTCCGCCCGGCCGGCAAGGAATCCGCAGGACGCAAGTCATGAGCAAGGACAAGAACCGCGACCTGATCGTCGGCCTGGACATCGGCACCTCGAAGATCGTCGCCATCGTCGCCGAACTGAATCAGGAGGGCCAGCTCGGCATCCTCGGCATCGGCACGCAGGACACCCAGGAATCGCGCGGCCTCAAGAAGGGCGTGGTCGTGAATATCGAGGCGACCGTCAACAGCATCTCCAAGGCGATCGCCGAGGTGGAAATGATGGCCGGCTGCAAGGTACGCGAGGTGTATACCGGCATCGCCGGCGGCCACATCAAGAGCAAGGACTCGAACGGCATGGCGGTGGTGCGCGACAAGGAGGTGACGCAGTACGACGTCGCGCGCGCCATCGAGGCGGCCAACGCCACGCCGATCTCGGCGGACGACCAGATCCTCCACACGCTGGTGCAGGAGTTCATCGTCGACGGCCAGGACGGCGTCAAGGAACCGATCGGCATGGATGCGCGGCGGCTGGAGGTCAAGGTGCACCTCGTCACCGGCGCCGTCACCGCCGTGCAGAACATCGTCAAGTGCGTGCGCCGCTGCGGCCTGGAGGTCGTGGACCTGGTGCTGCAGCCGCTCGCCTCGGGCAACGCGGTGCTCACCGACGACGAGAAGGACGTCGGCGTTTGCCTGGTCGACATCGGCGGTGGCACGACGGACGTCGCCGTCTTCAGCCAGGGCGCGATCCGTCACACGGCGGTGATCCCGATCGCCGGCGACCAGATCACCGCCGACATCGGCATCGCGCTGCGCACCTCGACCCAGGATGCCGAGGAGATCAAGTTGCGTTACGGGGTCGCGCTGCAGCAGCTCGCCGATCCCGAGGAGATGCTCGAGGTGCCGGGCGTCGGCGAGCGGCCGGCGAGCAATCTGTCGCGCCAGACCCTGGCTGGCTTCATCCAGCCGCGCGTCGAGGAGATCTTCCAGAAGGTGCAGGACGAGCTGGTGCGCAGCGGTTACGCGCGCCTGCTGCGCGCCGGCATCGTGCTGACCGGCGGCACGGCGCAGATGCCGGGCATGACCCAGCTCGGCGAGGAGATTTTCCACAACACGGTGAAGGTGGGCATGCCGCACTACGCGGGGAATTTGCGCGATTTCGTGAAGAACCCGCGCTATGCGACGGCGATGGGACTGCTGCTGGAAGGCGTGGCGCAGAGGCAACGCGGGCTCAAGGATCAGGGCCCGATGACGATGGGGCAGGTGGTGGCGCGCATGCGCGCCTGGTTTGCGCGGAATCTTTGATCATTGCAACACGGAAGGAGAGGCGAAAATGTTTGAAATCATCGACAGGGACCCGAACGCGACGGTCATCAAGGTGATCGGTGTCGGGGGCGCCGGCGGCAATGCCGTCGAGCACATGATCCGCGAGGGCGTCGGCGGCGTGGAATTCATCTGCTGCAACACCGATGCCCAGGCGCTCAAGCACTCGTCCGCGGGCGTCAAGCTGCAGCTTGGCCCGGGGCTCGGCGCGGGCGGCAAGCCGGAAAAGGCGCGCGAGCACGCCCAGAGCGACCGCGAGCGGATTTCCGAGGCGCTTAGCGGCGCGCACATGGTGTTCATCACCGCCGGCATGGGCGGCGGCACCGGCACGGGCGCCGCGCCGATCGTCGCCGAGGTGGCGCGCGAACTGGGCATCCTGACCGTGGCCGTGGTCACCAAGCCCTTCGAATTCGAGGGCCGGCGCACCAAGCTCGCCGAGGAAGGACTGGCCGAGCTCGGCCAGCATGTCGATTCGCTGATCGTCATCCTCAACGAGAAGCTCATGGAAGTGCTCGGCGAGGACGTCAGCATGCTCGATGCCTTCAAGTCGGCCGACAACGTACTGAAGAACGCCGTCGGCGGCATCGCCGAGATCATCAACGTGCCGGGCCTGGTCAACGTGGACTTCGAGGACGTGCGCACGGTGATGGGCGAGATGGGCAAGGCGATGATGGGTTCGGCTACCGCCGCCGGCGTCGACCGCGCGCGCATCGCCGCCGAGGCCGCCGTCGCCAGTCCGCTGCTGGAAGGCATCGAGCTCTCCGGCGCGCGCGGCGTGCTGGTGAACATCACCGCCAGCGGTTCGCTCGGCCTCAAGGAGTACAAGGAGGTCATGGCCACCATCCGCAACTACACGGCGCCGGACGCGACCGTGATCTGCGGCGCGGTGTTCGACGACGGCATGGAGGACCAGCTGCGCGTCACCGTGGTCGCCACCGGCCTCGGCTCCGCCGCGCTGGCGCGGCGCAAGCCAGAGCTGCGCACCTACGTCAACGAAGGCGCGGGGCTGCGCACCGGCACCGACAACCTGCCGCTCGGCGCTGGCGCGTCGGCCGCGGCGGCGGGAGCCACCGGCAGCCTCGACCTCGACGGCATGTTCACCAGCAACCGCGGCAGCCGCGACAGTCGCGCCCAGGCCATGTCCGATACCGGCATGGACAAGTACGACATCCCGGCCTTCCTGCGCAAGCAGGCCGACTAGGTTTTCGCGCGGCAGGCAGTCACGCCCGGGGGAATCGCCTCCCCCCGGGCGTTGTCGTTTCCGAGTTAAAATAAATACTTGAATATCGACAGACCGATCATGCTCAAGCAACGCACCCTCAAGACCCTGGTCCGCGCCACCGGCGTCGGCCTGCATTCCGGAGAAAAGGTGACGCTGGTGCTGCGCCCTGCCGCGCCGGGAACGGGCATCGTCTTCCGGCGGGTGGACCTGACGCCGCCGGTCGAGCTGAAGGCCGATCCCTACGGCGTGGGCGATACGCGCATGGCTTCCTGTCTGGAAAAGGACGGCGCCAAGCTCGGCACGGTCGAGCATCTGATGTCGGCGCTGGCCGGCTTGGGCATCGACAACCTCTACGTCGATGTGGATGCCGAGGAAATCCCGATCATGGACGGCTCGGCGGCGCCCTTCGTCTTCCTGCTGCAGTCCGCCGGCATCGTCGAGCAGGAGGCACCCAAGCGCTTCCTGCGGGTCAAGAAGACCGTCGAGGTACGCGAGGGCGACAAGTGGGCGCGGCTCTCGCCCTACGAGGGCTTCCGCCTCGAATTCTCGATTCAGTTCAATCATCCGGCGGTGGATCGCAGCGGCACGCGTGTCGTCGTCGATTTCGCCGACCAGTCCTACATGCGCGACGTCGCGCGTGCGCGCACTTTCGGCTTCACCCAGGACGTCGAGGCGATGCGCGCCCAGGGGCTGGCCCTCGGCGGCAGCCTGGAAAACGCCATCGTGATGGACGAGTACCGCGTGCTCAACGCCGACGGGTTGCGTCTGCCGGACGAGTTCGTGCGCCACAAGGTGCTCGACGCCATCGGCGACCTCTATCTGGTCGGGGCTCCGCTGCTGGCCGCCTTCGCCGCCCACAAGTCGGGCCATGCGATGAACAACCGCCTGCTGCGCGCCCTGCTGGCCGATGCCGAAGCATGGGAATGGGCCACCTTCGAGCGTCCCGAGACGACGCCGGCGCCCGTGGCCCGCCTCTACCCCGACTTGCAGTTCGCCTGAGGTCGCGGGCACGCCGGCGGTCGCCAGCCAAGGGGAAAACACCATGCTGTTGCTGCGCATCGTCGGCATCCTGACCGCCTTCGCGATCGGCGCCGGCATCGTCGCCTACCTGCTTACCGGTCGGCGCGACTATCTGCTGCTGGCCGGGCGGATTGCCAAGTTCGCCCTGATCTTCGCCCTCGTGCTGTTCGCCTTGCTGGCCTTCGAGCGCCTGATCGTCATGGTCTGATCACCGTCCCGCCCGCGCCGAGTTTTCGCGGCGCGGCGCTCAGGTGTTGCGCAGCAGCTTTTCGAGCGCGCGGCGGACCGGGGAATCCTCTTCCAAGCCGCTGGCCAGCGATGCGAGCGCCAGCTTTGGCCTGCTGCCGATAGTTTTAGGCGAGGCAGGACGCATCCCTGCCAATGGGCGGCGGCGCGCTTGCACGCGCACCTCTATTCCGGTAACCTCCTGCCCCTGTTGGATAAAACTCTCGGCAAGCCGGGGCGCCAATTGCCTGAGCTTGACCGCGACCGCGCCGCTGTCGGCGTGGATAACAACCTTGCCCCGCTTGAGATTCGCGATGCGGGTACCCGGTAACAGATAGGCTGGCAACGCGGCATCGAGCAGGACTTGCAGGCGTTGCAGCCGGCTGGCCTGCTCGGCGATGCGAGCGAAGGCGTCGGCTGCGGCGAGATGGTCCCCCACCGTGCCGCGACTGCGTGGAGATGCGCCGGCTGGTTTGCGCGCTGTTGTTCTCGTTTTATTGGACGACATGTCGGCAAACCTGTGGTTGGCGAGAAAAGGGAGAAAGCGCGTGCATATTATTCTGGTCTCCGATCGACTGGCAACCGCCCGCACCATCACTTTGAGTGGCGGGCATCTGGCCCTGATTGCCAGCGCATTGGTCGTCGTGGTGCTGGCGTTGTCCTCGATGATGTCCTATTTCACCGTGCGGCACGCCGCCGAGATCCGACTCCCCTTCCTGCAGGAACTGCTGCGCAGCATCAGCCTGGAGGAAGCGAGCAAGACCCGCGAGCTGGTGCGCGAGAACCTGGCGACCATGGCCGCCCGCCTTGGCCAGATGCAGGGACAGTTGATGCAGCTCGATTCCCTCGGCGAGCGTCTCGCCGGACTGGCCGGCGTCAAGCCGGCCGACGCCAAGAACGCCGCGGCCCAGAAGGCCGCCGGCAACGCGGGGCGCGGCGGCCCCCTGCTGCGCCCCGACAACCTGACCACGCACGATTTGCAAAACGCCCTCGACGAACTGGCGCGCCAGGTCGAGGTGCGCAGCGACACGCTGGCGGCGCTGGAGCACAGCATTTTCGAGGAACGCATCCGCAAGCACCTGCTGCCCACCGCGCTGCCGGTGATCGAAGGGGTTCACATGTCGTCGAATTTCGGCTGGCGCCTCGATCCCTTCACCGGCCAGACGGCGATGCACGAAGGCATCGACTTCATCGCCGAGCCCGGCACGCCGATCCTCGCGGCGGCCGCGGGCATCGTCAAGACGGCCGAGCTCCATCCCCAGTACGGCAACATGGTGGAGATCGACCACGGCAACGACCTGATCACCCGCTATGCCCATGCCAGGGAACTCAACGTCAAGGTCGGCGAATTCGTCAAACGCGGCCAGCGCATCGCCGCCGTGGGCTCGACCGGCCGCTCCACCGGCCCGCATCTGCATTTCGAGGTGCGCATCGGCGGTGCCGCGCAGAATCCCTCGCGCTTCCTCGAACAAGGCAATTCCCGGCTGGCGCGCCGCAACTGACCGATCGCCCCCGGCGGCCACGGGATCTTCCCGGTTTTTCCTAGGCGCAGGTCAAGGCAGGGGGGCTATCCCCCCATGCTAGAATTTTTCCCTTTGGCGCTGCCTGTTTAGGCGTGACTTTCCATGATTCCCGGTTTTGGCGCAGCCGGACGTCCGCTGCGCGGATCCGTCTGGCACCGAAACCGGCCACCGAGCGGTAAAAAATGATAACCGGCTTTCTCAAGAAGATTTTCGGCAGCCGCAACGACCGGCTGCTGCGTCAATATTCGTCCGTCGTCACCCGCATCAACGCGCTCGAAGCGAAGATGCAGGCGCTCGGCGACGCCGAACTGGCCGGCATGACCGGCGCCTTCAGGGAGCGCATCGCCAAGGGCGAGAGCCTCGACAGCCTGTTGCCCGAGGCCTTCGCGGTCGTGCGCGAGGCCTCGCGGCGCGTGCTCGGCCTGCGCCATTTCGACGTCCAGCTGATCGGCGGCATGGTGCTGAACGACAACAAGATCGCCGAAATGCGCACCGGCGAGGGCAAGACCCTGATGGCGACGCTGCCCGCCTACCTGAACGCCCTGTCGGGCAAGGGCGTGCACGTGGTCACGGTGAACGACTATCTGGCCAACCGCGACGCCGAATGGATGGGCCGGCTCTACGGCTTCCTCGGCCTGTCGGTCGGCTGCAACCTGCCGCAGATGAACCACGAGCAGAAGCAGGCCGCCTACGCCGCCGACATCACCTACGGCACCAACGGCGAGTTCGGCTTCGACTACCTGCGCGACAACATGGTCTACAGCGCCGGCGAGCGGGTGCAGCGCGGTCTCAACTACGCCGTCGTCGACGAGGTGGACTCGATCCTCATCGACGAGGCGCGCACGCCGCTGATCATCTCCGGCCAAGCCGAGCAGCATACCGAGCTCTACGTGCGCATGAACGCCGTGCCGCCGCTGCTGGAGAAGGGCGAGGCGGCGCAGAACCCCCAGGAGCAGGACACCGGCGACTACACCGTCGATCTCAAGGCCCACACGGTGCTGCTCACCGAGCAGGGCCACGAGAAGGCGGAACAGATCCTCGCCAGCCTCGGCCTGCTGCCCGAGGGCGGCAGCCTCTACGATCCGCAGAACATCCTGCTGATCCACCACCTCTACGCCGCCCTGCGCGCCCACAACCTGTTCCACCGCGACCAGCAGTACGTGGTGCAGAACGGCGAGGTGATCATCGTCGACGAATTCACCGGCCGCCTGATGGCGGGGCGGCGCTGGTCGGACGGCCTGCACCAGGCCGTCGAGGCCAAGGAAGGCGTGCCGATCCAGTCGGAGAACCAGACGCTCGCCTCGATCACCTTCCAGAACTACTTCCGCATGTACGCCAAGCTTGCCGGCATGACCGGCACGGCGGACACCGAGGCCTACGAGTTCCAGCAGATTTACGGCCTGGAAACCGTGGTGATCCCGACCAACCGGCCGATGGTCCGCCTGGATGCCAACGACCAAATCTACCGCACGGCGCAGGAAAAGTACCACGCCATCATCGCCGATATCCGCGACTGCCATGGCCGCGGCCAGCCGGTGCTGGTCGGCACCACCTCGATCGAGAGCTCCGAACTGCTGTCCGGCCTGCTCGACCGCGAGAAGCTCGCCCACCAGGTGCTCAACGCCAAGCAGCACGCGCGCGAGGCGGAGATCGTCGCCCAGGCCGGCCGGCCGGGCATGATCACCATCGCCACCAACATGGCCGGTCGCGGCACCGACATCGTGCTCGGCGGCAACGTCGAAAAGCAGATCGCCGCGCTCAGGGCGGACGAGAGCCTGGCCGAGGCCGACAAGGAGCGCCGCGTCGCCGAGCTCAAGGCCGAATGGCAGCAGCTGCACGACCAGGTGCTGAAGGCCGGCGGCCTGCACATCATCGGCTCCGAGCGCCACGAGTCGCGCCGCATCGACAACCAGCTGCGCGGCCGCTCCGGCCGCCAGGGCGACCCGGGCTCCTCGCGCTTCTACCTCTCCCTCGACGATCCGCTCTTGAAGATTTTTGCCGGCGAGCGCCTCAACGCCATCATGGTGCGCCTCAAGATGCCCGAGGGCGAGGCGATCGAGCATCCGCTGGTGACGCGCTCTCTCGAATCCGCCCAGCGCAAGGTCGAGCAGCGCAACTTCGACATCCGCAAGCAGCTGCTCGAATACGACGACGTCGCCAACGACCAGCGCAAGGTGATCTACCAGCAGCGCAACGAGCTGCTCGACTCGGCCGACATTGCCGACACCATCGACGCGATGCGTCAGGGCGTGATCCACGACCTGTTCCGCCAGTACGTGCCGGCCGAGAGCGTCGAGGAGCAGTGGCACCTCGGCGGCCTGGAAACCGCGCTGGCGGCCGAGCTCAACCTCAAGCTGCCCATCGCCCAGTGGGTCAAGGACGATCCGAAGCTGAGCGACGACGACATCCTCGCGCGCATCCTCGACGCCGCCGACACCGCCTACGCGGAGAAGATCGCGCGCGTCGATCTCGCCGCCTGGCGCGGCTTCGAGCGCAACGTCATGCTGCAGAGCCTCGACTCGCACTGGCGCGAGCACCTTGCCGCCCTCGACCACCTGCGCCAGGGCATCCACCTGCGCGGCTATGCGCAGAAGAACCCGAAGCAGGAGTACAAGCGCGAGGCCTTCGAACTGTTCGAGACGCTGCTCAACACGGTGCGCCAGGAAGTGACGCGCCTCTTGATGACGGTCGAGATCCGCAGCGAGGCGCAGATCGAGGAGGCCGAGCAGCAGCATCCGCAGCTGGAGAACGTGCAGTACCACCACGCCGACTACGAAGAGGCGCTGGCGGCCGCCGGCGCGGCGGAGAAGAAGCCCATGCCGCAGGAGCGCGCCCTGCCCAAGGTCGGCCGCAACGATCCCTGCCCTTGCGGCAGCGGCAAGAAGTACAAGCACTGCCACGGCAAGCTGAACTGATGGTGCTGACCACCATCGCGGCGGAGCGGGATGCGGCCGGGCGCTGCGTGCGCATCCTCGATCAGACGCGCCTGCCGCTTGAAACCGTCTTCGTGCGGCTGGCGACGCTGGAGGACGCCGCCCACGCGATCCGCGTCATGCAGGTGCGCGGCGCGCCGCTGATCGGCGCCACCGCCGCCTACGGCGTCGCCCTCGGCCTCCAGCAGGGACTGCCGCTCGACACGGTCGTCGCGACCCTCGCGGCGACGCGTCCGACGGCGGTCAACCTGCACTGGGCGCTCGCGCGCATGCGCCGCGCGCTGGAAAGCGAAGCTTCGGCGGAGGCTAACATCGGCGGAGCCGATGTTGAGTCGCAAGGCGACGGCCGAAGCCAAAACTCGGCGCTGGCGGAACGGTGCGCGGCCGCCTGGAACGAGGCGGATGCCATCGCCCACGAGGACGCGGCGGCCAACGCCGCCATCGGCCGCCACGGCTTGGAACTCCTCAAGCCCATCGCCGCGCGCAAGGGCCGCGTCGCTGTCATGACCCACTGCAACGCCGGCTGGCTCGCCACCGTCGCCCACGGCACGGCGCTTGCCCCGATCTACGCGGCCCAGGCCGCCGGCCTGGACGTGCATGTCTGGGTCTCCGAGACGCGGCCGCGCAACCAGGGCCAGCTGACGGCCTGGGAGCTGCGCGAGGCCGGCGTACCCCATACCTTCATCGCCGACAACGCCGCCGGCCTGCTGCTGATGCAGGGCAAGGTGGACTGCGTGATCGTCGGCGCCGACCGTATCGCCGCCAACGGCGACACCGCCAACAAGATCGGTACCTATCTGAAAGCGCTGGCGGCACGGGCGCACGGCGTGCCCTTCTACGTCGCCGCGCCGCTATCCACCATCGACTTCGCCTGTCCCGCCGGCGCGCAGATCCCCATCGAGGAGCGCGCGGCCGAGGAAGTGCTCGCCGGCCCGCTGGCCGGCTTCGCCGCCGTCGCCAATCCGGCCTTCGACGTCACGCCCGCCGGTCTGATCGCCGGCATCGTCACCGAGCACGGGGTCTTTCCCGCCGCCGGCCTGCGAGCCGCGCAAGGATAACCATGCACGCCGCCGTGCTCGCCACCGCGCGCGCCATGAACGCCAGCGGCATCAACCGCGGCGCCGCCGGCAACGTCAGCGCGCGCTGCGCCGGCGGCTTCGTCATCACGCCGACCGGCATGCCCTACGACGAATGCGTGGCGGCCGACATGGTAAAAGTCGGCGCCGACGGGACGGTGAGCGGTCGCCGCGCGCCGTCGTCGGAATGGCGCTTCCACCGCGACATCTACGTCGCGCGGCCCGAGGCCGGCGCGGTGATTCACGCCCACTCGCCGTTCGCCACCACCCTGGCCTGCCAGGAACTGGGCATCCCGCCCTTCCACTACATGATCGCGCGCTTCGGCGGCGACACGGTGCGCTGCGCCGCCTACGCGACCTTCGGCACCCAGGAGCTCTCCGATGCGATGCTCGCCGCCCTAGTGGAACGGCGTGCCTGCCTGATGGCGCATCACGGCATGGTGGTGTTCGGCCGCGATCTCAAGGAGGCGCTGGCGCTGGCGGTCGAGCTCGAAACCCTCTGCGAGCAGTACTGGCGCGTGCTGCAGCTCGGCGCGCCGAAGCTGCTGCCGGCCGAGGAGATGGCGCGCGTCATCGAGAAGTTCGCCGGCTACGGCCAGCAGCCGGCGCCCGCCGCGGAATAGCCGGGGCGCGGCGGCGTAGCGCATGGAACTGCTTCCGCTCGCCATCGCCTGGTGCGCCTATGCGGCCCTGCATTCGCTGCTGGCCGCCTTCGCCGTCAAGCGGCGCATCGCCGCGCGCTGGCCCGGCCTGATGCCCGGCTATCGTCTCGGCTACAACCTGGTGGCCGTTGTCACGGCGCTGCCGCTGGTCTGGCTGATCCATGCGACGCCGGGCGACTGGCTGTGGCGCTGGACGGGCTTGGCGGCCTGGCTCGCCAACGGCCTCGCGCTGGCGGCCATCGGCGTGCTGTTCCTGTCGTCGCGTCATTACGACATGGACGAATTCCTCGGCCTGCGCCAACTCCGCGAAGACTCGCCGCGACCCGACCGGCCGGGCGGCTTCAGCCTCTCGCCCTTCCACCGCTTCGTGCGCCACCCCTGGTATTGCTGCGGCCTCGTGCTGGTGTGGACGCGCGACATGAATCCGGCGCTGCTGCTCTCGGCGCTGGCGATCACGCTGTATTTCGTCGTCGGTTCGCGGCTGGAGGAACGCAAACTGATCGCGCTGCACGGCGAGCGCTACCGCCGCTACATGGCGCGCGTGCCGGGACTCTTGCCGCTGCCTTGGAAGTATCTGCGCCGCGCCGAGGCGCGGGAATTGACCGGCGGTTAGTGCAGCGTGCGCGGCATCGCCAGCATGAACTCGGGGATCGGCGCCTCGAAGCGCGTGCCGTCCTCGGCGACCATCTGGTAGCTGCCGCTCATGGTGCCCACCGGCGAGGCCAGCGGGCAGCCGCTGGTGTATTCGAAGGATTCGCCCGGCTTCAGCAGCGGCTGGTGGCCGACCACGCCGAGGCCGCGCACCTCCTCCTTCTTGCCTTCCGCGTCGGTGATGATCCAGTGGCGGGAGATCAACTGGGCCGCCACCGAGCCGCTGTTGGTGACGGTGATGGTGTAGGCGAAGAAATAGCGCTCCGCGTCTGGATCGGACTGCTCCGGCAGGTATTGGGTCGTCACCTCGATCGCGATTTCGTATTTTTTCGACTCGGCCATTGCGGGGTCCCTGCTTATAGCTGCCATCAGAAAGTCTTAGCCGGCCTGATGGGCGGGCGCGGCTAGAATCGGACCATTCTAATTCAACGAGGAGGGTTCTCCATGCAGTACCGCATCGCCCCGTCCATCCTGTCCGCCAACTTCGCCCGCCTCGGCGAGGAAGTGGACGACGTGCTCGCTTCCGGCGCCGACATCGTGCATTTCGACGTGATGGACAACCATTACGTGCCCAACCTCACCATCGGCCCGCTGGTCTGCGAGGCGCTGCGCAAGCACGGCGTGACCGCGCCGATCGACGTGCACCTGATGGTCAAGCCGGTCGATCGCATCATCCCCGACTTCGCCAAGGCCGGCGCCACCTACATCACCTTCCATCCGGAGGCCTCCGAGCACATCGATCGCACCATCGGCCTCATCAAGGAAAGCGGCTGCAAGGCCGGCCTGGTGTTCAACCCGGCCACGCCGCTCGACGTGCTCGAATACACCCTCGACAAGCTCGACATGGTGCTGCTGATGTCGGTGAACCCCGGCTTCGGCGGCCAGAAGTTCATTCCCTACGTGCTCGACAAGGCGAAGAAGGTGCGCCAGATGATCGACGCGCGT
>JANJVS010000205.1 GCA_024709955.1 Rhodocyclaceae bacterium
CGCCGGCATGGACGACTTCATCGCCAAGCCCTTCGATCCGGAAAAGCTGACCGCGTGCCTGCTCCACTGGCTGGAGCGCCCCGGGGACCGATAACCACCGTCCCGCCATCCGCTACGGCGAGGATTCGCTGCGGCGAGGAAAGCGTAGTTTGCTTGACCGCCTTGTAGCGCAGTTGGTTCATCAGCGCCGAGTTTGCAGACAGCCCGTCAGGCGTTGGCGCGCAACCACTCCATGCGCTGGCGCAGCTTGCCTTGCCAGCTCTCCGTGAGCCCGGGCGTTTGCAGCAGACGGTCGAGCTCGTCCGGCGTCGGGCGGTGGGTGCGCCAGACCTGCCAGAGGCGGGCGATGCTGGCCTCTGGCGCCGGGCGGTCGAGCAGGGCGAACTCGCAGCCGGGCGCCACCTCGCCTTCCTCGATCACGCGGAAGTACCAGCCGGTCAGGCCGTGCCCGTCGATGTGGCGGGTCATGCCTGCGACGCCGTGGCGGCCGTCGATCTTCCAGCAGGGCGCGCGCGGCTGGGAGACCTGGATGCGCGCGTCGCCGAGGCGGAAAACGTCGCCGACGCAGATGTTGCCTTCGTCCCAGCCGGGCACCGAGAGGTTCTCGCCCATGCCGCCCGGCACCAGGGTGGCGGCGGCGTCGGGAAAGACCCGGGCGAGCGCGGCGTAATTGGTGATCGGGTACTGGTGCAGCGCCTTTTCGGGGCCGCCATGCACGCGCCGGTCGGCCTGGGCGTCGCCGGCGAGACCCTCGCGGCCGAGCCAGACCGGCTGCTCGACGGCGCGCTTGAAAATGCCCGTGGGGCGGTTTTCCGGCGGCAGCGGACGGATGCCGCCGAGGAATAGGGCGACCTCCATCAGCCGAAGCGGTTGACGAGGCTGCCGATGCCGTCGATGGCGACCTCGACGGTCGCGCCGTCCGGCATGGCGCCGGCGCCGACGGAGGTGCCGCAGGCGATCACGTCGCCGGGCTCCAGGGTCATGTCGTGGGAAATGCGGCTGACGATCTCGGCCGGCGAGAAGAACATGTCGGCGACCGGATAATTCTGGCGCTCCTCGCCATCCACCACGGCGCGCACGCGCAGCCGGGCGGGATCGAGGCCGGTGGCGATGACCGGCCCGAAGACGCCGAAGGTGTCGAAACCCTTGGCGCGCGTCCAATGCACGAAGGCCGGGTCGAGGCGCATCAGGTCGCGGGCGGTGACGTCATTGACACAGGTATAGCCGAAGATGGATGCGGGCGCGTCCTCGACCGAAACCCCGGCGCAGCGCCGGCCGATGACGATGCCCAGTTCCGCCTCGAACACCACCGCGCCGCCATAGCCGACGGGGCGGCGGATCGGATCGCCGTGCCTGGCGTAGCTGTTGGCGCTCTTGAGGAAATAGAGCGGATGCTCGGGACGGTGCAGCTCTTCCTTGACGGCGCGCTCGTGGAAGTTGTTCCACAGGCCGATCATCTTGCCCGGCCGGCAGGGCATCAGCAGGCGCACGTCGGCACGGGGGCATTGCAGGGAAGTGCGGGTGGGCGCGGCGAACATGTCGCCGGTCCAGACGGTGACGGTCTCGCCGTCGAGGGTGCCGAAATGCTCGGCGCCGCCGGTTTCGAAGCGCAGCCAGAGGGACATGGGACTAGGACTCAGAGCTTGTCAAAAATTCGTCGCGAGCGCCGGCAGGTCGGGGACGCCCGGAGCGCAGCAACCGGAATGTACTTGAGTACATGAGGATTGCGAGCACCGCGCAACCCCGAGATGCCAAGCGCAGCAGAATTTTTCACAAGCTGTCAGGCGAAGGTGTCGACGCTGTTGCCGAGATGAGGCGGATTCACGGACTGGGTGGCCTGGACGGCGGCCTGCACCAGTTGCATCGCGCCTTCGGCGCCGATGTCCATCGCCTTCTTGAGGACGCTGAGTTGCACGGCGTTGGCCGTGCGGGCCTGGCTCATTTCGGTGGCGAGGGCGGCGATCGCGAGGGTATCCATGGCGGGAAAGGCGGGAAAAACGGGGACGACGTCAGTGTAGCACCAGGCGGAAACCCTGCGTCGCGCGCAGCGTCACCTCGGTCTCGACGATGAACAGGCCGCGCAGCACGGCGCGGATCTTCGCCACGGTCATCGGCGACAGGACGGTGCTGCCTTCGAGCACGAGTTCCTCGCCGGCCATCAGCGCGGCGCTCAGCGGGCCGTACTGGAAACCTTCCGCGCTGTCTTCGCCGATCAGGTCGTGCAGATTGGTTTCCGGGGTGCAGTGGTATTTCATGATGTTCTCCCTCTGGGGTTGAGGGAGTTAACGGCCATTCCGGTCGCAGGTTTAGCCTGCGAGGGCGGCCAGGTCTTCCGGGGTATTCAGGTTGCGGAAGGCTGCCGGGTCGGGAAACTCGACCTCGACCGCCCCCTGCTCGCGGCACCAGGCCATGAGCTTGCGGCCGCCGGCGGCGAAATGGGCTTCGAGGGCCGGCAGCAGCTCGCGGCGCAGCAGCTGGAAGGCGGGCTGGGTCTTGCCCGCCGCCGTGGCGACGGCGATGGCCGCCTGCCCGGCCTCGGCGGCGGCCAGCAGCCGCGCGGCGAGGTCGGCGGGCAGGGCGGGGCAGTCGCAGGGACAGGTCAGCAGCCAGGGCGTCGCGCAGGCGGCGAGACCGGCATGCAGCCCGGCCAGCGGCCCCTGGGCCGCGCCCATGGTGTCGGGCAGCACCGGGTGGCCGAAGGCGCGGTAGGCGTCGAGGTTGCGGTTGGCGCTGATCAGGATGCCGTCCACCTGGGGCGCCAGCCGTGCCAGCACATGGGCGACCAGCGGCCGGCCGGCGAGCGGCAGCAGGCCCTTGTCGGCGCCGCCCATGCGCCGTCCCTCGCCGCCGGCGAGGACGAGTCCGGTGATGCCGCTCTTATCGGGCGCGGCGAGCATGCAGGCCCCCCCCGCGATGGGGGCGCAGGGGGGTGGCTGTTTGTTCAGCCACCGATGTAGGACATCTCGATCTTGCGCATGCCCGGCGTCGCCGCCATGCGCAGCTGCGAATAGCGGTCGCCGCGCGCCTGCCAGATTCTCGCGATGGCGGCGTCGAGGGCGCCATCGTCCGTGCCGGCGCGCAGCAGATCGCGCAGGTCGTGGCCCTCGGAGGCGAACAGGCAGGTGTAGAGCTTGCCCTCGGTGGAGATGCGCACGCGCGTGCAGCTGTCGCAGAAGGCGCGCGTCACCGACGAGATCACGCCGATCTCGCCGGCGCCGTCCTTGTAGCGCCAGCGCTGGGCGACCTCGCCCGGATAGTTCGGGTCGATGGGTTCGAGGGGAAACTCGGCGTCGATGCGGCGCACGACCTCGGCGGAGGGCACCACTTCGTCGAGCTTCCAGTCGTTGCTGCTGCCGACGTCCATGAACTCGATGAAGCGCAGGATGTGGCCGCTGCCGCGAAAGTGGCGCGCCAGGGGGAGGATTTCGTGGTCGTTGGCGCCGCGCTTGACCACCATATTGACCTTGACCGGCCCGAGGCCGGCCGCGGCGGCCGCCTCGATGCCTTCGAGCACGCGCGCCACCGGAAAGTCCACGTCGTTCATGCGCCGGAACACCGCGTCGTCGAGGGCGTCGAGGCTGACCGTGACGCGCTTGAGGCCCGCCGCGCGCAAGGCTGCCGACTTCTGCGGCAGCAGGGAGCCGTTGGTCGTCAGCGTGAGTTCAAGGCCGGGGATCGCCGCCAGCAGTTCGATGAGCTTTTCGACATGGTGACGCAGCAGCGGCTCGCCGCCGGTCAGGCGCAGCTTCTTCACGCCGCGCGCGACGAAGACACGCGCCACGCGGGCGATCTCCTCGAAGGACAGCAGGTCGGCGCGCGGCAGGAAGGGATAGTCGCGGCCGAACACGGTCTTCGGCATGCAATACACGCAGCGGAAGTTGCAGCGGTCGGTGATCGAGATGCGCAGGTCGCGCACCGGGCGGCCGAGGGTGTCGAGGAGCGGGGGCAGGGAGTTCACGGTCGCGATTATATGGGGGTGCGCGCGCCGGACCTTGGCGGCGGTCAAGTCACCGTGGCGCCAGCGCCGAGTTTTGGGGCAAAGCCCCTTACGCCCGGCCGCCGTCCTCGGTGATCCAGCTTTCGAGCTGGCTCGCCGACTGGGGACGGGCGAAGTAATAGCCCTGGCAGACGGTGCAGCCGGAATCGCTCAGGATCTCCGACTGACGCCGGGATTCGACGCCCTCGGCGATGATGTCGAGGCCGAGGGCCTTGGCCAGGGCGACGATGGTGCGCACCACCTCGGCGTCCTTGGCGTCGTGGTCCATGTTCTCGATGAAGGAGCGGTCGATCTTCACCAGGTCGATGGGCAGGCGGCGCATGCGCGCCAGGCTCGAATAGCCGGTGCCGAAGTCGTCGATGGCGATGATCACGCCCATTTCGCGCAGTCGGTCGAGGGTCTCGGTGGCCAGCTCGGGCGCGGTGAGCAGGGCGGTTTCGGTGAGTTCGATCTGCAGCGCGCTGGCCGGCAGGGCGTGCTCGGCGAGCAGGCCGGCGACCCGGTCCACCAGCCGGTCCTTGGCGATCTGGCGCGCCGAGACGTTTACGGCGACGGTGATTTCCAGCCCGCGGGCGCGCCAGGCGGCGGCTTGGCGGCAGGCTTCCGCCAGCACCCAGTTGCCGAGGGAGACGATCAGGCCGGTCTCCTCGGCGACCGGGATGAACTCCTGGGGCATGACCAGGCCGCGCTCGGGATGGGGCCAGCGCACCAAGGCCTCGACGCCGCGCAGCTTGCCGTCGGTGACGCAGATCTTCGGCTGGTAGTGCAGTTCGAGGGCCCCGTCCTCGATGGCGTGGCGCAGTTCGGTCTCCAGCTTGATGCGCTGGTTGAGGTTCTCCAGCATCTCCGGCTGGAAGAAGCGGTAGGCGCCCTTGCCCGAGGCCTTGGCCGCGTACATCGCGGTGTCCGCGTGCTTCATGAGTTCGAGGGCCTCGCCGCCGTCCTCGGGGAAGAAGGCCAGGCCGATCGAGGCGCCGACGCGCACCGCATGGCCGCGCAGCTCGAAGGGCGCGCCGAGATCCTCGATGATCTCGGCGGCGAGGCAGGCGCAGTGCTCGACGTCCTTGAGATCCTCCATCAGCACGACGAACTCGTCGCCGCCGAGGCGCGCCACCGTGTCCGCGCCGCGCCGCAACCGGGCGCGGATGCGCTGGGCGACCTCCTGCAGCAGCAGGTCGCCGACGTCGTGGCCGAGGCTGTCGTTGATCTCCTTGAAACCGTCGAGATCGACGAAGGTGACCGAAAGCCGCCGTTTCTCGCGCCGCGCGCGCTCCACCGCATGGACCAGCCGGTCCTGGAACAGCGCCCGGTTGGGCAGCCCGGTCAGGGCGTCGTGGAAGGCGAGGTACTGGATGCGCTCGTTGGCCTGGCGCTGCTCGGTGATGTCGTGGAACACCGAGGCGTAGCGCACGGGCATGCCATCCACCGCCGGGATGCGGTTGATGGTCAGCCATTCCGGATACATCTCGCCGCTCTTGCGCCGGTTCCAGATCTCGCCCTCCCAGCGGCCATCCTTCAGCACCGCCTGCCAGAGCTGGCGGTAGAACGCCGCGTCGTGGTGGTCGGACTTGAGCAGGCTGGGCTTGCGGCCGATCGCCTCTTCCGCCGTGTAGCCGGTGATCTTGCTGAAGGCGGGGTTGACCGAGATGATCAGGCCGTTCGCGTCGGTGACCAGCACGCCCTCGCTGGTGCTTTCCATGATGCTGCGGGCGAGCAGCAGGCCCGCCTCGGCCTCCTTGCGCTCGGTGATGTCGCGCCAGGCGCAATACATCGCCTGGCGGCCGCCGAAGGCCACGACGGAAAGCGTCACCTCGGCGAAGAACAGGCTGCCGTCGGCGCGCTGGTGCAGCCACTCGAAGCGGTGGCGGCCCCGCTCCTGGGCGATGGCGATCATGCGCTCGGCCTTGGCGTAGGAATCCTCGCCGTCCGGCTGGCTGGGCGGGGAAAGCTCGGAGGGATGGGTGTCGAGCAGCTCGTCCTTGCTGTTGTAGCCGAGCGCCTTGATGGCGGCGCCGTTGCATTCGACGAAGCGGTGCTTGTCGATGATCCAGGCCGGATCGGGGGACGACTCGAACAGGGTGCGGAACCACGCCTCTCCGGTGGTGGCCGAATCATCCTCCCGATCTTCGCCGCGACTCGTGTTCATCCGCACATGCCTTCCCGTTTGCGAAAAGCCGATTCTATATGCTCAAGCATGGAGTTTATGCCAGGGACGCCGGTTCGGGACGCTCGCGAAGGAACGCCCCCGGCCGCCCCGGGTCGAAACAGGTGTCGAACCCGAGAGGAGAACCCGCGCCATGAGAATCCGTGCCCCGATTTTCGCCCTGCTGGTCCTGGTCGCGCTCGCCATCCCCGGACTGGCGCGGGCGCTCGACATCGAACCCTACACCGCCGCCGCGCTGCGGGAGGCGCAGGCCGCCGGCAGGCCGGTCGCCGTGCATTTCCACGCCGACTGGTGCCCCACCTGCAAGGCGCAGCAGCGCGTCTTCCGCGCGATCAGGGACGATCCCGAGCTCAAGGGCCTCACCCTGCTGGTGGCCCACTACGACGACGAAAAGGAACTCAGGAAGGCCATGAACGTGCGCAGCCAGTCGGTGATCGTCGTCTTCAGGGGCGACAGGGAGACCGCGCGCCTCGGCGGCGAGACCAGGCCGGCGAAGATCAAGGCCGCGCTGCTGACGGCGCGCTGACGCAAGGCGTTCCAACGCCATCATGTTCGAAAGCCTGTCCTTCGGCCACGTCTTCCTCGCCCTCGCCGCCGGCGGGCTCTCGACGCTCAACCCCTGCGTCTTCCCGCTGCTGCCGCTGGTGGTGGGCGGCAGCCTGCAAGGGCACCGCGCCGGCCCGCTGTTCATGGGGCTGGGCATGGTCGCCGCCTTCGCGCTGGTCGGCCTGCTGCTCGGCGTCGCCGGCCCGGCGCTCGGGCTGGACGGCGACAGCGTGCGCCTGGCCGGCGGCTGGCTGCTGCTGGCGCTCGGCGCGGTGATGCTGGTGCCGGCGCTCAACGAGCCCTTCACGCGCCTGATGACGCCGCTGGCGAGCGGCGCCGACGGCCTTTCCAGCCGCCTCGACGCCGCCTCGCTCGGCGGCTCATTCCTGCTCGGCGGCCTGCTCGGGCTGGTGTGGAGCCCCTGCTCGGGCCCGCTGCTGATCGCGGCGCTGACGCTGGTGGCGAGCGAGGGCGGGGCGCTGCGCGGCACGCTGATCCTCGGCGGCTTCGGCCTCGGCGCGGCGCTGCCGCTGGTGATCGCCGCCTACGCCTCGCGCGCCGGCTTCATGCGCATGCGCGGCTGGGTGCTCGGCCACGTGCGGGCGCTCAAGACCGGCTTCGGCCTCCTGCTGGCCTTCCTCGGCGTCGCCATCCTGCTCGGCTGGGACAAGCGCCTCGAAGCGCTGGTGGTCCCGCTGCTGCCCGAGTGGTGGGTGAACCTGACGACGGCGATCTGAGCTTCGACGTTTCCGCCGGTCAGCCGCGGGCGGCCTCGGCGTGCAGTTTCAGTCCGAGGGCGCCAATCACTTTCAGGATCGTGTCGAAACCGGGGCTGCGCTC
Organism: Rhodocyclaceae bacterium; assembly: GCA_024709955.1. Classification (GTDB taxonomy): domain Bacteria; phylum Pseudomonadota; class Gammaproteobacteria; order Burkholderiales; family Rhodocyclaceae; genus Sulfuricystis. The sequence continues at coordinate 7,548 of JANJVS010000205.1, forward strand.
GCCGGAAAGCGCCTTGTAAAGGCTTTCGCGGGAGAGGCCGGCATCCCGCGCCACCTGGGCCATGCCCTTGGCGCGGGCGATATCGCCCAGCGCCTTGGCGATGAATGCCGCGTCCCCGTCGGCCTCTTCAAGGCAGGCCTCAAGATAAGCGGCCATTTCCTCCGGGGTTCTGAGATGTTCGGCGACGTCGTAGCGAGAGGTAACGGTCTTGGTCATGGCGGCTACTCCGAAAGATTCCGTGCGAGACGCAATGCGGCCTTGATGTCCTTGGCCTGGGTGACCTTGTCGCCACCTGCCAGCAGAATGATCAGCTCGCGCCCGCGCTGTTTGAAATACACCCGGTAACCGGGACCGTAGTTGATTCGCAACTCCGAGACACCCTCGCCAACCGGCTCGACATCTCCGGGATTTCCAGCCGCGAGCCGTTCGATCCTTGCCTGAACGCGCGCCCTCGCCTGGATGTCGCGCAAGTCGTCGAGCCACTGAGCGAAAAGGGCCGTTTTGCGAATTTCAATCACGGAACCACTGTAGCCTCGTGGCTACACATTGTCAATGCCATGCGAGCGTTCCTCAAGGCAGGCGGGACACAGGCAACCGGGCAGGGCGGCGTCGATGGCGACCGCCGGAAACCCGGCGCACCAGCAACCCTCCTCGCCCGCCTCGGCGCCGCACTTGAAGGGGATGCCGCAGCGGGGGCAGGAGCGCTCGCCGGAAGGTTCGTGCTTGCTTTGAGATTGATCGCCCATCATGGCTAATTGGGTCGCAGCCTCATGCAACGATGCCGGTAACGTTTTAGGTAAAGGGGGGCCCGCTTGCGGGACGTCCAGCGACCGGAGGGAGCAGCTTTGACCGAGAGGTTAGAGATCGCTTCCACTTTTAGATTTTTGTTGAGAGTCATGGTGCTGGCGATAGTAAGCGCGCTCTTGATCTTCCATTTCAAGCACGTTCAGTCTGACAATTAGGCCGTAAATGACAGACAACACCAAAGTAAGCAGGTGGGCGGTCATGAATCTTTCGGAAGCAATAATCGGGGCAAGCTCAGTAATCTTTCCCGCTTCAACGAGCAGAAGAGTGGATGCCAAAAATACGGCTACCAGTGCGCCGATAAACCCAACAAACTCAAGGACGATGGTGCTCAATCGAAAGAGAACCTTTCGAATTCTCCACCAGCCCTCTGCAAACAACAGTGCAGCGCACAGAATTAGGTCAGAGCGCTCCGCGATATGGCTAAGCTTTCCGAGGATAGCGAGGACAAGAACCACAATGAACACGGGAAAGAACGACCAGAATAGGTCTGTAAGGGCTCGGATGAAACGAAATAGGGCCATTAGGCTTGCGATCTCTAACGAAGTGGAGTTCAGGGCGCGCCGCCGATAGGCGGAGTGTCCCTTGCAACGAAGGGTTAGCCCTCGACGGCACCATCGGCATCCTCACCAAGTGCCCCTCTTACCCCATAGCGCCGGATGATTTCCAGAATGCTCAATGGTCCTTCTCTAGGACGCTCTGCATCCGGCCGGGCAGATGCCAGGATATCGGTTTCCGCCTGCTCTTCCTCCGGGGTTACGGGAACTGCAAAATGCTTCAGTGCCTCCGACAGGCGAACGTACAAAAGTAGCTTGCGTTTCTTGCTCACGCGCTCCGAGAATTCTTGGCGGAGGTGGTCATTAACGTACGCCTTATTCTCAAAGGTGATGCCGTAATCTGCGTCGCGGCTGACAATGACAAGTTCTGCGTTCTCGGCGTTCGCACAATGAACCATCCACTCCCAGTTGAACGAGTCCCCGAACGAAGTGTCGGTCTTCTTCCTTGGGGGACATCCGTGCAGGTAACGCCGAAATGCCCGATTTCGGATTTGCCTTCGTATAGGGTCATCCCTTGTCAGTACGAGCGAATCCTGTTTGTGAAAGATTCGTTGACATGCCTGATACACAGGATCATGGCCGGACGGATTTTCCATAACGCGCGCTAAGCGGGCCTTGAGGCTCTTTACCCGCTTCTCGGCCTCCTTGAGACTCTTGTTCAGAATCTCTGTGTCCTTTGCATCGGAGAAGATGCCAGGCCGGGGGACTTGGCCAGGCGGTTTCAGTTCTTGCATCCCTTCAAGAATGGCGATCTGTCGGTTCTTCTTGAACTCAGTTTCAAGTTGGTACGTAACAATGATCTTGTCAGCAACGGCCTCAGCGTGTCTCAGCAATGACAGGCCAGCGTCATTTCTGGCGCGATAGAAATCAAGCCAGATATTGGTGTCGATGAAGAGCAACTTTTTGATTGTCGAGGCCATGATTGAGAGGGCTAACGACGCTGTAGAAAAAGTAGTTTCATGGCGCCACTTTGCCGTGAACCAAATGGAATATCAAGGCTCCAATGATTTTGGATATTGGGGCGAGGCATGGCGCGCTACAAGCACATCGACACCAGTCCGCGGTTTCTGGCGGTCGATCTGGAACGGCAGCTGCTGCCGGGCACGTTCGAACACGCGCTGCACCACCTGATCGAGCACGAACTCGACCTGTCGGGATTCGACGCCCGCTACCAGAACGACCTCGCCGGCGCGCTGGCCTACCCGCCGTCCATGCTGCTCAAGGTCGTCCTGTTCGCCTACAGCCGTGGGCTCGTCAGCAGTCGCGGCATCGCATGCGCCTGCCGCGAACACATCACCTTCATCGCCCTCTCCGGCGACAGCGCCCCGCACTTCACCACGATCGCCGCCTTCGTCTCCCGCCTGGGCGACGACATCGCCAAGCTCTTTGCCCAGGTGCTCTACCTGTGTGACCGGCAGGGCCTCATCGGCCGCGAGATGTTCGCCATCGACGGCGTCAAACTGCCAGCGAATGCCAGCAAGGCCAGGAGCGGCACCCGCGCCGACTTCGAGCGGCAAGCCGGCAAGCTCGAAGCCGCCGCGCAGGCCATGCTCGCCCGCCACCGCGCGAACGACGCCCGGCCGGCCGAACCCAGTCTTGATGAGAAATCCCAACGTCGCATCGAACGTCTGCAGGGCGATGCCGCCCAACTGCGCGCCTGGTTGGCGGCCAACCCCGAAGACCGCAAGGGTGCCAGGGGCGGCATCCGCAAGAGCAACCGCACCGACAACGACTCCGCCAAGATGGCCACGAGCAAAGGCGTCATCCAGGGTTACACCGGCGTGGCCGCCGTCGATGCCCGGCACCAGATCATCGTCGAAGCCCAGGCCCACGGCACCGGTTCCGAGCAGGAACTGCTGCTGTCCGTTATCCAGGCCACGGACTCCCAGCGCACCGACCAGACCCTCATCACCGCCGACGCCGGCTACCACTCAGAGGCCAACATCGAGCAACTGGCCGCACAGGAAATCCCCGCCCTCATCGCCGACACCGGCATGAGAAAGCGCGACGAGCGCTTCAAGGAGCAGGACAAATACAAAGCCCTGCCCGATCCGCTCTACGACAAGGCCCACCCAAAGAAGGGGGCGAAGCACTACCGACCCAAGGACTTCGACCACGACCCGGAGGCCGGCACCTGCATCTGTCCGGCAGGGAAGCAGCTCTACCAGAACGGATCGAACTGTAATCACAAGGGGCTCATCGGCACCAAGTTCCAGGGCGCGCTACGGGATTGCGTGCCATGCGAACTGCGAGACAAATGTCTGAGAACCCCGGAGAAGACCAAGGCGCGGCAGGTGATGTTCTTCCGGGGCAAGGCTGACAAGACCCTAAGCGCGAGCGAGCGGATGAAACAGGCCATCGATTCGGAACGGGGGCGGGCGCTGTACGGCCGGCGCTTCGCGACGGTGGAGCCGGTGTTCGGGAATATTCGGTACAACAAGCGGCTGAACCGTTTCACCCTGCGCGGGCAAAAGAAGGTGGATGGGCAATGGAAGCTCTACTGCCTGGTGCATAACATCGAGAAGCTGGCGCACCATGGGTATGGGCAGTAGGCGGAGGGTGGGGCAGCCCTGAACCCCGCCTACCGGCCGATCCTTGAAAAGTCGGCACCCCAAGGGTACTTCCTGCGGGGCGCGCTGGCGGGACGGTGGGGAGCGGAATCCCGGCGATCAGAATGGAAAAAGGCGCGATGCGATTCGCGCCTTTTTTACGCCTCGCGGCGGGTGGAAATGGGTTTTTTCTACAGCTTCAACGTTTAGCTTGAGGGGCGCGGAGACTGCAAGTGAAGCTTGCAGGCGGTCCGTGTTTAGCCCTCGACGGCCACTGGTTGCTTGGGCTCACGGAGGAATTCATACGCATGATGCGCAAACAGTGCGAAAAGTACTGTTGAAATTGGGAAGCCAAGGGGCAGGAGGTCGCCTTGGTTG
>JANJVS010000211.1 GCA_024709955.1 Rhodocyclaceae bacterium
CCATGACCGCCGCTCCCGCCCGATTCATCGACGCCGTGCGCGCCCTCGTTCCGCCCGGCACGCCCATCGACTGCGTCGAGACCCACATCTCCTGGGTGCTGCTCGCCGGCGACCTGGCCTTCAAGATCAAGAAGCCGGTGACCCTGCCCTTCCTCGACTACGGCACGGTCGACCAGCGCCGCGCCTGCTGCGCACGGGAGCTCGCCCTCAACCGCCGCTTCGCGCCGGCGCTCTATCTCGATGTCGTCGAGCTGGATGGTGAGCCGGCGGTCAAGATGCGCCGCTTCGCCGAGGCGCAGCGCCTCGACCATGTGAGCAGCAACGGCGACCTGAGTGGCGCGCATCTGGCGCAGCTCGCGCGCACGCTGGCCGACTTCCAGCAACACGCCGCCGTCGCCCCCGGGCAATATGGCACGCCCGAGCGCATCCGCGCCGACGCGCTGGAAAACTTCGACGAACTCGAAGCCCTGCTGCCGGTCGAGTCGCCCGTGCTGACACGCCTGCGGCAGTGGACCGAGGACGAATGGCAAAGGCGCGCGGCGGACTTCGCGCGCCGCCGCGCCGCCGGCCGCGTGCGCGAGGGCCACGGCGACCTGCACCTGGGCAACCTGGTGCTGCTCGACGGCCGCGTCGTGCCCTTCGACGGCATCGAGTTCAACGCGGGTTTCCGCTGCATCGACGTCGCCAACGAGATCGCCTTCACGCTGCTCGACCTGCTCGACCACCGCCGCCCCGGCCTCGCGAGCTGGCTGCTCGACGCCTGGCTGGTCGCCAGCGGCGACTTCGACGCGCTCACGGTGCTGCGCTTCTATCTGGTCTATCGCGCCATGGTGCGCGCCAAGGTCGCGGCCTTGCGCGGCCAGGCGACCGCCTCGGCCGCGGACGCCCAGGAGGCCGCCGGCTATCTCGCCCTGGCGGCGCGCCTCACCGTCCCGCCAGCGCCGACTTTTACGATCACCTGCGGCCCCTCGGGCTGCGGTAAGACCCACGCCACCAACCGCCGCCTCGCCTCCGCCGACTTCCTGCACACCGTGCGCGTGCGCTCGGACGTGGAAAGGAAGCGCCTGTTCGGCCTCGCGCCCGAAGCGGACAGCGGCGGCGCGATCTACACGCCGGAGGCGACGACGCGCACCTACGCGCGGCTCGCCGAGGTCGCGGAACTCGCCGTCGCCAGCGGCTGGTCGGTGATCGTGGACGCGGCCTTCCTCAAGCGCGCCGAGCGCGACGCCTGCCGCGCGCTGGCGGAAAGGCTCGGCGCGCCCTTCGCGATCCTCGCGCCGGCCGCGACGCCGGCGGAATGCGCGCGCCGCATCGCGGCGCGCCGGGGCGACGCGTCGGAGGCGACGGTCGCCGTCATGGAACAGCAGCTGCGCTGGCTCGAACCGCTGGGCGCGGACGAGCCGGCGCAGTCAATCTAGAAGCGGCGACAAAACGAAGCGTGGCGCTTCTTAGTGCGGCTTGATGCTGTACTTGCCGTCGCCGGCAAACGTCACGTCGGCATCGAGGAAGTAGGTCTTCAGGTCGCCCGCCAGCAGCTTCACCGTGTCGTAGGCCTCGCCCGAGCGCGCGCCGGTCGAGCAGGTGAACACGATCGGCTTGTCCTTCGGCAACGTGTCCAGCTTCTTCTCCAGATCGTTGATCGGGATGTTGAGCGCCCCGGGGAAGGTACCCTTCTTGACGTCCTTCTCGTCGCGCACGTCGATGACGACGATCTGCGCCGGGCTCTCCTTCAGGATGCGTTCGAAGGACGGCACGCTGATGCTGCCCTTTTCCTTGCCGGCCTCGATGGCGATCGCGCCGCCCTGGCCCGCCTGCACCGCCTGGATCAGGGGCACGCCCGCCGCTCCCGGCGTCGCGCCGACGCCCATCGCCGCCTGCCAGGCCGGATAGCCTTCGGGATAGACGAACACCTTCTTGTAGCCGAGCGCCTTGGCCTTGACCGCCGACTTCGAGGACAGGTCGCACTTGAGGCCGCCGCAGAAGAAGATCAGCGTGGTGTCCTTGCTGGCCGGCAGCTTGGCGCTCTCCTTGTCGAACTTGCTGTCCGAGATGTTGATCGCGCCGGGGATCGAGCCTTTCTCGAAGGTGCGCTCGGGACGCGCGTCGATGAGCGCGAAGTCGGCCTTCTCTTCCATCAGCTTCTTGATGTGGGCGAGGCTGACGGCCACCAGTTCGCCCCGCGCTTCCCAGTCGGGCTGGCCGGCGGCATAGACCTTGACGTTGCTGTAGCCGAGCGCCTCGGCCTTGTAGGCCGACTTGTGCGACAGGTCGCACTCGTAGCCCTGGCAGTAGAAGATGATCGGCGCGGCCTTGTCGGCCGGCAGCAGGGTCGGCGCGAGCTTGTCGAACTGGGTATCGGGTATGTTGATCGCGGTCGGGATATGGCCGGTGTCGTAGCGGCGCGCGGCCGGGCGCGAATCGACCAGCAGCGCCGCCTTGTCATCCTTCGGCAACTCGGCGTGCGGCTTGACGGCGTCGAACTCGACCAGGTGCTTGTACCAGCCTTCCTTCGGCTGCACCGCGGCGGTCTGCGCCAGCACCGCCGGCGAATAGGCCAGCGGCACGAACGTCAGCGCGGCGGCGGCCAGGGCGATAAACAGGGGCTTGCGTTTCATCTTGACCTCCTTCAGATCACAGTGAATTTTTCCGTGGATTCGTTGTAGCGCACGAAGGCGTACCAGGCCAGCAGCAGCGCGCCGCCGACCAGCAGCGTCCAGCCCCAGCCGGGGATGATCTCGGGCCAATAGGCCTGGTAGCCGACGGCGGTCACCTCGAAGGTTTCCATGTTGTCGGGGTCCACCGAGGTGATGCCGGTCTTCTTGAGGATCGCGCCGACGGTCGAGCCCATCCAGGCGAAGAAGAACATCGCCACCCAGAGCTTGAGGTGGCCTTCGCCCATGCGCCAGAGCGAGCCGGAGGCACAGCCGCCGGCGAAGATCATGCCGACGCCGAAGACCAGGCCGCCGAGCAGCGAACCGATCCAGAAGGTCGGCGGAATGGCGATGTAGGGATCGATGACCTTCTTCTCGAACAGGAAGGCGGCGAGCGGGATGCCGATGACCAGCGCGAGGATCACCGCCTTGGTCATGTCGCCCTCGGCGGTCATGAAGGGCTCGCGGAAGGCGCGCGCGAAGCACAGGCGCGCCCGGTGCATGATGAAGCCGATGCAGAAGCCCAGCAACACGATCACCGCGCGCGTCGCCAGCACCGTGTCGGCCGAGCCATACCAGCCCGCCGCCCAGAACAGCACGCCGACCAGGATCGCGAGGCCGGCGAAGGGATAGAAGCGCGTCACGCCCGCCGGCACGTTGATGGTCGGCGGCGCCTCCATGCCCCACTCGATGTGTTCGAGGGTCCACAGCAGCAGCTTGAGACCGATCACCGCGCCGATCAGCAGGCCGGCCCACATCACCCAGCCGGCGGGAGAAGAATGCAGCACCGGGTTGAAGAAGCCGCCGGTGGTGCAGCCGCCGGCCAGGGATGCGCCGGTACCCATCAGGGTGCCACCCAACGCGGCCCAGACGAGTTCGAGCTTGGGCGGGCGGTTGGGCTGGAACTGGCGCGACATCAGCGCGGCGGCGAAGGCGCCGAGCAGCAGCATGATGTTCATCAACGACATGCGGTGGGTGAGCCAGCCCTCGTCGGGCGGCCCGATGCCCAAGAGCGGCGCCAGGCCGATCAGGTGGTTGAACTGGTCGCCCCAGTAGCGCACGCCGCCGAACACGCCCCAGAACAGGCCGTTGATCATCAGCGCGACGACCACCAGCACCAGCAGGATGGCGCCGACGTAGGGCGACCACTCCTCGACGAAGATGGACTCGTAATCGGTCTTGAAGCCGGCCAGCCAGCCGTTTTCCGTGCTCATGCGCTCCCCTCCGGGCGGTACAGGAACGAAAAAATGGGATGCGGAAATGCCCACCGGCATGGCGCCGGCGGGTGCGGTGAAGGCGGCCTCAGCTGCAGCTGGCGGGAGCTTCGCCGTCCTTGGCGCCACGCTGGAGGAAGAACTTCACGTCCTCGAGCAGTTCCTGCTCGGGCACGTCGGCGAACTTCTCGGCCGCCTTGTTGCTGGCCTTGATCTTGGCGCGATAGTCCTTGCTGACGTACTGCTTCACCGATTCCTTGCCCTTGGCGTGCTTGTCGGCCTGGAAGTAGGCCGCCCACTCCGCCTTGGTCTTGCCGCTCGGGTTGATCTGGCCGATCGGCGAGGCGACGTGGCAGGAGGTGCAGACGCTGCGGTAGTAGATGCGGCCGCGCTTCCAGTCCGCGTCGTAAGCCTGGGCGGAAGTGGCGAACAGGGCAACCGCCAGCAGCGGCAGGGTGGTGCGAAGTTTCATGGTGATCTCCTCACTTGGAAACTGTAGTATTCGTCGCAGCATAGCATCGCAAGATGCAAATCCCATAACTCCTATGGGTAATGGTCATGCCGCCATTAGCGGATTAGATTGCGAGCAACGCAAGCTGAAGACAGGGAGGTCACCATGCTGCGCAAGCGTCTCGTCGTCGCCCTGACGACACTGCTTCTCGTCCCGTTCGCCGTGGGCGCCAACGACGCGCCGGTCAAGCTGGGCACCACGGCCGACCACACCAAGTTCAAGGAACTGCAACAGGAGTTCAAGTCCGGCCCCGAGGTCACCAAGGCCTGCCTGTCCTGCCACACCGAGGCCGCCAGGCAGGTGCATCGCACCAAGCATTGGACCTGGGAGTTCATGAACCCGGAGAACAAGCAGCGGCTGGGCAAGAAGAACGTCATCAACAACTTCTGCATCTCGGTGCCCTCGAACTACGCCGCCTGCACCGCCTGCCACGTCGGCTACGGCTGGAAGGACGGCAACTTCGATTTCGCCAAGGAAGAGAACGTCGACTGCCTGGTCTGCCACGACACCACGGGGCTCTACCAGAAGCCGCCCGGACTCGCCGGCAACCCGGTGGTCGGCGCGCCGCTGGAACTGCCGCCCGGCTCCGGCAAGTTCATCAAGCCGGTGGACCTCGCCAAGGTCGCGCAGAAGGTCGGCAAGACCAGCCGCGACACCTGCGGCGCCTGCCACTTCCGCGGCGGCGGCGGCGACGGCGTCAAGCATGGCGACATGGACACCTCCCTGGCCGCGCCCGACGGCGAGGTGGATATCCACATGGACGCCACCGGCCTCGACTTCACCTGCGGCACCTGCCACAAGACGTCGAGCCACGATGTGCCCGGCAGCCGCTACACGCCGACCGCGCAGGACAAGGGCGGCGCCCACATCCGCGGCAAGGACAAGCAGGGCAATCCCGCCACCTGCGTCGCCTGCCACAGCAACACGCCGCACAAGGAAGCCAGGCAGGCCGCGCGCCTCAACCACCACGCCAACAAGGTGGCCTGCCAGACCTGCCACATTCCCGAGTTCGCGCGCGGCGGCGTGCCGACCAAGATGGTCTGGGACTGGTCCACCGCCGGCAAGCTCGACAAGGACGGCAAGCAGTTCACCATCAAGGACGAGAAGGGCCACGACATCTATGCCTCGCACAAGGGGGACTTCGTGCTCGGCGAGAACGTCAAGCCCGAGTACCGCTGGTTCAACGGCGAGATCACCTACACCCTGCTCGGCGACAAGATCGAGAAGGGCGACAAGCCAACGCAGATCAACCGCATCGGCGGCAGCCCGACCGACGGCAAGTCGCTGATCTGGCCAATGAAGATCATGCGCGGCAAACAGCCCTACGATCCGGTGAACCAGACCCTGGTCACGCCGCACACCGCCGGCAACGACGACACCGGCTTCTGGAAGAACCTCGACTGGGAAAAGGCCATCGAGACCGGCATGCGCACCTCCGGCGCCCCCTTCTCCGGCAAGGTCGATTTCGTCGAGACCGAGATGTACTGGCCGACCACCCACATGGTCGCCGCCAAGGACAAGGCGCTCGGCTGCACCGAGTGCCATGCCAGGGACGGCCGCCTCGCCGGCGTGGCAGGCGTCTATCTGCCGGGCCGCGACGCCAACCCGCTGATCGACAAGGCCGGCTGGGCGCTCGCCCTGCTGACCCTGCTCGGCGTGCTGGGCCACGGCTTCATCCGCATCATCGCCGCCAAGAAGCACTGAGGAGACCGCCATGGCTGAACGCATCTACATCTTCAAGAAATTCGAGCGCTTCTGGCACTGGTCGCAGGCCGCGCTGATCATCTTCCTGATGCTCACCGGCTTCGAGATCCACGGCGCCTACGGCAACTTCGGCTTCGAGCGCGCCGTCGATTACCACACCACGGCCGCCTGGACACTGGTCGGCCTCTGGGTGTTCGCGATCTTCTGGCACTTCACCACCGGCGAGTGGAAGCAGTACATCCCGACCACCGAGAAGGTGGTGGCGATGATGAAGTTCTACCTGTCAGGCATCTTCAAGCACGCCCCCCACCCCTTCCGGCAGACCACGCTGCGCAAGCACAATCCGCTGCAGCGCCTCGCCTACCTGGGCGTGCTGCTGTTCATCAGCCCGCTGATCTGGATCACCGGCTGGCTCTACCTGTTCTACGACCAGTGGGCCGCCTGGGGCCTGGGCAACCTCGACCTCGCGCTGGTCGCCACCGGCCACGTCATCGGCGCCTTCCTGATGCTGCTGTTCTTCATCGCCCACGTGTACCTGACCACCGCCGGCCATACGCCGACCTCGCACATCAAGGCGATGATCACCGGCTGGGAGGAAGTGGACTAAGGCCGTCCCGCTCCCCCAGCCAGCCCCGCGACAGCGGGGCTTTTTCTTGGTGCCACCGTGCCGCCATCCGCTACGGCGAGGATCCGCAGCGGCGAGGAAAGCGTAGTTCGCTTGACCGCCCTGCTGCGCAGGGGCTTCATCAGAGCGTACTTTGCACGACCGCCTTGTAGCGCAGTGGTTTCATCAACGCCGGCTTTTGCCGATACGGCCGGGTCTTAGCCATGCCGGCGGCAATCCGATTTCCGCGAAAACGGTTATAGTCCTCCGACGATAAAAACCGATGGGGGCCCCACGATGCGCCGCTATCCTGCCGTCCTGTCCATCGCCGAGCGGGTCGCGCCGGGCCGCTGATGGCGACGCCGCGCCCGCCCACGGGGATTTCCGTCAAGCGCAAGCTGCTGCTGCTCGTGCTCGGCACCCTGGTCGCCGCCTTCGCGCTGGTGGCGCTCGTCCTCGGCGGGCTGATCGGCGCCCATCACCACCGGCTGGCGGGCCAGGGCACCCACGCCCTGCTGCGCGACGTCGGCAGCCACCTGGCGGAACGGCGGCAGCGCCTCGCCGCCGGCGCGCGCATCCTCGCCGAACGGGAGGACATCGTCGCCGGCCTGGCTCTGATCGAAACCTACGCCGCGCCGCGGGACTACCAGCCCCACATCTTCGACGCCGAGAAGCGTCGCCTGCTGGACGAACTCGGCGAATACGCGCGGACCGCCGGGATCGACGAGTTCGCCATCCACGACGGCGACGGCCACCTGATCGCCTTCGCGCGCGCTGACGCCGCCGGCGTCAGCACCTGGCGCGCCGGCGCGCGCGGCTGGCTCTGCGCCGGCCGGGACGCCCCGGCGCCGGCCTGCGCGCCACCGGCGGACATGCCGGCGCTCGTCAGCGAATCCGCCGCGCCGGTGGCACGGCGCCAGGGACGCGCGCTGCGCCTCGAAGCCCTAGTGCCGGTGCGGCGCGGCCAGGCGCGCGTCGGCTGGCTGCGGCTCGGCCAGACCGTCGCCCCCGGCCAGTTCGACCAGCTCGCCCGGCCGCGCGCCATGACGGTCGAGCTGCTGTTCAGCGGCGCCTTCGCCGCCGACAACCGCTTCGGCCTGCCAGCCGGCGCCTTCGCCGCAGCGCCGGCGCTGCTGGACACCGGCGCCGGCCACGACCCGCGCGCGGCGCCGTCCCACGAGCTGTTCTATCTCGACACCGCCGCGCTGCCGCTGGCCGGCGGCGAGCAGGCCTGGTTCGTCGCCGCCCAGGAGCGCGCGGCGACGGCCGACGAACAGCGCCGCGCCCTGCTCGTGGTGCTGGCGGTGTTGGCCGGCTCGCTGCTGCTCGCCGCGCCCGCCGCCGCCTGGGCCGGGCGGCGCTGGATCGGCGCGCCGCTCGACACGCTGCGCGCCGGCGTGCATGACTACACGCGCGGCCGGCTCGACGGCTACATCGACCTGCACAACGGCGACGAATTCGACGAGCTGGCCGAGCACATCAACCTGCTGGCGGTGGCGCTGCGCGTGCGCGAGATCGCCATCAAGGAAGCCGAGGAACGCTGGCAGTTCGCCCTCGAGGGCGCCGGCCACGGCGTCTGGGACTGGAATCCGCGCAGCGGCGAGGTGTTCTTCTCGCCGGCCTGGAAGCGCATGCTCGGCTACGCCGACGACGAGGTCGCCAACAACCTCGACGCCTGGCGCGCGCTGATCCATCCGGACGACCTGGCGGCGGTGCGCATGGCCATCGAGCGCCACTTCGATGGCGCGACCGACCTCTACCAGGCCAGCTACCGCCTGCGCGCCAAGGACGGCGACTACCGCTGGGTGATGGCGATCGGCCGCCTGCAGCAGCGCGACGCCGAGGGCCGGCCGCTGCGCATGATCGGCACCAACACCGACGTCACCGAGCAGCGCCGCGTCCAGGAAATCGTCGAGCGCCAGCGCGCGCTGCTCGACTGCGTCGCCGAATCGTCGATGGACGGCATCCTCGTCGTTTCCCCCGACCGCAAGTGGCTGATGCACAACCGCCGCTTCGTCGAGCTGTGGCGGCTGCCGGAAAGCGTCGTCGCCGCCGCCGATTCGCACGCCGCCCTCGACCATTTCGCGCCAAAGGCGGCCGACCCGGCGGGCTTCGCCGCGCGCGTCGAGGAACTCTACGCGGCGCCCGAACTGCGCGCCAGCGACGAGATCGCGCTCGCCGACGGCCGCGTCCTGGAGCGCTACTCGACGCCGCTGCACACCGGCGCCGGCGCCTATCTCGGCCGCGCCTGGTTCTACCGCGACGTCAGCGAGACGCGCCGGCTGCTCGCGGCCCTCAGGGAAAGCGAGGAGCACTACCGCACCTTCTTCGCCGAGGCCAAGGCGGTGATGATGCTGATCGACCCCGCCGACGGCCGCATCATCGACGCCAATCCGGCGGCGAGCGCCTTCTACGGCTACGACCACGCCGAGCTGCTGAGCCTGCGCATCGGCGACATCAACCCGCTGACGCCGGCCGAGATCGCCGCCGAGATGACGCGCGCCGTCAACGAGCAGCGCGACCATTTCATCTTCCCGCACCGCCTGAAGAACGGCGCGCTGCGCACCGTCGAGGTGTATTCCGGACCCTACCACCAGGGCGGCCGGCTGATCCTCTACTCGATCATCCACGACATCAGCGGCCGCGTCGAGGCCGAGCGCGCGATGCGCGAGGCGGCGACGGTGTTCGAGGCCACCGCCGAGGCGATCATGATCACCGACGCGCGCGGCGTCATCAAGCGCGTGAACCCGGCATTCACCGCCACCACCGGCTACACGGCGGAAGAGGCGGTGGGCCGGACGCCGCGCCTGCTCAAGTCCGGCCGCCACGACGCCCAGTACTACGGCGAGATGTGGAGCCAGCTGCTGGCGAGCGGCCGCTGGGAGGGCGAGGTGTGGAACCGCCGCAAGAGCGGCGAGATCTTCCCCGAGTGGCAGATCATCTCGGCGGTGCGGGACGACAGCGGCAAGCCGGTCGAGTTCGTCTCGCTGTTCATCGACATCACGCAGAGGAAGCGCAGCGAGGCGGAGATCGCCTACCGCGCCAACTACGACGCGCTGACCGGCCTGCCCAACCGCAACCTGCTCGCCGAGCGCCTCGGCCAGGCGCTCAAGCAGGCACGCCGCGAGCACGCGCGCGTCGCCGTGATGTTCGTGGATCTCGACTTCTTCAAGGAGGTGAACGACACCCTCGGCCACGCCGTCGGCGACCGCCTGCTGCAGGCCGTCGCCGAGCGCATGCGCCACTGCGTGCGCGAGACCGACACCATCGCGCGCCAGGGCGGCGACGAATTCGTCGTGCTGCTCGCCGACGTCAGGGAAACCTCCGACGCCGCCCTGGTCGCCGAGAAGATCATCGCCCAGCTCGCCGCGCCCTTCCAGCTCGACGACCACGAGATCCACATCGGCGCCTCGATCGGCATCACCCTGTTCCCCGACGACGGCCGCGACGTCGAGACCCTGTTCCGCAACGCCGACCTGGCGATGTACCGCGCCAAGGACGGTGGCCGCAACAACGCGCAGTTCTTCGAGCAAACCATGACCACCGCCGCGCTGGAGCGGCGCGCGCTGGAGGCCGACCTGCGCAACGCCCTGGCGCGCGGCGAGTTCCGCCTGCACTACCAGCCGGTGGTGGATCTCGCCAGTGGCCGCATCGTCGGCGCCGAGACGCTGCTGCGCTGGCAGCACCCGGCACGCGGCGCGGTCGGCCCGGCGCTGTTCGTCCCGCTCGCCGAGGAAACCGGCCTGATCCGCGAGATCGGCGAGTGGGTGTTCGCGCAAGCCTGCCACCAGCTCGCCGCCTGGCAGGCGGCCGGCCACCGGCTGACGCTGGCGATCAATGTCTCGGTGCGCCAGCTGCCCGACGCCCTCTCCGTCAAGCACATCCTGGCAACCCTGGAGCGCCACGCCATCGCGCCGCGCCAGATCGTGCTCGAAATCACCGAGGGCATCCTGCTCGCCGACTCGGTGGCGATCCAGAACTGGTTCGTCGCCGCCGGCGCCGCCGGCCTGCAACTGGCCATCGACGACTTCGGCACCGGCTATTCCTCGCTCGCCTACCTCAAGCGCTATCCGGTGCACCACGTCAAGATCGACCAGGGCTTCGTGCGCGACATGGCCCACGACCCGGCCGACCGCGCGCTGGTCGAGGCCATCCTCGCCATGGCGCACAGCCTCGGCCTCTCGGTGGTGGCGGAGGGCGTAGAGACCGCCGAGCAGGCCGCGCTGCTGCAAGGGCGCGCCTGCGAGCAGGCCCAGGGCTACCTCTACAGCCGGCCGCTGCCGGCCGCCGAGTTCGACGCCCTGCTCGGCGCGGCCGGCATGCCATAATCCCGCCAACGCGCGACGCGGCGGCGCCGCGCATGACGATCGAGGTAAGCGGAAGATGTTCGGCTGGCTGGGCAAGCGCGGCGGCGCCAAGCCCGAAGACTATGCGCAGGAGTACCTCGCCTCCCTGACCGGCAGCGCGGCGGCAGTGCTGCAACAGGTATCCGACTGGATCGGCGAACAGCTCGAAGCCGGCGCGCTCGACCTCCGGCAGCTGCGGATGGCCGACGCGCGCCTGGAGCCGGCGACCGCCGAGATCGCCGCCGACATCGCCGCCCAGCGCCGCGCCGGCGGCGCCCTCAAGCTGCTGCGCGCCTACTGCGAGCGCTTCGCCCGCGCCTACGCCCGCCTGCTGCGGCAATTGCCCGCCGGCCACGCCGATGCACTGGCCGCCGCGCTGCGCGCCGCCCACCTCCACGGCCGCGCCTGGCGCCTCGCGCGCATGGCCTACGACGACCCCGGCGCGCTGCGCCAGGAAAGCCTCGCGCTGTTCCGCGACGCCCAGCGCCTCGGCCTCGCCACCCAGCGCGGGCCGGCCTATCCGGGCATGGCCGAGACCTCGGCGGCCCAGGAACTCGCCGTCGCCCTGCTCTGGGAGACCACCCCCTTCGACAGCCTGAGCCTCGAACAGCTCGAATACCTGGAGCGCTTCATCCTCGCCTTCGCCAACCGCATCGTGCTGAAGAGCGCGCCCGGCGCCACCGCCCCCTTCGCCGTGCTGCCCGACGGCCGCGTCGTCGCGCCCGGCCAGGCCGACCTCGACACGGCCATCCTCTTCGTCGGCCCCGGCCTGCTCGCCGGCCAGCTGGCGGGCGTCGCCAAGCTGGCGGACGACGCCGAGTTTCCCGCCTGGGCCGGCGCGCCCCTGCCCCACACCGACCTGCGCACCCTCAAGTCCCTCGCCCAGCGCATGGCCGCCGCCTGGGAGCGCAAGCGTGCGCAGCGCGGCAGCGAGCGGCGCGCGCGCGACGACAGCGTCCGCGTCACCGGCGGCTTCCACAACATCCGCCGCGCCGTCGCCTACGCCGCCTACGTGCGCGCCGGCGGCAAGCTCGACACCTACGACACCAAGGGCCTCGTCATCAGCGAGCGTCTGCGCGAGGTTCTGGTCGGCGTCGAAAACGAGAAGCGCGACCTCGCTCCGGTCGAGGTGCTGGCCGCGATGGAGGGTGCCGGCGACAGCAACGCGGTCGAATCCTGGACCGCGAGCGACAGCAGCGCCCAGGGCTACAGCCTCGCCGTGCCCGGCTTCCGCCCCTGGCTCGCCGTCGGCGGCCTGCTCGCCGTGCGCGAGAGCGAGCAGATCGACTGGCGCCTCGCCGTCGTGCGGCGCCTGTTCGGCAGCGGCGGCGCGCGCCGCGTCGGCGTCGAGATCCTGCGCGGCCGGCCGGCGCCGGTGGGCATCGGCGAGGAGGGCCGCACCGAGAATGTCGGCCTCGCCGAGCTGCGCGACGCCATCCTGCTCGCCGGCGAAAGCGGGCACTGGCTGATCGCCCCCTTCGAATGCCGGCCCGGCGGCACCTACCTGGTCGCCGGCCAGCACGGCCGCCGGCCCTTCAAGCTCGGCGCGCGCAGCCACGGCAACGCCGACTTCAACATCTACGACTGCGCGCCGGCCGACCGGCCCTGAGCTACCCGCTCACCGTCCTGCCAGCGCGCCCCGCAGGAAGTACCCTTGGGGTGCCGACTTTTGGTTCCGGCCGCTACGCTTGACTTCGTGTCGCGAAGTCAGCCTTCACCGAAAGCCGGGGCAAGCATGTGGCGGACTCACCGTGCCACCAGCGCCGACTTTTTTGCCGCTGCGGCAAGCGGGTTAAGCCGCGCGGTGTGCCTGCCGATAAGACAGGCAAGACCCGCCGCAGCGCGTCACGAATTGCCGGCAAGGGCAATCCCCCGAAATGCCAAGCCATTGTCCGGCTGATTCTTTTCAAAGCTGGCATGCGCTATGCGTGTCTCAAGGTCAGGATGGTCCGGTTTCCCCCGGACATCTTCAAAAAAAGGAGGCGATCATGTTCCACGTTCTCGACCACTCCGGTGTCGTCTATACCGGCGACCTCTCCCAATCGACCCAATACGTCATCGAGCATTACGGCCAGCGCCTCGACGAAGCCGTGCGCGCCGGCATCAAGATCCTCTACACCGACATGCTGCACGGCCTGCAGCACGCCAAGGAAATCGTGCGCGGCCACCCCTCGCCCGAGCTCTGGCATCCGATCGACGACTGGCGGGTGGACTAAGAGCCTATTTCAGGCCCGCGCGGCCTCCAGGCTGATCCGCGGCGGGTTTTCGAGGGTCTTTTTCACCGGGCAGGCGCCGGCGTTGCGCAGCAGGCCGGCGACGTGCTCCGGCGGAAAGCCCGGCGGGGTCTTCACGCGCAGCTTGAGGTCGGTCAGCAGGTGCTGGGCGTCGAACACCGGCTCCAGCTCCACGGTGATGCCCTCGTGGGGCAGCTTCCACTTGCGGCAATAGCGCTGGGCGAAATAGGCGGCGCAGGCGACGACGCCGGCCAGGAAGACGTCGTAGGGCGCCGGCGCGGTATCGGTGCCGAAGGGCGCCGGCTGGTCGTTGTCGAGGGTGAACTTGTCGTCGATGCGCGTCGAAATCTTCGCGCCGTCGAGCAGATGGGAAACGAGCAGCATGGTCTTCGCTCCGAGTATTAGTGACGGCTAATATGTTAGCCCTCTCCACCGTGCGCGCCAAATCCAGAAAGTCGGCGCTCGTGGCACGGTAATGCGGAGCTCAGTCCACGCAGTTTCGCCGCCGGGCCGCCCGACCGAAGGGAATCCAGTCGGGCAAGGCGAAACGGCACGCGCCGAAGGCGCAATCCGCACCCCGCGCCCAATCGACCCTCCCCGTAATAATCGAGAAGCGACTTAGTCGCACAGTTGCGGCGAAGGCTAATGCCGGCGTAGCCGGCGTCAAGCCGCGTAGCGGCGGCCGGAGTCAAAAAACCAAGTCTCCCCGCCCGCGAGGGCGGGGCTGGGGGTGGGGGTGGATGGGTAAAATAATTCATGCCGGACCGCCGCATCGCCCACCTCGACATGGATGCCTTCTACGCCTCCGTCGAACTGCTGCGCTATCCGGAATTGCGCGGCCTGCCCGTGGCCATCGGCGGGCGGCGCGCCGGGCAGCCGGAGACGCTGCCCGACGGCACGCGGCGCTTCGCGCGGCTCAAGGACTACGTCGGCCGCGGCGTGCTGACCACCGCCACCTACGAGGCGCGCGCCCTCGGCATCCACTCGGGCATGGGCACCATGAAGGCCGCGCAGCTCGCCCCCGAGGCGATCCTGCTGCCGGTGGATTTCGACGCCTACCGCCACTACTCGCGCCTGTTCAAGGCCGCCGTCGCCGCCATCGCGCCGCGGATCGAGGACCGCGGCATCGACGAGATCTACATCGACCTCACCGACGTCGAAGGCGACAGCCTCGACCTGGCGCGGCGCATCAAGGCGGCCGTGTTCGCCGCCACCGGGCTGACCTGCTCGATCGGCATCACGCCCAACAAGCTGCTGTCGAAGATCTGCTCCGACCTGCGGAAGCCCGACGGCATCACCATCCTGGGCCGCGACGAGATTCCCGCGCGCATCTGGCCGCTGCCGGTGCGCAAGATCAACGGCATCGGCCCCAAGGCCGGCGAAAAGCTCGCGGCGCTCGGCATCCACACCATCGGCGAGCTGGCGGCGCGGGAGAGGGATTTCCTCGTCGCGCAGTTCGGCCGCGGCTACGGCGCCTGGCTCCACGACGCCGCCCAAGGCAGCGACGAGCGGCCGGTGGTGACAAGTTCCGAGCCCAAGTCGATCAGCCGCGAGACCACCTTCGAGCGCGACCTGCATCCGCGCCAGGACCGCGCCGAGCTCGGCGCGATCTTCACCGCGCTGTGCGAGCGCGTGGCCGGCGACTTGCAGCGCAAGGGCTACGTCGGCAGAAAGGTCGGCATCAAGCTGCGCTACGACGACTTCCGCACCGTGACGCGCGACGCCCGCCTGCCCGCGCCGACGGACGACGCGGCGACGATCCGCCGCGCCGCCGGGGAGTGCCTCAAGCGCGTGCCCCTCGACCGCCGGCTGCGCCTGCTCGGCGTGCGCCTGAGCGCCCTGAGCCGCGCCGGCGCGCGGGAGGAACGGCAGGAGGTTTCGCCGCAGGCCGAGCTGCCGCTCGACCCGGCCTAGGGACGGAAATCAGGCGAGCGCGAACAGGCTGTCGACCACCGCGCAATCCTGCCGGCAGGCGACCTTGGGCAGTGCCACGCCGCATTGCGCGGTGCCGGTGCAATAGGTGATCTTGACGCGATGGGCGCCGTCCCCGTCCCCCGCCGCCGGGCGCGGGATCACGTTGCCGCTGACGACCACCCGGCCGCCGCCCCGCTGGCAATCAAAATCCTGGTTGAACATCCTGACTTCCCTGACCATTGCTTCCTCTTCCATCCATGAGAACGACGCATCGCAGGATAAAACCCGCTGATGATAATACTAAAGATGGGGTTGGGGTAAGCCGGATCGAAGGAAAAGGCTAGCTGGCGGGGTGGTCGATGCGACCCGTCGCAAGCGCAATCATCGGCGATGATCGACGCAAAATGCCCGTCGCCGCCCCGCCGCCGTCCCGTCAGCGCTGCTTGCCGGGCTTGGAGGACGGCGGGACGGCATTCTTCCGCTCACGAGCAGCAGTCGCCCTCGCGTACCCCGGCTTTCTTCAGCATGAAAGCCAGCGGGCAGAAGTTGGTGAGCCCGCTTTGCGCGAGATTGAGGCCGACGAAGGCTGGCAGCAGCAGCCAACCGGGATCGAGGTAATGAGCCAAGCCGAGTCCAAGCAGTACCATCAGACCGGCGACGAGGTGGACGATGCGATCGACTGTCATGATTTCATGTTCTCCTAGAATTGATAGCTGATTTGCATGTTGACCAGGTTCTGCTTGAGCTCGATGCTGTTGAACGGCGCGACATTGGATTTCACGCGGTTGTCGAAGGCATGCACGTACGATAGCGATCCGGTCACCTTGTCGCTGAACTTGCGCGAAATACCGAGCGAGAGGTGCTTTTCCACCACGGCCAGCGAGCCGAGGTTGGCATTCACATCCGCGGAGCCTATCGGCGACCTGCCGTAGTTGAAGCCGGCGCGCACCTGCATCTTGTCGCCGATGTCTTTCTGAATTCCCAGGGCATAGATCGTCTGGTTGCTCCAGCCGAACGGCATAGCTGCCGGCACGGCGCCGGCATAGCCGGCCGGCCGGCGGAAGGCGACCGTATCCATCACGTCGTCGTACCAGATGCGCTTGATGTCGCCTTCCACCAGCAGGCCGGGCAGCGGCCTCCAGGCCAGACCTAAGGTGAGCGTCCGCGGCGCGTCCATGTCCATGGCGATCTTGCCGGCGGTGGTGTTCCACTCGAACTCGCTCATGTTCTGTTTGCTCGACCAGGCGGCGCCGAGTTGCAGCGCCGGATTGAGTTTCCAGATCAGGCCGGCCGTCACGCCCCAGCCGAACACCTGGTTTTGCGGAAGATCGAAACGCCCGGCGGGCGAAAAGCCCGACAGGGCCAGACTCTGATAATTGAGGTTGACCGTGGCGCCGATCGACACGCTGTCGTTCAGCCGATAGGCGAAGCCCGGGGAGACCTTGAAGAACTGCTTGGTGGTGACGAGGGACTGATTGCCCGGTGCCGCCATGGTGTCCGGGAAATCGACCCCCATGCCGGAGATGCCGCCGAGGCCCATGCCCAGGGTAAGCTTGTCGTTCACCCGGAACGCCACGGCGCCGGTGGGCATCATGTAGAGGTTGGAATCGCTGTCGCGGCCGTTGATCTGCCGCGGCGGGTTAAAGAAGCCCACGCCGAGGTCGAAGCGCACATCCTTGATGTTCAGCTCCGCCATGCCGGCCGGGTTGATCAACACCGTGGTGGCTTCCTGCGGAGCGGCGACGACGGCGCCGGCCATGCCGTTCTGTATGGCCGACAGACCGATCATGTGGTCGCCGTTGGTGGCGGCGGCGTGAGGGGCGATCGCCACCAGCGCGCCGGCCGCGAGACCTACGGTCAGTTTCTTGTTATCCATTGTGGTTCTCCTCCGATGACGGGTCGGGACTTACTGTTTCAGGCGCGGGGTGTAGGCGCTGGCTCCCGGCTGGCCGCGGAAGTGCATGTGGCAGGCGACGCAGCCCGCGGTCATTTCCCCGTAGTGATGCGCGGCGGCGGCCATGTCGCCCCTGTCGGCGGCCTCGGCCAGTTTCTGGGCGTTGCCTTCGACAGCCACTTCCATGCTCGGGAGCACGGACAGCGATTCGGTGGTGACCTTCTCGATGGGCAGATAGGGCAGCATGCCGCCCCTGGGAAGACGATGCAGGGCGAGACGGCGGGCGGCATCGGCGGCCAGCGGACCGTTGTCGGTGGCGATGGCGGTGCCGATCATGTGGTGTTCCGCCATGATCTCCTGCATCACTTGCACCAGCGTCAGGGTGTCGCTGCGCCGCTCGTGGCGGAGGGCGACGCGCATCAGGAACTTCTTGATATCGGGCGACAGGGCCTGGGCCTTCTGCGCCAGTTCGGGGGTCATCAGCATCATCTGCTGCTGCATCAGCTCCATGCCGCGCTTCATGTCTTGCGGCTGGCTCTGCGCCTGTGCGCCGACGGACAGGCAGACCAGCGCCATTCCCAGCAACCACGGTTTCTTGTTCAACATCGCTTCGCTCCTCCTCTGAAAAGGCTGTGTTATGTTCCGAGCCGTCAGCTTAGGGAGAGGGAATTTCCATGCTGTTGCGACCAGGGCCTACTTGTTACAGGTTGTTACAGGCTTACCGCTGAGCGGCACAAACCGGTGGAGATGAACAGCCATGACAGTTCAGTGCAGTCGGGTGCTGGTGGTCGATGACGACGAGGGCCTGCGCGAATTGCTGGTGCGCTATCTCGGCGATAACGGCTATGCGGCGAGCGGCGTCGGCGACGGCGCGGCGATGAAGGCGCATCTGCTGACGCATCCGGTCGACCTGATCCTGCTCGACGTGATGCTGCCGGGCGAGGACGGCCTGTCGTTGGCGCGCGGCCTCAATACCATCCAGGGAGGCCAGCTGCCGGCGATCATCATGCTGTCGGCGCGCGGCGAGGAAGTCGACCGCATCGTCGGCCTCGAAGTGGGCGCCGACGACTATCTGCCCAAGCCATTCAGCCACCGCGAACTGCTGGCGCGCATCGCCGCCGTGCTCCGGCGGCGACAACCGGCGCCGATGGCCGGAAGAATCCGCCGCTTCGGCCCGTTCGTGGTCGATATCGAGGCGCATCAGCTGACGCGCAATGGCGTGGAGGTGAGCCTGTCCGGTGCCGAATTCGCGCTGCTGCGCATCCTGCTCGATCATCCCGACCGCGTGCTGAGTCGCGATGCCTTGGTCGAGTTGCTCAAGGGTTACGAGCGTGCCCCGTTCGACCGCATGGTCGATGTGCGCGTGACGCGGCTGCGCCGCAAGATCGAAGCCGACCCGGCGCGTCCGGTGTATCTGCGCACGATCTGGGGCGAGGGCTATCTGTTCGCACCGCGCGGCGCGCTGCAGGCGTGACCAGGCACTGGCGCTGGCTGCCACGCAGCCTATTTGGCCGCACGGCATGGGTCATTGCCGCGGTGTCGATCGCCTTCCAGCTATTCACCCTCGCGGTGATTTTCTATTTCGCCCTGGTGCCGCTCGGGCGCCATGCCACCGACGATCTGGCGGCGCTGATGCTCTCCAGCGCGCAGGCTTGGCGACAGGCCGATCCGGCCGAGCGACCGGCGCTGGCGCAACGCCTGGCGCAGCAGCATAAATTGCATGTCCGCGAGGACGGGGAAGCAACGACGGCATTCCACCGCTACCTTCCCTATTTTCATTTTCTTGAAACGGCGCTCGCGACCCGCGCCGGCGAGCCGGTCGCGCTCGGCGCGGGGCCGGTGGGCGCGAGCGACGGCTATTGGGCGCGCCTGCCGGTCCGCGACGCGGCCGGCCATGCCACCTGGCTGCAGGTCGGCTTCCCGGAGAGTCGCGTGGCAGTGCAGCCCTCGGCCGCCTTGCTGATCATCCTGCTGGTGGGCGCGCTGGTGATCTTTTTCACCTCCGCCTGGCTCGCGCGCTGGCTGATCGGCCCGCTGGCCCAACTGGCCACCGCCACGCAGCGCATCGGCAAGGGGCAGCGTCCACCCCCCCTGGCGGAAAGCGGCCCGACCGAACTGGCGACCCTGGCGCGCGAATTCAATCGCATGGGCGAGGAAGTCGAAACCCTGTTGAGCAATCGCACCACTCTGCTCGCCGGCATTTCCCACGACTTGCGTTCGCCACTGGCACGCATTCGGCTAGCGCTCGGCATGCTCGGCGAAAAGCCCGCTCCGGATTTGCTGGCGCGCATCACTCATGACGTGGAAAACATGAACCTGCTGATCGCGCGCTGCCTCGAAGTCGGCCGCGACTTTGCCGAACAGGACAGCGTCAGCTTCAATCTGTGCGAGCTTCTGGCGCAGATTGCCGAGGAACAGGCCCCCGGCATCGACGTGCGCGGCCGCAAGGGGCCGGACTGCCAACTGCAGGCCCGGCCGCTGGCGTTACGCCGCATTCTGTCGAACCTGGTGGACAACGCCGCGCGCTACGGCGACCAGCAGCCGATCGACATCGAATACGACATAGCGGCGGGGTTTGTCGAAATTCGTGTCCTCGATCGCGGCGCCGGCATTCCGGAGAATCAACGCGAGACCGTCTTCCAGCCCTTCCATCGCCTCGACCCTTCCCGCAGCAGCCGCACCGGCGGCAGCGGACTTGGACTGGCCATCGTGCGCCAGATAGCGCAAGCCAACGACTGGTCGGTATGGCTCTCGGAACGCGAAGGGGGAGGCACGGTCGCCCACGTGCGGCTCCCGCTGGCCAGCTGATGGGTCATGAACGCGCCGGGATCGCGCCGAATCTTGGAAGGTCAGATAGAAGTTCTCGCGGCCCTTCACCCGGAAACACGCATCGAGCACCGTCCCGCCGGCGCCGACTTT
>JANJVS010000025.1 GCA_024709955.1 Rhodocyclaceae bacterium
TTCGCCTGACATGGCCAAGGCCCCCGCTCCCCCGTTCTCCTTCCTCTGGCGCCATCCGGCCCACATGATCGCCTGCGGCTTCGGCAGCGGCCTCGCGCCGGTCGCGCCGGGGACGATGGGCACCCTGTTCGCGTGGCTCAGCTATCCGCTGCTGCGCGGGCTGTTCCCGGACGACCTCGGTTTCGCGGTATTCCTCGCGCTGTGCTTCGCGCTGGGCGTCACCTCCTGCCAGATCGCCGGCCGGGCGCTCGGTGTCGTCGACCACGGCAGCATCGTCTGGGACGAGATCGTGCCCTTCTGGGCCGTGCTGCTGCTGACGCCGGCCGGCTGGGTCTGGCAGCTCGCCGCCTTCATCTGGTTCCGTTTCTACGATATCGTCAAGCCGGCACCGGCCAACTGGTTCGACAGCCGCATGAAGAACGGCCTCGGCGTGATGATGGACGACGTGGTCGCAGCGGGCTATACGGTGCTGACGCTGGCGGTCTTCAAGGCCGGGTTCGAGCGGCTGTTCTGAGGCGGCGGACGGGAAAGGAAGCGCGATGGACG
The DNA here is from genome assembly GCA_024709955.1 of Rhodocyclaceae bacterium. Taxonomy (GTDB): domain Bacteria; phylum Pseudomonadota; class Gammaproteobacteria; order Burkholderiales; family Rhodocyclaceae; genus Sulfuricystis. The sequence goes on from JANJVS010000025.1 coordinate 547, forward strand.
CGGAATTGGTCGAACTCTCGGCGGCGGTCGGGGAAGCCTGCCGGCGCCACGGCCTCACGATCGTCACCGCTGAATCCTGCACCGGCGGCTGGGTGGCCCAGGTGATCACCCATACGGCGGGCAGCTCCAGCTGGTTCGACCGGGGCTTCGTCACCTACACAAACGAGGCAAAAAGGGATATGCTCGGTGTACGCATGAACACCATCGAGACCCACGGCGCGGTCAGCCTCGAAACCGTCAGCGAAATGGCGGCAGGCGCCCTGAACAATTCCAAGGCGCTGATTTCCCTGGCGATCTCCGGCATTGCCGGCCCGACCGGCGGCTCGCCGGAAAAGCCCGTCGGCACCGTCTGTTTCGCCTGGTGTGTGCGCGATACGGCTGGCGTGGTCGAGTTACCGTCCTGCGAGCGCCGAGTTTTCGCCGGCGACCGCGAAGGCATCCGGCGTCAAGCGGTGATTCACGCCCTTTCCGGCCTTTTGCAAACCATCGGCTTGGCAAGAAACATGCCATAATCCGGACAACCTTCGGGAAGGAATATTCATGGACGACAACAAGGCAAAGGCGCTGCAAGCCGCGCTGGCGCAGATCGAAAAGCAGTTCGGCAAGGGCTCCATCATGAAGATGGGCGAGGGCCAGATCGAGAACGACCTGCAGTCGGTTTCCACCGGCTCGCTCGGCCTCGATATCGCGCTCGGCATCGGCGGCCTGCCGCGCGGCCGCGTCGTCGAAATCTACGGTCCGGAATCCTCCGGCAAGACCACGCTCTGTCTGCAGGTCGTCGCCGAGATCCAGAAGCTCGGCGGCACCGCCGCCTACATCGACGCCGAGAACGCCCTCGACCCGGTCTATGCCGGCAAGCTCGGCGTGAACGTGCCCGACCTGCTGATCTCCCAGCCCGACACCGGCGAGCAGGGCCTCGAAATCGCCGACATGCTGGTGCGCTCCGGCGGCGTGGACCTGATCGTCGTCGACTCGGTCGCCGCCCTGACGCCCAAGGCCGAAATCGAGGGCGAGATGGGCGACCAGCTGCCCGGCCTGCAGGCACGCCTGATGAGCCAGGCGCTGCGCAAGCTGACCGCCAACATCAAGCGCACCAATACCCTGGTGATCTTCATCAACCAGATCCGCATGAAGATCGGCGTGATGTTCGGCAACCCGGAGACCACCACCGGCGGCAACGCGCTCAAGTTCTACGCCTCGGTGCGCATGGACATCCGCCGCACCGGCGCGATCAAGAAGGGCGACGAGGTGATCGGCAACGAGACCAAGGTCAAAGTAGTGAAGAACAAGGTGGCGCCGCCCTTCCGCGAGGCCCACTTCGACATCCTCTACGGGGAAGGCATCTCCCGCGAGGGCGAAATCATCGAGCTCGGCGTCGAGCACAAGTTCATCGACAAGTCCGGCGCCTGGTACGCCTACAACGGCGAGAAGATCGGTCAGGGCAAGGACAACGCGCGCGAATACCTGCGCGCCCATCCGGAGATCGCCGTCGAGATCGAGAACAAGATCCGCGCCGCCGTGGGTGTCGCCGCGCTGGCCGCGGCCGAGGCGGGTGAGTGAACTCTATCGGCGCGCGGTGAGGCTGCTGGCCCGGCGCGAGCATACGCGCGCCGAACTGGCCAGGAAGCTCGCCCCGCATGGCACCCAGGAAGACATCGATACCGTGTTGAACGCCCTCGCCGCCAGCGGCCTCCAGTCGGATGCCCGTTTCGCCGAAAGCTACGTCCGCAGCCAGGGCGCGCGCCTCGGCGCCGCGCGCCTGCGCCAGACGCTGCGCAACAAGGGCGTGGATGCGGAGCTTGCCGCCGCCGAACTGGACCGGGCAGAGCTGCCCGAAGAGCTGGAGCGCGCCCGCGCGGTCTGGCGCAAGAAATTCGCCGCCCCGCCCGCCGATGCGCGCGAGTGGGCACGGCAGGCGCGCTTCCTCCAGGGACGCGGCTTCTCCGCCGAGATCATCCGCCGTTTGCTGAAGGCCATCGAAGAGTGACGACGACCCTTTCCGTACACAACCTGCGCAAGCGCTACCGTGCCCGCACGGTGGTCAAGGACGTCAGCCTGCACGTGGACGGCGGCGAGGTGGTCGGCCTGCTCGGCCCCAACGGCGCCGGCAAGACCACCTGCTTCTACATGATCGTCGGCCTGGTCGCTTCTGATGCCGGCGACATCGTCATCGCGGCGGACGGCCAGGAAAGCCGCCTCACCCACATGCCGATCCACGCGCGCGCGCGCCTCGGCCTGTCCTACCTGCCGCAGGAAAACTCGGTGTTCCGCAAGCTCTCGGTGGAGGACAACATCCGCGCCGTGCTGGAGCTGCAGGACTACGACGCGCCGACGCTGGCGACGCGCCTCGACGAGCTGCTCGAGGAGCTGCACATCACCCATCTGCGCAAGCAGCCCTCCGCCGCACTGTCCGGCGGCGAGCGCCGCCGCGTCGAAATCGCCCGCGCGCTCGCCACCAGCCCGCGCTTCATCCTGCTCGACGAGCCCTTCGCCGGCGTGGACCCGATCGCCGTCATCGACATCCAGAAGATCATCCGCTTCCTCAGGGAGCGCGGCATCGGCGTGCTGATCACCGACCACAACGTGCGCGAAACCCTCGGCATTTGCGACCGCGCCACCATCATCAACGAGGGCGAGGTGCTCGCGGCTGGACATCCGGCCGAGATCATCGATAATGAAAGCGTGCGCCGGGTTTATCTCGGCGAGCACTTCAAGATGTAGATCATGGGTCTCCGAGGAATTACCCGCATGCCGGCCTCCAGGGGGGGGCGCCAGCCGACCGGCGGAGGCTCGACGCGATCATGAAGCAGACGCTTCAACTCAAGCTGTCCCAGCACCTCGCGCTGACTCCGCAGTTGCAGCAGTCGATCCGCCTGCTGCAGCTTTCGTCGCTCGAACTCAACCAGGAGATCGAGCAGGCGCTGCAGGAGAACCCGCTGCTCGAACGCGACGAACCGACGGAAGCCGCGCTGTTCCCCGGCGCCAACGATGCCTTGACGCACACCCGCGCGGAGGAACCGGCGGCGGCGAGCGAGGAGCGCGAGCGGCCCGTGGACGCCGACTGGAGCGCGGACGGCCTCGAATGGCCGAGCGGCGGCGTCAAGGGGCCGCGCGACCCCAACGACGAAAGCGACGTGGACGCCGGCGAACTGCAGGCGGCGGCCACCAGCCTGCGCGACCATTTGATCGGCCAGCTCGCGCTTTCCCAGCTGTCCGGCCTCGAACGCCTGCGCGTCGCCTTCCTCGTCGAGGCGCTCGACGACGACGGCTATCTCGCCCAGGAACTGGAAGAGCTGGTGGAGGTGCTGCCGGAAGACATGGCCGGCGAGCCGGACGAGGTACTCGAAGACCTGCAGATCGCCCTGAAGCACCTGCAGAGCCTCGACCCGCCGGGCGTCGGCGCGCGCAACCCGCGCGAATGCCTGCTGCTGCAGCTCGCCAACCTGCCGCCCTCGCCCGACAACACGCTGGCGCGCGCTATCGTGCGCGACCATCTCGAACAGCTCGCCAACCGCGACTATGCGCGCATCAAGAAGGCGCTCGGCTGCGACGACACGGCGCTGCGCGACGCGCAGACGCTGATCCGCTCGCTCAACCCGCGCCCGGGCGCGCAGTTCGCTCCCCTCGACACGCGCTACATCGTGCCCGACGTGATCGTCAGGAAGCAGCGCGGCGGCTGGGTGGTGCAGCTCAACCAGGAAGCCATGCCGCGCCTGCGCATCAACCGCCTCTACGCCGACCTGCTGCGCAAGCAGCGCAGCAACGGCGGCGGCAACCTCGCCGGCCAGCTGCAGGAAGCCAAGTGGCTGATCAAGAACGTGCAGCAGCGCTTCGACACCATCGCCCGCGTCTCGCAGGCGATCGTCGACCGCCAGCGCGCCTTCTTCGACCACGGCGAGGTGGCGATGCGGCCGCTGACGCTGCGCGAGATCGCCGACACGGTGAATCTGCACGAGTCCACCATTTCGCGCGTGACGACGCAGAAGTACCTGGCGAGTCCGCGCGGCATCTACGAACTGAAATACTTTTTCGGCAGCCACGTCGCCACCGATACCGGCGGCGCGGCGTCATCCACCGCGATCCGGGCGCTGATCAAGCAGCTCGTGGGCGCCGAGGACGGCCACAAGCCGCTCTCCGACGCCCGCATCGCGGAAATCCTCGGCGAGCAGGGTATCGTCGTCGCGCGGCGCACCGTCGCCAAGTACCGCGAATCCCTGAGCATCCCGCCGGTCAACCTACGCAAAACACTATGAGCCCACCCCGAAAGCCTCGCTTCGCTCGGCTTACCCCTCCAGGGGCAAGAAAACTCGGGACGGCCCTTCGTTTTCTTCAAGAGGAGACATCATGAATCTCAATATCACTGGACACCATGTCGAAGTCACCCCCGCGCTGCGCGATTACGTCTCCGGGAAGGTGGACAAGGTCATCCGCCATTTCGACCACGTCACCAGCGTCCATGTGATCCTCACGGTGGAAAAGCTCGTGCAGAAGGCCGAGATCACCCTGCACGTGAAAGGCAAGGACATCTTCGCCGACAGCAGCGATGCCGACCTCTACGCCGCCATCGACAAGCTGATCGACAAGCTCGACCGCCAGGTCCTCAAGTACAAGGACAAGAACCAGGACCACAACCACGAGCGGCCGCAGGCCGAGGGCTGAATCGGCCCCAAGTCAAGCCGTCAGGGTGAAATATTTCACCCATTTGCGCGCGCGGAGGCGAGGTATATACTTCGCCTCCGGCGTCGGCAACCCTCCCCGGCGTATTTCTTTAGGTGTCCGGGCGATCCCCCAATCCGATGAATCTCATTGCAAAACTACTTAAGGCCGACGATATCCTGGTCGGCCTGGACGCGAGCAGCAAGAAACGCGTCTTCGAGCAGGCCGGCCTGCTGTTCGAGAACCGCTACGGCATCGCCCGCAGTGCCGTCTATGACGCCCTGTTCGCCCGCGAGAAGATGGGGTCCACCGGCCTCGGCCAGGGCATCGCCATTCCGCACGGCCGCATCAAGGGCCTCAAGGAGGCGCACGGCGCCTTCCTGCGCCTCGCCAATCCGGTGCAGTTCGACGCCCCCGACGGCCAGCCGGTCGATCTGGTCTTCGTCCTGCTGGTGCCCGAGGCGGCCAACGAGCACCATCTGCAGCTGCTTTCCGAACTCGCCCAGATGTTCAGCGACAAGGGCTTCCGCGCGCAACTCTCCGCCGCGCCCGACCCGGCGGCGGTTTACGCGCTCTTCGCGCAGTGGCAGTCGGCCAGCTGATCGTCGCGCAGCTGTTCGAGAAGAATCGCGAACGGCTGCAGCTCACCTGGGTCGGCGGCACGCTGAACCGGCCCATCGCCGTCAATCGCGACGACGTCTCGCCGGCCGACTTGATCGGCCACCTCAACCTGATCCACCCCGAACGCATCCAGGTGCTCGGCTCGCCCGAAATCATCTGGTACAAGCGCCACCTCAACATCGGCGACGGCAAGGGTCACCACATCTTCCTGCAAATCATCGAGGCCCATCCGCCGGCCGTCATCGTCGCCGACGGCTGCGACATCCTCGACGAGATCCGCGCCGCCTGCGAGGCGAGCGACACGCCGCTGTTCACCACGCCACTGCCGACCGCCCAGGTGATCGACTCGCTGCGCGTCTATGTCTCGCGCCAGCTCGCCGAGACCGTCACCCTGCACGGCGTGTTCATGGACGTGCTCGGCATCGGCGTGCTGGTGACCGGCGATTCCGGCGTCGGCAAGAGCGAGCTCGGCCTCGAACTCATCACGCGCGGCCACGGCCTGGTCGCCGACGACGTGGTCGAGGTGTCGCGCGTCGCGCCCGACGCCCTCGAAGGGCGCTGCCCCGAGCTGCTGCGCGATTTCATCGAGGTGCGCGGCCTCGGGCTGCTCAACATCCGCACCGTGTTCGGCGAGACCGCCTGCCGGCGCAAGATGCGCCTCAAGCTGATCGTGCATCTGCAGCGGCCCAACGCCGGCCTGCCCGAGATGCAGCGCCTGCCCCTCGACGCGCTCACCGAGAACGTGCTCGGCGTGCCGGTGCGCAAGGTCGTGCTGCCGGTGGCCGCCGGCCGCAACCTCGCGGTGCTGCTCGAAGCGGCGGTGCGCTCGACCATCCTGCTGTTGCGCGGCATCGACAGCATGGAAGAATTTCTCCAACGCCAGCAGCGGGCGCTGGAGGAAAGCGGCGACGACGACATCTACTGAGCCTCGCCGTCGCGCCACGATCAATCCAAGCCCACAGGAGTCGTGCCATGAAACAACTGATCCTCGCCAGCCTCGTCGCCTTCGCCAGCCAGTTCGCCATCGCCCAGGGCGCCTCCGTCGCCGACTGCGAGGCGCGCGCCGTGAGCAAGGACGGCAAGCCCCTCGCCGGTGCCGCCAAGAACGCCTTCATGAAGAAATGCACTGGCGCGGGCAAGGCAGCGACAGCCCGGTTGTCCGAAAAATCGGCTCCGCAGTCCGAATGCGAAGGCAAGGCCGTGAGCAAGGACGGCAAGCCGCTCGCCGGCGCCGCCAAGGCCGCCTTCATCAAGAAGTGCGTGCAGGACGCCCAGGCGGCCAAGTAAGCCGCCGGGCCAGGGTGCGGCCGGCTCAGCCGGCCGTCTTCAGCACGTCGGCCAGCGCCGCGAGGCAGAACAGCACGTTCTCCGGGCGGCAGGTGTAGCCCATCAGGCCGATGCGCCAGACCTTGCCGGCCAGCGGGCCGAGGCCGGCGCCGATCTCCAGGTTGTAGTCCTTGAGGAGCCGCGTGCGCAGCGCGGCCTCGTCCACGCCCGCCGGCACCTTGACGGCGTTGAGCTGCGGCAGGCGGCTGCCCGCCAGCACGACGAAGTCCAGGCCGAGCCGCTCCAGGCCGGCCGCCAGCTTCTCGTGCTGCGCGCGATGGCGCGCCCAGGAATTCTCGATGCCTTCCTCCTGCAGCAGGACGAGGGATTCGTGCAGCGCGTAGAGGCTGTTCACCGGCGCGGTGTGGTGGTAGGTGCGCTTGCCGCCGCCGTCGGCGGTCCAGTAGGAGAGCACCAGGTTGAGGTCGAGGAACCAGCTCGGCACCGGCGTCTTGCGCGCCTTGAGCTTGGCGATGGCGCGTTCGCCGAAGGACACCGGCGAGAGGCCCGGCACGCAGGACAGGCACTTCTGGCTGCCGGAGTAGATCGCGTCCACGCCCCATTCATCCACCAGCACCGGCGTGCCGCCGAGGGCGGTGACCGCGTCGACGATCACGATGGCGCCGTGGCGGTGGGCGATCTCGGTCAGGGTCTTGGTGTCCGACTCGGCGCCGGTCGAGGTTTCGGCCTGGACGAAGGCGACCACCTTGGTGTCCGGGTTGGCCTTGAGCGCGTCCTCAAGCTTCTGCGCATCGACCGGCTTGCCCCATTCGTCCTCGACGACGACGGTGTTGGCGCCGTAGCGGTTGGCGTTCTCGATCATGCGCCCGCCGAACACGCCGTTGCGGCAGACGATCACCTTGTCGCCCGGCTCCACCAGGTTCACGAAGCAGGTCTCCATGCCGGCCGAGCCGGGGGCGGAAACGGCGAAAGTCAGCGCGTTCTCGGTCTGGAAGGCGTAGCGCAGCAGGCCCTTGAGCTCGTCCATCATGCCGACGAAGGCCGGGTCGAGGTGGCCGATGATCGGGCGGGACAGGGCGGCAAGGACGCGCGGGTTGAGGTTCGACGGGCCGGGGCCCATCAGGGTGCGTTCGGGCGGGTTGAAGGTGGTCGGCATGGCGCGGGTCGGCAAGGATGAGGAAAGAAAAAGTCTAGTCGGAACTCGGCGCTGGCGAGACGGTGAACTGGACCGGAACTGTCTCGATAATGTCCTCGGAATCGAAGGCCTTGTCGCCGTCGGGATCGGGCACGCCGGTCGTCTGGAGACCGGCGAAGTCGTAGAGCTTTGCGTCCATGAGGTGCGAGGGCACGACGTTGGCGAGGCTGCGGAACATCGTCTCGATGCGGCCGGGGAAGCGCTTGTCCCAGTCGCGCAGCATCTCGGCGATCTGCTGGCGCTGCAGGTTGGGCTGGCTGCCGCAGAGATTGCAGGGAATGATCGGGAACGCGCGCGCCTGCGCCCATGCGACCAGATCCTTCTCCTGGCAGTAGGCGAGCGGACGGATGACGATATGGCGGCCGTCGTCGGAGACCAGCTTGGGCGGCATCGACTTGAGCTTGGCGGCGAAGAACATGTTGAGGAACAGCGTGGCGAGGATGTCGTCGCGGTGATGGCCAAGCGCGATCTTGGTGGCGCCGAGCTCGTCGGCGACGCGGTAGAGGATGCCGCGCCGCAGCCGCGAGCACAGCGAGCAGGTGGTCTTGCCCTCGGGAATCACGCGCTTGACGATCGAATAGGTGTCCTCCTCGACGATGCGGTAGGGCACGCCGAGGCCATCCAGGTAGGCGGGCAGCACCTCGGCGGGGAAGCCCGGCTGCTTCTGGTCGAGATTGACGGCGATCACCTCGAAGTCGATCGGCGCTTTTTCTTTGAGATGGAGCAGGATGTCGAGCAGCGCATGGGAATCCTTGCCGCCCGACAGGCAGACCATGACGCGGTCGCCGTTCTCGATCATGTTGAAATCGGCGATCGCCTGGCCGACCTCGCGGCGCAGGCGCTTGGCCAGCTTGTTGGTTTCGAATTCGGCCTTGTGGGCCTGGCGGGAGGTGGTCATCAGAGGTCGCGCAAATCGAGTTCGATGGTCTTGGCCGCCAGCGCGCCCTGGGCGATGGCGCTGACGACGCTGGGGAAGGCGGGATTGCAGATGTCGCCGGCGGCGTAGATGCCGGGCACGCCGGTGCGCAGCCGCGCGTCGACGCTCAGGTAGCCGTCGGCGTCGCGCTGCAGCGCGGTGCGCAGGCCATCCGGCAAGGCATCGAGAACGCCGAGGTTCGGCTCGTAGCCGGCGAGCACGTGGATGCGATCCACCGTCGGCGTCGCCGTACCGGAGGCGCTGGCGATGGTGACCGCGATGCTGGCGCTGCCGCGCTCCAGCCGCGCGAGGCGCGCGTCGCGATGGACGTGGCAGGCGCCGGCGGCCTCGGCTTGCTCCACCAGCGTGCGCAGGTAGCGCTGGGCGCGCGGTGGCGAGCGCAGCACCAGATCGACGGACGCGCCGGCCTCGATCAGCAGCCGGGCGTTCTCGAAGGCGTTGTCGCCGCCGCCGACGATCAGGACGCGCTGGTCGGCGCAGGCCGCGAGCGCGTCGAAGGCGTAGGGGCCGTAGCGCAGGCAGTCGGCGGGCAGGTCGGCGAAGCCCGGCACGCCGGCCAACACCTCGGCCGCCCGATAGCGCGTGCCCGTCGCCAGCACGAGCGCCGCGCAGGTCTCGACCTGCTCCCTCCCCTGGTCGTCCGCGAGCCACAGCCGAAAGGCGCCGATGGCGCCGTCGATTTGCACCGGCCGCAGGCCGCGCAACAGGCGCACGCCGACTTCCTCGACATGGGCGACGAAGCGGTCCACCAGCTGCGGCCCGGTGAGCCCGACATGCCCCAGCACCCAGTCGTTGGGCAGGAAGTTGAGGTTCTGCATGCCGCCCGGCCGCGCGCCCGCCTCGACGATGCAGGGCGCGAAGCCGAGGTTCTTCAGCCAGAGGGCGGCCGACAGCCCGGCGGGGCCGCCGCCGATGATGCCGATCGGATGCACGGTGCGCGAGGCGTCAGACAATCCGGCAGGCCTCGTCGAACGCCAGGCGCGGATTGCGCGGATAGAGCTTGGCCGGGTCGCCATGGCCGAGATTGACGAGGAACACCGACCGCAGCGGCGTGCCGGCGAAGAAGGCCGCGTCCACCATGGCCTTGTCGAAGCCGCCCATCGGCCCGCAGTCCAGGCCGAGGGAGCGCGCCGCGAGCATCAGGTAGGCGCCCTGCAGCGCGCTGTCGCGCAGCGAGGTTTCCTCGATCGCGGCGGCGTTGCCGGCGAACCAGGAGCGCGCGTCGGTGTGGGGGAACAATTGCGGCAGCTTCTCGTAGAACTCCAGGTCGCGCGCGACGATCACGGTGACCGGCGCGGCCATGGTCTTGTCCACGTTGCCGGGCGAGAGCGCCGGCTTGAGGCGCGCCTTCGCCTCCGCCGAGCGCACGAAGACGAAGCGTGCCGGGCAGCCGTTGGCCGCCGTCGGCCCCCACTTCAGCAGGTCGTAGAGGGCGGCGAGCGTCGCGTCGTCGATCGCCTCGGGCCGGAAGCCGTTGTGCGTGCGCGCGGCGGTGAACAACTGGGCGAGACTGGCGGCGGCGAGCGGAGAGGTCATGGGCGCTCCTCGGTTCAGGGGGTGGAGCGCGTCAGTATACCGAGAGCCCAGGCGGCCGCCGCACAGCCGAAGCCGGCCGTCACCGCCAGCGAGGAGCCGTAGCCCGCGCAGTTCAGGCCATGCAGGCCGGCCTCGTCGAGGTCGCAGGCCTGGTTCTGCGGCCGGCGGATCTGCTCGTCGGAAAACACGCAGGGCACGCCGAACTTCTTCTTGGCGTCGCGCGGGAAGCCGTATTCCTTGCGCAGCCGCGCGCGCAGCTTGCTGGCGAGCGCGTCCTGCGTCGTGCGCGCGAGATCGTCGAGGCGGATGCGCGTCGGGTCGACGCGCCCACCGGCGCCGCCGGTGGTGACGACCGGAATCTTCTGGCTCCGGCAATGGGCGACCAGCGCCGCCTTGGCGCGCACCTGGTCGATGCAGTCGAGCACACAGCTGACGTTGGCGCAGGCCGGCAGCAGCGCCGCGACATTCTCCGGCGTGACGAACTCCTCGACGCAAGCGACGCGGCAATCCGGGTTGATCCTGGCGATGCGCTCCTTCATCGCCAGCACCTTGGCCTGGCCGAGGGTGTCCTCCAGCGCATGCACCTGGCGGTTCACGTTGCTTTCCGCCACGTGGTCGAGGTCGATCAGCGTCAGCCTGCCCACCCCCGAACGCGCCAGCGCTTCCGCCGCCCAGGAGCCCACGCCGCCGATGCCGATCACGCAGGCATGCGCCGCCGCCAGCCGGTCCAGGCTGCCCGGGCCGTAGAGGCGTTCGATGCCACCGAAGCGGCGCGAGGAATGGGAGGCGGTGTCGCTCATGTGGGGGAGGGATGATAGTCCGATCGCCGCAAGGGCTCAATTTACGGCCGATGGTGCCCGGGGGTCTTTGGCACCGTCTCGCCATCCGCTACGGCGAGGATCCGCAGCGGCGAGGAAAGCGTAGTTTGCTTGACCGCCTTGTAGCGCAGGGGCTTCATCAGCGCCGACTTTTATTCCGGCCGCTGTGCTTGACCGGCTGCGCCGGTTAGCCTCCACGAAAGTCAGGGTTGTGGATTGGTGCGCTCACCGTCTCCCCAGCGCCGACTTTCCAGGGTTGTCGTGATACTGTCGTGCGCCTGCCGTGGCTTCGGCGCGGTTTTCCGGCGAGATTGCGCGCCTGCAATCGTTCCGGAGAACCAATATGGAAATGAAAATAGACCCGCAAAGAATCAGGCAACTGCGCGAGGCGCGCGGCTGGTCGCAGGAACATCTGGCCGAGGTGGCCGGGTTGAGCACGCGCACGGTGCAGCGCATCGAGGCAGAGGGCAAGGCGGCGCCCGAGTCGCGCATGGCGCTGGCCGCGGCGCTCGGGGTCGAGCCAGCCGGACTGGGTGCCGCGCCGGCCGCGGCAAGCCTTGCCTTCCCTGCGGAGCGCAAGGCGCACGGCTGGCGCCGCCATGCGCTGGTCTATCTGTTGGCATGCGGCGGGATGGTGCTGGGGGATGTCCTCGCCCATGGCGGAATCACCTGGTCGAAATGGCCGTTGCTGGGTTGGGGCACGGGACTTTTGCTGCATTGGCTGCGCTGGCGGGCAGCGCCACGCATCACGGGCTGAGCGGGCCGGTCGCGCCGGTCTAGAATGCCGCTCCCCATGAGCCCCAACCTGCCCACTCCATCCGCCGACGCCCAAGTCGCCAGCCGCGCGCTGGCCGCGCGCATCGCCGCACGCATCGAGGCGGCCGGCGGCTGGCTGCCCTTCGCCGAGTTCATGGACATGGCCCTGCACCTGCCGGGGCTCGGCTATTACGCGGGCGGCTCGCTCAAGTTCGGCGCGGCGGGCGACTTCGTCACCGCGCCGGAGCTGACGCCGCTGTTCGGCCAGGCGCTGGCGCGCCAGGTGGCGCAGGTGCTGGCGGCCGTGCCCGAACCGTCCTATCTGGAGGTCGGCGCCGGCAGCGGCCGGCTTGCCGCCGACGTCCTGCTGGCCCTGGAGACGCTCGGTGCGCTGCCGGCACGCTACGCGATCCTCGAACTCTCGGGCGAGCTGCGCGCGCGCCAGCAGGCGACCATCGCGGCGGCGGCACCGCATCTGGCCGAACGCGTCGAATGGCTCGACGCGCTGCCGGAACGCTGCGCGGGCTGCGTCGTCGCCAACGAGCTGCTCGACGCGCTGCCGACCCACGCCGTGGCCTGGCGGGACGAGGGACCGATGGAGCGCGGCGTGGTGCTGGCGGGAGATGGTTTCGCCTGGGCCGAGCGGCCGGCACAGGGCGCGTTGGCGGAGGCGATGACGGCGCTGCCCGTCGAACCGCCCTATGTCGGCGAGGTCGGCCTGGCGGCGCGCGCCTGGGTGGCCGAATGGGGCCGGCGACTGGAGCGCGGCGCACTGCTGCTGATCGACTACGGCCTGCCACGCCACGAACTCTACCATCCGCTACGCGACGGCGGCACGCTGCGCTGCCACTACCGCCAGCGCGCCCACGACGACCCGTTCTGGTGGCCTGGGTTGTCGGACATCACCAGCCACATCGACTTCACCGCCGTCGCCGAGGCCGGCTACGACGCCGGGCTCGACGTGCTCGGCTACACGAACCAGGCGAACTTCCTCATGAACTGCGGCATCGGCGAACTGTTCGCCGCGCGCCAGCGGGAAGGCGGGGAACAGGCGCTGCGCGCCGGCGGCGCCGTGCAGATGCTGCTCGCGCCGGGCGAGATGGGCGAGCTGTTCAAGGCGATCGCGCTGGGCAAGGGAATCGGGGCGCCCCTGCTGGGCTTCGCGCGCGGCGACCGGCGCCACGCCTTGTAGCGGCGGCTCAGGCGCTGCGCCGGTACATCGTCAGGAAGCGGCTTTTCTCGCCGAGGAAGAGCTTGGTCAGCTCGTCGAGGGTTTCCTGGTTGAGATCCTCGGGCCGCAGGCGGAATTCCATCATGCCGAAGCGGTCGATGTTGCGCGTGCGCAGCAACAGGTGGCCGGCCTCGTAGTCGGCCTTGATGAGGAAGCCGGCCTTGATCTCGCAAGGAAAGCTGAAGCGCGCGCGCTCGACCTGGTGGCGCGCGTTCTGCTTTTCCTCCACCGAGAAGGCGATGCCGTAGTCGTGCAGGGTCTTGCGCAGCGGCTCGATGCCGATCGCGTCGCGTTCCACCGCAATCTGCTGCGGCGCCGCGATGCGGAAGCGCGCGGTGAGGCTTTCGTAGCGGCGGTCCTCGGTGGCGGATGGCACCATGCGGAAATCCGCCGCACCCTCGACCCAGCTCATGCCGGCGAAGACGATGTTGCCGGGAAAGACGAATTCCTTGGGAATCGCCGGCTTGATGATGTTGAGCTGCTTGACCAGGTCGTCGAGGTAGTGGAAGGCGGCGCCGATGCTGGCGCTCAGCTGGTGGGCACGCGCCTCGATCTCGGCGTCGCGCTGGTCGGCGCCCTGTTGCAGGCTCTGGGCCTGCTGCTTGAGCCGCGCCAGCAGGCTGGAAGCGGCGGGCGCGCCGAGGCTGGAGGGCGCTTCCAGGGTCGGCGGCGGCGTGGCAACCGGACTGGCCGCCGCCTTGGCGGCCGGCGCCACGCCCTGCGCCTTGTTCAGGTCGGGAAAGGCGAGGGTCTCGCGGTGCAGTTCGGGCTTGGCGGGCTCGGCGGACGCACGCGGGCCGCTCCGGGAGAATTCCTCGATCTCCGCCAGCAACTGCGAACGCTTGTCCTCGCCTGTACCGCTCACGACCGCCCCCCGCCCGACATGGTATGCGGGAAATTCTAGCAGGGCCGGGCGGCGGCCGGTCTATTCCTGGTTGCGGTAGAGCGTACGCAGGAATTCCTCGCCATCGACCGCGGGCGCCCGGTCGGCATGCGTTTCCTGCTCGTGCAGCGCCAGCCGCGCCTCCGGCTGGGGCAGCCAGCCCGCGTTGAGAACCTCATCGACGAATGCGCCGAACTCCTCGGCCGCCGCTTCCTCGTTGTCCAAGCTTTCGATCTTGCCCGTGCCCATGTCCATCACGATCACCATTTTCCTGTCCTCCCTCCAGTGGAAGCGACGCATGTTCACCATAACGACGCGGACCGAAAAAAGTTGAAAGCGCCGCTCATTTGGCGACGGTGGGCACGGCATCGTTGTGCGTGCGCCACGGCGCGACCCTGACCAGCAGCGCCATGCCCGGCAAGGCGAGCAATACGCACATCAGGAAAAAGGTCATCCAGCCCATCCACTCGACCAGCCAGCCGGTGGTGGCATTGACGAAGGTGCGCGGCACGGCGGCGAGGCTGGAGAACAGCGCGTACTGGGTGGCGGTGTAGAGCGGATGGGTGGCGCGGGCTATGAAGGCGACGAAGGCCGCCGTGCCGAGTCCGACGCCGAGTGCCTCGAAGCCGATGACGGCGGCCAGCCGCACCAGGGCAGCGGCATCGGCGGTGGTTTGCGGTCCCAGCCAGGCGAGCCAGGCAAAGCCGAAGATGGAGACGACCTGCACGACGCCGAAGAGCCAGAGCGCGCGGTTGATGCCGAGGCTGACCATCCAGAGTCCGCCAAGCAGGCCGCCGAACACCGCCGGCCACAGTCCGGCGTGCTTGGCGACGAGACCGATGTCGGACTTGGCATAGCCCATGTCGAGATAGAAGGGTGTCGCCAGCGCGGTGGCCATCGAGTCGCCGAGCTTGTAGAGGAAGATGAAGGCGAGAATCAGCAGCGCCTCCCTGAGCCCGGCGCGCGTGATGAATTCGTGGAAAGGCTCGACCACCGCCTCGCGCAGGGTGCGCGGAGCGTCGCCGGCGATGGCCGGCTCCTTCACCAGGAGCGCCATCGCCATGCCGGGCAGCATGAACAGCGCGGTGATCAGGAACACCGTGTCCCAGGGTAGGCGGTCGGCGAGGATCAGCGAGAGCGAGCCGGGCACCAGGCCGGCGATGCGGTAGGCGTTCACATGCACCGAGTTGCCGAGGCCCAGCTCGCGGTCGGCGAGCAGTTCGCGCCGGTAGGCATCGAGGGCGATGTCGGCGGTGGCCGAAAGGAAGGCGAGCAGCGCGGCAAGCCAGACGATGGCGCCGAGATCCTGCGCGGGAGAAAGACGGCCGAGCAGGGCGATGATGACCAGCAGCAGCCCCTGGGTCAGCAGGATCCAGCCGCGTCGGCGGCCGAGAGGAAGGGCGAAGCGGTCGAGCAGCGGCGCCCAGAGGAATTTCCAAGTGTAGGGAAACTGGATCAGCGCGAACAGGCCGATGGCCTTGAGGCTGACGCCCTCGGTGCGCAGCCAGGCGGGCAGCAGATTGAGCAGCAGGTAGAGCGGCATGCCCGACGCGAAGCCGGTGAACACGCAGATCAGCATGCGGCGGGTCAGCAGGGTGGAGAGCCAGGCGGACATGGGCGGATGGCGGTGGAAGGGGCGGCCCATCCTAGCATCGGCCCCCGGCGGCTGATTCATAATGGCGGCCGTCGAAGCACCGCCTATTCCCATGGTTCCCGCCTTCCCCGTCCGCTACGTCGATCCGGTCTATCGACCGCCTTCCGAGGCCGACTCCCTGATCCTGCCCGTCACCGACGGCTGCTCTTGGAACCGCTGCACCTTCTGCGAGATGTATATGGCGCCGCAGAAGAAATTCCGCGCCCGCGACGAAGCCGAGGTGCTGGAAAGCATCCGGCGCTGCGGCGAACATTTCGGTCCCGAAGTGCGACGGGTATTCCTCGCCGACGGCGACGCCCTGGTGCTGCCGACGCGCCGCCTGCTGGAGGTAATGCAGGCGATCCGCGCGCACTTGCCCGGGGTCAGACGGGTGTCGAGCTATTGCCTGCCGCGCAACCTGCGCAAGAAGTCGGCCGCCGAACTCGGGGAACTCGCCGACGCCGGCCTCAAGATCGTCTATGTCGGGGCCGAATCCGGCGACGACGAAGTGCTGGCGCGCGTGAACAAGGGCGAGACCTTCGCCAGCACCCGCGACGCGCTGCTGAAGCTCGGGGAGGCGGGCATCGCGCGCTCGGTGATGATTCTCAACGGTCTCGGCGGCCGCTCGCTCTGGCGCCGTCATGCCGAAAATTCCGCCAGATTGATCAACGCCACCCAGCCCGAATACCTGGCGACGCTGGTGGTCAGCTTCCCCGTGGGCGAGGAGCGCCTGCGCGCCGGCTTTCCCGATTGGGAGCCGCTGGAGATACCCGAACTGCTCGCCGAACTGGAGGCGTTCCTCGACGGGCTGGAGCTCGAACGCACGGTGTTCCGCAGCGACCATGCCTCGAACTGGCTGGTGCTCAAGGGCACGCTCGGGAACGACAAGGAACGCCTGCTCGCCCAAGTGCGCGACGCGCTCGCCGATCCCCGTTCCGCCCCCTTGCGGCCGGCCTGGGCGCGCGGCCTGTGAGCGGCCGTGGCGCCGTCCGCCGGCGATCATGGACGACGGAGGCGAAAAACTTTATCATTGCGGGGTTTACAAGCGCCCGTAGCTCAGCTGGATAGAGTACTGCCCTCCGAAGGCAGGGGTCGTGCGTTCGAATCGCGCCGGGCGCGCCATTTTTTGCGATTCACCCAGTCTTCCGCATTCCCCGCCAGCGCGGGGGATCGGCTCATGGATACGTACGAGGGGACACGTTAATGAGCAAGATGTATCCGCGCACGCTGGCGATGGCCGGCCTGATTGCTCTGGCGCCGGTCATGGCGCTGGCCATGGGCGGCCGCCCGAAGGACGACGAGGAAGCCGTCAACGTTCGCATCCAGCCCGTGGCGAAGGTCAAGCTGGCGCCGGCCCAGGCGGACGGCGGCGCGCAGGCGGGCGGCCGTTCCGGCGAAGAAATCTACAAGGCTGTCTGCGGCGCCTGCCACGACACCGGCGCCGCCGGCGCGCCCAAGACGGGCGACAAGGCCGCCTGGGCGCCGCGCATCGGCGTCGGTCTCGATGTGCTGACCAAGACCGCCAAGGCGGGCAAGAACGCCATGCCGCCCAACGGCGGTTCCGATGCGACCGAGGAAGAACTGGCCCGCGCGATCGTCTTCATGGCGAACAAGTCCGGCGCCAACTTCAAGGAGCCGGCCGCCGGCGCCAAGCCCGCGGCGAGCGAGAAGAACCCCGAGCAGATCGCCAAGGCCACCTGCTTCAAGTGCCACGAGACCGGCGAACAGGGTGCCCCCAAGATTTCCGACCAGGCCGCCTGGACGCAGCGCGCCTCCAAGGGCCTCGACGCGGTGACCAAGACCGTGATTCGCGGCCACGGCAAGATGCCGGCGCGCGGCGGCCTGGCCGAACTGACCGATGCCGAACTCAAGGCGGTGATCGCCCAGTTGCTCAAGGAAGTTGGCGCCGAGACCAAGTAAGGCGCATGCAGGCTCGTTAAGGCGGGGCGGTCCGGCGACGGACTGCCCCGTTTGTTTTTGGCCGCGCTTATTTTGTATTGCCGAACAGCGCCTTGAAATTTGCCAGCTTGGCATTGCCGGTGGCGCGGTCCACCGCCGGTGCCGCACCGCCAACCTGACCCTCGCGCCGGATGTCGTCGCCGCCGTCGTCCATCTCGTCGATGAAGCGCGAGAGCGTGCGTTCGACGATCTCCTTGCCCTGCTTGCGGCGCGCGCACCAGCTGATGCACAGACTCATCTGGGCGCGCGTGATGCCGACGTACATCAGGCGCCGCTCCTCCTCGATGTTGCCGCTGTCGATCGACTCGCGGTGCGGCAGCGAGCCTTCCTCGACGCCGACGAGATGCACGTGGCGGAATTCCAGGCCCTTCGCGGCGTGCAGGGTGGCGAGCTGAACCGCGTCCATGTCCTCGCCCTGCTTGTCGAGCATGGTGATCAGCGCGACGGTCTGAGCCAAGTCGAGCAGGGTCTTTTTGTCCTCGTCCGCCTTGCCGGAGAGCCAGCCGACGAAGTCGCGCACGTTGCTCCAGCGCGACTCCGCATCCTTCGCCTCGCAGCTTTCGAACAGCCAGGTTTCGTAGCCGATGGCCTTGAGCAGGTCGTCGAGCACCTGTCCCGCGGGTTCGCGTTGGGCGCGCCATTCCATGCGGTTGATGAAGTTGCCGAATTCGCGCAGCGCGGCGAGCTGCGCCGGCTTGATCTCGGTCTCGATGCCCGGCGCGAAGATCGCGGCGAACAGGCCGATGTGACGGCGGCCGGCCGCCTGGCCGAGGGCTTCGAGCGTCGAGCCGCCGATGCCGCGTTTCGGCGTGGTCGCGGCGCGGATGAAGGCGGGGTCGTCGTCCTGGTTGGAGAGCAGGCGCAGGTAGCTCGTCACGTCCTTGATTTCGGCGCGATCGAAGAAGGACTGGCCGCCCGAGAGCAGGTAGGGCACCCGGTGGGCGCGCAACTGCTGCTCGAAGGCGCGCGCCTGGAAGTTGCCGCGGTAGAGGATCGCGTAGTCGCTCCACTTGCCGCGCGTCTCGAACTTGTGGGCCAGCAGCCGCGTCACCACCCATTCGGCCTCGTGCTCGCCGTCGCGGCAGGCCATGACACGGATCGGGTCGCCGTGGCCCTTGTCCGACCAGAGCTTCTTGTCGAACAGCTTGGGGTTCTGGCGAATCACGTTGTTGGCCGCCTTGAGAATGCGCGTCGTCGAGCGATAGTTCTGTTCGAGCTTGATGACCTTGAGATTGGGAAAGTCGATTTGCAGCTGGCGCAGGTTCTCGATGTCGGCGCCGCGCCAGGCGTAGATCGACTGGTCGTCGTCGCCCACCGCCGTGAAGGAGGCCATGGGGCCGGTCAGCAGGCGCATCAGCTTGTTCTGGCAGCGGTTGGTGTCCTGGTATTCGTCGACAAGCAGATGGCGCGTGCGGCTGCGCCAGCGCTGGGCGACTTCCTCATTTTCTTCCAGCAGGTTCACGGGCAGACGGATCAGGTCGTCGAAGTCGACCGCCTGATAGGCCTTGAGCGTGCGCTCGTATTCGGCATAAACGAGGGCGGCGCCGGCGGCCAGGTCGCCCTCGGCCTGGGCGCGCGCTTCCTCGGGACCGAGCAGCGCGTTCTTCCACAGGGAGATCTGCTGCTGGATCAGGCGGATGCGCGTCTTGTCGGCATCCTTGAGCATCTCCTGGAACAGCGCCGCCGTGTCGCTGGCGTCGAGGATGGAGAAGCTCGGCTTGAGGCCGATGGCGCGCGCCTCCATGCGCAGCAGCTTGGCGCCGAGGGCGTGGAAGGTGCTGATGTTCAACTGGTCGGAGCGCGCGCCGACCAGCTTCGCCGCGCGCTCCTTCATCTCGCGCGCCGCCTTGTTGGTGAAGGTGATCGCCGTGACATGGTGCGGCGCCATGCCGCAGTCGCCGATCAGGTAGGCGATCTTCTGCGTGATGACGCGAGTCTTGCCGCTGCCGGCGCCGGCGAGGACGAGCAGAGGCCCGTCCAAATAGCGTACCGCCTCCCGCTGGGGAGGATTCAGGCCATGCACCGGGACTTACTTGAGCTTGCCGCGCAGGGGCGTGACCTGGTCGGGCGCCTTGATCTCGGTCTTGCCGCCGCCGCCGGTGAGATTGCCGCAGGCGCAGGCCGAGGCGATATGCGAGACGGAGCTGACCACATCCTTGCAGCCGCCGCATTCGTAATAGACGTCGCCGCCCTTCGGCAGGGAGCCGTCGGGCTGGCGGCTGATGGGTTCGAAGCGATAGATCTTGCGCAGGTCGAGTTTCATGGTTTCACTTGAGGGCGCCGAACACCTTCTGCGCCAGGTTGCCGGCGGCACCCAGCGGATTGGTGCGGATCGCCTTTTCCTCTTCGGCAATCATCAAAAAGAGACCGTCCAGCGCCTTGCGCGTGACGTAGTTTTCCAGGTGGGTGTCTTCTTCCTTCACCAACCCGAATTTGGCGCCCTTGCCGGCGAACTTCTCGTACTTCGCGGCCAGCCCGACCTTGCCGATCGCCTGCTTGACGATGGGACGGAACCGCTCCGCCAGCGGTTCGCTCGTCTTGCGGCGGAAATACTGGGTCGCGGCATCGTCGCCGCCGGTCAGGATGCCCTTGGCATCATCGACGGACATTTGCCTCACCGCATCGACGAGCAGGTTCCTGGCCTCGGGCACGGCGGCCTCGGCGGCCCGGTTCATCGCCTGGATCAGTTCGTCGGCCTGCTTGCCCATGCCGAGGCCGCGCATCAGGCCCTCGACCTGCTGCATGCTCTCGGGCAGCGGGATCTTCACCTTCGGGTTCTTGAAGAAGCCGTCCTCGCGACCGAGCAGCGACACGGCCTTGCCCGCGCCCTGGGTCAGCGCTTCCTTGAGGCCGCCGCCGGCATCCTGGCTGGAGATGTCGGCAAGGGAAAAGGCATGGGCAGTAGCGGCGAGCCACAGGCTCAGCGCCAGCCCGGCCAGCAGATGTCGGGGGGAAAGTGGTTTCATGGGCATAGTTTAAACCAGCACGCCTGCCGAATGACAAGGGAAAAGTCGGCGTGAGCGAAGGAGCCCCCGCGGGGCTGGCGGGACGGTGTTAGACCAC
>JANJVS010000225.1 GCA_024709955.1 Rhodocyclaceae bacterium
GCCGAAGTCGCCGCACGGCGTGGACGTCACCCCGGACGGCACGAAGATCGTGGTGTCGGGCAAGCTGGACACGCACGTGTCGGTGTACTCGTTCGAGAAGATCATGGCCGCGATCAAGGCGGGCAAGTTCGAATCGAAGGACCCGTACGGCATCCCGGTGATCAACATGAAGGACGCGCTGCACACGCAAGTGTCGCTGGGCCTGGGTCCGCTGCACACGCAGTACGACTCGAAGAACTGCGTGGCCTACACGTCGCTGTATGTTGACTCGCAAGTCGCCAAGTGGGACTACTGCGAAGGCAAGGTGCTGGACAAGATCAGCGTGCATTACAACATCGGTCACCTGATGACGATGGAAGGCGACACGATGAAGCCGGCGGGCCGCTACCTGGTGGCGCTGAACAAGCTGTCGATCGACCGCTTCAACCCGGTGGGTCCGCTGCACCCGCAGAACCACCAGCTGATCGACATCAGCAACGACAAGATGCAGCTGCTGTACGACATGCCGCTGCCCTTGGGCGAGCCGCACTACGTGATCGCGATCGACGCCAAGAAGCTGAAGCCGGGCGTGCGCTACAAGGTGGGCACGGACAGCCGTACCGACAAGCCGCACCCGGGCGCGGTGCGCGCGGGCGAGGAGAAGACCGAGAAGACGGGCAACAAGATCACGGTCTATGGCACGCTGATCCGTTCGCACATCACGCCGGAGACGATCGAGGCGGAAGTGGGCGACGAAGTGACGATCCACCTGACCAACCTGGAGCGGGCGCAGGACGAGACCCACGGCTTCACGGTATCGACCTACAACGTGCATGCGTCGGTCGAGCCTGGCAAGACGGTGACGGTGAAGTTCAAGGCCGACAAGGAAGGCGTGTATCCGTACTACTGCACGGAGTTCTGCTCGGCGCTGCACCTGGAGATGCAGGGTTACCTGCTGGTGAAGCCGAAGGGCTGGAAGCCGACGAAGACGACGCTGGCGAAGGGCAACTACACGGAAGCCGAGTACAAGGCGATCGTGAAGAAGGTTGCGGACACGCAGGCGGTGATCGACTCCGTCGTGGCCTACATCACCTCGGTGAACTACAAGGACTTCCCGGACGTGGTGGCGATGGTGGAAGACGCCTTCGACCAGCTGGGCAAGACCAAGGGTCTGAAGGAGAAGCACGAGGCGTTCGCCGCGAAGGGCGACTGGGAGAACGCGTCGCTGTGGGCTGAGCAGATCTGGCAATACCAGGTCAAGACCGCCGACCTCGGCCTGCGCGCCAAGACCTACCTCGAACAAAACGGCGCCAAGAA
>JANJVS010000088.1 GCA_024709955.1 Rhodocyclaceae bacterium
GCGATACGTAACCTATCCGCAGCCGCCGCCCCACCGTCCGGTCGTGCTTCGAATAATCCACTACCGGTTCAGCATAGCGATTACCCCACCGCTCAAACTCCCCATAAATCTCTCCAGCACTTAAATCCGGGTGGTAACTCAACGTATAGAGCCGGTTTTCCCAGATGTCCGCATCATTGGGCGACAGGGCTAATGCGCGATCACCGTAGCTTAGGACTTCCGCATAGTCCGAGAGGTGGCTCAACTCACTTGCAACACCCTGATAGCCGCTGGCATTTTGCGGGGCCAACTCAACACCTTTGAGGTAGTGCGTCAGCGAACCAATATGACGGAATATGTATTTGTAGGCTGCGGCAAGATTGATATGTGCAGTAGCATAATCAGGACGGATGCTTACCGCACGGAAAAGCAACTCCGCCGCATCTTGATGCCGATTAAAGGCCGTAAGTGTGTACGCCAGATTGTTAAGCGCCGTTGCGTTATCCGGATCTAATGTGACTGCTTCTTGATAGCAGCGGCTGGCGGCTGGAATATTTCCAGCAAAGTGGTAAGCATTTCCCAGTAGCAACTGAATCTTTGCATCCTTAGGTGCCAATGATTCAGCTTGGGCAAGGTCATTTGCCGCTTCACCTGGGCGACCTTGCGTTAGTTTCAGCTTTGCTGCGGATAACAAAGACTGAATAGCGTTAAGGTCCGATGGCGTTTGTATCTTAGACCGTATTTCATATTTATTTGTACTGGCTGCCTTTGGATTTGACCGAAACTTGCTATTGTGGTGTGATGAAGATTTCGACTTTGTCATGGCGCCTCGAACCAGCTAACAAATAAATAATCCCACTCATGAAAAAAGCCGCGCCACGGAATCCGTGGCGCGGCTCTTGACGAACCGCAAGAAAAGCTGCGGATTAGGTCGTCTGCATCACCAGGTTGCCAGAGGAGACAGCGAACTCGTCCGAGGTGAATTGAGCGCTGCCCACCACCATGACCATCAAGTCGCCGGTAGCATCGATCTTGCCGTTACCGTTGCTGTCCTGGAAGACGTAGACCGTGCTGGCCTCGTTCGCGTTGTTGTCCAACACGAAGAAGTCGCCGGCGGTAGCCACCGTGGTCGTACCGAAGGTCAGCGAGGTGCCGAACGTAACGCCGCTTGCTGCCACATCGGTATCGATGATGAACTTCGTACCAGCATTAGTGGCATAGGTCGCATTCAGTACACCAGTGATCTTGTCGGTCAGAGTCGAGTCATACGCCGTCGCTGCCGTGAAGGCACCGGTGGCACCCGCCTTGACTTGGGAGTCGGCGGCAACCAGCTTGAACGTCGGGGCAGTACCCAACTTGGTGGAACCGGAGATGCTGTTGAAGCTGAAGGTGTCGCCATAGGCGCCAAGGGTGATACTGTCAGCACCGCCTTGGTAGGTGATGGCATCCAGCTT
This sequence comes from Rhodocyclaceae bacterium, assembly GCA_024709955.1. Taxonomy (GTDB): domain Bacteria; phylum Pseudomonadota; class Gammaproteobacteria; order Burkholderiales; family Rhodocyclaceae; genus Sulfuricystis. The sequence continues at coordinate 1,434 of JANJVS010000088.1, forward strand.
CGCGCCGCCAACAATTACGTCAGCCAGGGTCGTGTCCTTGAGGGTGTTAGCAGCCGTCAAGCTACCCTTGATGGTCAGACCGGCAGTCGTGGCAGCAGAGGCATCGAACGACACGGCACCGGTGGTACCGGAGAAATCGAACACCGAGTTCAGCGCGAAGGTCACCGCACCGGTCGTCATGGTCTGCGTAGCGGAACCGAAGGTCTTGACGCTGGTCAGGCCAACAGCGCTGGTCAGCGCGGAGACCGTCACACCGGTTTCGTTACTGGTGAGTTCCAGATTTTCGATACCCGTCATCACCGGAGCCGTCATGGTGAAGGAGGAGCTGGTGGTGGCAACGCCATCGTCCGCCGTGATCTTCAGGGTGTCGATCTGGCCGTTCACGCTGGCATCCTTGATATCAAGGGTGATCGCGCCCGTACCACCAGCTGCCAGCAGAGTAATGTTGGCTGCCTGCGTGGCATTCATGTTGGTGACACCAGTCGCGTTGGTGCTGGACTGATTGACGATGATCTTATCGAAGGTGTTGTAGGTAGAGATCTTGCTGATATCAGCGGATGTGTTGTCCTGAACCTGCAGCACTTCGAAGTTCTTGAAGAAGTTGCCTTCGGTCGTGGTGTCAACCGCGGTGGTAGCCGTCACGATCAGCTTGTCGGCCGTACCGGCACCAGCATCCACGACTTGCGTCATGGCGGTGTTGCCCGCCAGCGTGTAGATGGTATCGTTACCGGAGCCACCGGTAACCTTCTGGCCAGCGGCAATCAGGGTTGCGGTCACGCCACCGGTGTTGCCGGAAGCATCGAGCACGTCCAGGTTGGTATCCAGCTCACCAACATTGGCCGTGCCTGCGCCGGTGATGGTCATGGTGGCAGCCGTGGAGGCGGAATCGAAACCGAGCAGGCCGCCGTTGCCAGCAGTGCCGTCGATCTTCAGAGCGGTCTGGGCATCGATGGTCACGGAGGTCAGCTTGTCGCCAGTGATGTCGATTTGACCGACGGTGTTCGGGGCGGTAGCCGTCGAACCAGTCGAGGTGATCGTCATCGTGGTGGCGGTCGATGCGCTAGAAATCGCACCAGTAGCTGCGGTTTGCTTGACACCATCGGCCAGATGCAGATTGACAGCACTTGTACCAGTAGCATAGCCGAACACAAACTTGTTCATGGTCGTGGCGCCAGCATTACCGATCATGCCAACCTTGGTCCCGGTCGCCAGATTGGAGAAAGTTGTATCCCCGCCAGCATTGGTGGAGCGATCATTCCAGACTTCGGTCTCACCAGAGATGAGGTTGAAGTCGGCGGTCAGGGCAGCGGTATTACCAACGTCGCGAATCTTAAAGACTTCAACGCCAGTGATTGTTGCAGCCGGCATTGCCGGGCTCGCACCATCGAAGGTGATAGCAAAGGTATCAGTTCCAGTGCCACCACTGATGGTATCGGTAACATTGAACGTCGTCGAAGAGCCAACCGCACCACTAATCGTATCGTTACCAGTGGTACCGATAATGCTGTCCGCAGCAGTAGTTAGCGTGAAATTCTGACCCGTGGAAACACCAGGATCGGTCACGGTGTCCAGATAATCTGCAGGATCGCTAACGTCGGTGGTGTTTGATACACCAGAAAGAACAGAGGTCAGCGTGGAGAGGGTGCTCGAGGGGTTCGTCGAGGAGAACGTGTAGTAGTTCGCGATCTCGATGCGGTTCTGGAACTGCTGAGCAACGGCGCCAAAGGTCTCATCGGAGGTCTCAAGACCGGCGACGAACTCGACGACAGCCATCGCGGTCGCGGCCTGGGACAGGCCACCATCCAGAAGGGCTTGGACTTCGTCAATCGCGGCCGCCTTGTCGGCGTCCGACAGCAGGCTGCCGCCGACCTTGTCGACCAGCTTGGTGGCGAACGACTCGTTCGAGCTGCCCGGTGCATAGATCGAGCGGCCGATGGTGCTGTTCAGCATGGCGGCGTAGAGGGACTCGACGTTGTAGTTGGTGGCGGCACCGTAGGTTTCGATATCGCTGGTGAAGCCGCCGGCGGGAATACCGAACATGCCGACGCAAGCTTGCATGTAATCAGCAACGTAACTTGCAGGGGTATCGGGATTGCCAATCAAAGACATAGTTTTCTCCTAGTGAAAAAATAAAAACCGAGACGTCTCGGGTTTCAAGGCCGGGCCGCGCTCACTTGCGCCGGCATGTCCAGCGCAGGCTCACGTGTCACCTTGGGCTGACCGGTACAACTGGCGCAACCCCGCCCTTTAACCACGGCTGCATAGTATAGCGGTTAACCCCCAGGGCTTGTGACCGGCATCACAAGAAGCGGAAGTTGTTGTTGCGAAATTTTCACACGCCGGATGAATGGGTTGGCAGGGCAACTTCAAGTTAATTCCCCCAGGACCAGCGCCCGCCCAGCCACAGGGCGGCATTGTCGATGTCGAAAAGGGGGATGTTGCTGCTCTGGCGCGACGCCTCGAAGGCGACGATGCCGTCGAGCCCCTTGCGCAGCGGCACGGCCCATTCGGCGCGCAAGGCCAGCCGCGCCAGCTTGCGCCGGGCGCCGTTCTCCAGGATTTCGCTGTAGGCCTCGGCGTCGCCCTGGTGCCCGAGGCTGATTTCGGCATCGAGCTCGCCGCCGGCCAGGGGGCGGGAGTAGGCGAGGCGCAGGTCCCAGCGCCGCTGGTCGCCGCCGGGCCGGCTTTTTTCGGCGGCACGGTCCAGGCCGAGGCGGCCGAGCAGGCTGACGCGCGCATCGCCGAGCGGGCAGCGCAGGCTGCCGCCGAGCCCGACGAAGCGGCCGTCGAGGTTCGTGGAGGTGGGGAAGTGGCGGTTTTCCAGATCCACGCTCGCCCCCGTCAGGCAGGGCCCGGTCTGCAGGATGCGTGCCGCGCCGAGGCGCTGGGCTTCATATAGCTGCTCGCCGCCATAGTCGAGCCGGCTGGCGCCCAGGCTGAACTGGTTCGCGGCCCGGGGGTGGGCGTTGTTTGCCACCGCCTCCGGCAGGGTGAGCACGGCCAGGGCCTCGTATTGCTGGTAGTCGGTCTCGCTCCTGTCCGGCGCATGCCGGCCGCGGATGTCGCCCAGCAGTTGCAGGCGTCCGCCGCCGGCGAGATTGCGACCGGCCTGCACGCCGGCTTCGGCGAGCAGGGCGCCGCCGCCCCGGGCGCGGCTGCCCTTGGCGAGCGGCAGGCTGACCGGGCCGTCGGGCAGGGTCAGGTCGAGACTGCCGCGCGCGGGAGCGCTGTTCAGATTGGTTTCGCCCCCCGCGCGCAGGGTCAGGCTGCCGCCGGTCTGCCAGGCCGAGGTGTCCTGGTCCCGGCCGATGAAGCGCTGCCAATCTCGCAACTGCTCGCGCAGGCCGCCGGGCACGTCGTCGCGGGCCAGCAGGTTATCCACGAGCGACCGCGCGGCGTTGGCATCGCCCAGGGCGGCCAGCGCCCGCGCATAGTCAACCTGGGCGCCGGCATGGTCCGGCGCGATCAGCAGCGCCCGTTCGAGCAGGGCCGCCGCCGCCTCCGCCTGCCCGAGCTCAAGCAGCACCGCGCCGCGATAGGCAAGAAAGCCCGCGTCGCCCTCGCAGTCCTGCTCGAAGCGGGCGAGCCGCTCGGCCAGCGCCGGCAACTCGCCCGCCGGCGGCAGCGGCTCGCCGGCATTGCCGGGGCAAATCGGACGATCGACAGGCGCATTGGCGCTCGCCAGATCCGGCTGACTCAAGAGAAGCATCAGACAGGCGAGCGTCCGGCAGTAGTTTTGAAACATTGGATGAGGCCGGCTTATCAAGCCGACATATTACCCGCGGCGCGCCATCAACGGGACAACGGTAGCTGGCTCGGCCTGGCGCGCATCATCGACGCCGATCCCAAATATTTGGCGCGGACGCCGCAGTCCTTCGAGCAGGAAACTGCCCAGACTGACCAGGTGCGGGAGATCGGGGGAGGCAGCATGGGCGGCGAGCCGTTCCGCCGCCTTCTCGCCCACCAGCAGGGGATGGGCGAGTTCGCCAGTCATGGCGGTCAGGCGCGCGGCGACGGTGACGGTTTCGCCCAGGGCCGCATGGGTGCGCCGGTCGGCCGGACCGAAGGAACCCACCAGGGCCTCGCCGGTTTCGAGGCCGACGCCGACGGCCAGGGGTTCGAGGCCGGGCGGCGGGATTTCGGGAAAGAGGCGTCCGCAGGCCTCGATCAAGGCGTTGCCGGCGGCGAAGGCGCGCACGGCGTGATCGGGGCAGGGGGTGGGGGCGTTCCAGATCGCCATGACGGCGTCGCCGACGTATTCCTCGATCACGCCGCCATGGGCCTTGATGACGCGGGAGGCGGTGGTGAAGAAGGCCTGGAGCAGGGCGGCGGTTTCGTCGGGCGGCCGGCCTTCGCAGTAGGCGGAGAAATTGCGGATATCGACGAACAGCACGCTGATCTCGCGCCGCTCGGCCTCGATGGCGCCGGTGACCTCGTTGAAGGCGATTTCGCGCGCGACCGGGGCGGGCAGATAGGCGGAAAGGTTGCCGTAGAGGCGCTCGCGCTCGAAGCGGGTGCGCGCGTGCTCGACCGCCGCCAGCAGCATGCCGGCGAACAGCACGAAGCCAGCCGGCCAGGACCAGCCCAGCCAGAGGTTGCGGCCGAGCAGCAGGCCGACATGGACGGCCAGCAGGAGCAGGGTGAACAGCGTGGCGGCCAGCGGCAAGGCCCAGACCGGCAGTTGCACCGGATGGCGCCGGCCGCTCTCCGGCGCCGGCATGCGGCGGGCGCCCGCCGCGACCAGCAGGCAGAGCGCGCCGCCCAGCAGGGCGAGGCCCAGGCCGATGGCGCCGGCGCCGTTCGGGCTGTAGGGCAGCCGGTCGTCCAGCAGGGCGGAGATGAACTGGGCGTGCACTTCCACTCCGCCCACGGCGCCGCCATGGGGCGTGGGCACGACGTCGCCCAGCCCGAAGGCGGTGGCGCCGACCAGCACCCAGGCGCCGCGCAGCAGATGGACGGGGGCGCGACCTTCGAGGACGTCGGCGGCCGGGATGGAGATAAAGGCCTGGCGCGGCAGCCGATAGGAGAGACGGATGTCGCCGCCGCGGTCGAGGGGAATGCCGGCGCCGGGCAGGACCGGATGGCTCAGGCGCCAGGCCGGTTCGAGCAGCCCGGCGCCGGGGAACAGGCCGAAGCCGTCGCGCGCCCCGGTTGCCTGCATCAGGGTGGCGAGGCCCAGCGCGGGATAAGCCTGGCCGTCGCGGCAAACGAGGGCGGGAATCTTGCGCACGGCGCCATCCGGCGCGATGCGCGGGGTGATGTGGCCGGCCGCCGCCTGCAGGGCGGGGGTGTTGCCGATGAAGCCCGCCGCCTCGGGCACGGGCGGAACGCAGCCGACACCGGCCATGGCGCCTTGCAACTGGCCGGCGGCGGGCGTGACGTTGTCCAGGGAGAAGATTTGCGCGAGCACCGCCGGATGGCGCTTCAGGCTGGCGGCCAGCGCGGCATCGCCTGGGCGGGCGTCGGGAAAGACGACGTCGAAGGCGACCGGACCGGCGCCGGCGGCGGACAATTTATCGAGCAGTTCGGCCATGCGCTGGCGCGACCAGGGCCAGGCACCCACGCGCGCAAGGCTGCCCTCGTCGATATCGACGATGACCACGCGCCGCTCCTCGCCGCCCGCCGCGCCCGCCGCGAGGCGCCAGGCCCATTCGCCGGAGCGCTCGTCGATGCCCTCGAACAGGCCGGGCGCCAAACCCTTGAGCGCCAGGGCCGCCAGCAGGGCGGCGGCGAGCGCCAGCCACCTGTTGCGCCAGGGGCTGGCGTTCGGCTTGGCGCTGGGCGGATTCGACATGCGGTTCAGGGCTGGAGTCGGGTCACTGCACCCAGCGGGTGATGCCGACGAACTTGCCGTTCGCCACATCGCGCACGAAGGTGTAGCCGGCTTCCTGACCATCCAGCGTGATGCCGCCGGACAGGCGGGTGCCCGCATTGTTGCTGTAGAGGAACTTGCCGTTCCGTTCGACCGAGCCCGCGGCGGCGAGTTGGGCGGTGCCTCCCGACTGGTGGCTCATGGTCAGCCCGGTCTCGAACTTCCGCGCGCCGAAATCCACCTTGAGCCAGCCGTTGCGCGTGCTGCCGAGCGAGCCCGTGCCGCCGGTCGGGATGAAATGGACCTGGGAATCGCGCAGGGCGAAGTCGACGCGCCCCAGGTCGCGCGGCAGCGTGCCGGAGGACTGGGAGGTGGGGCGGAACAGCATGTAGTACTCGTTGCCGGTGACCATGGTGCGCTCGCCGTCCTGGCGACCCTCATGGTAGCCGACGGTCGCGTCGCCGGGCAGCGGATCCCGCCAGTGCCCCCACACCAGCACGGAGGGCGGCAGTTGCGGAACGGAAATGTCCCGCCCGGCATCGACGGTCTTCGCGGCCAGGGTTTCGGCGCTGGCCTCGTTGCGGTGCAGGACCGAGGAACGCGGCTCCTCGGCGGCCGGCGCGGCCTTGTCGACGGCGATCTGGCCATTGACCGGGACCACGCGTGGCGTGCCCTGCTGGCGATTGAATTCGAGCATGACCCGCCCCATGTCGGCGGACAAGATGCGCGCCGCATCGGTCTGGCAGGGACCGAAGGCGTCGGAGGCGCAACCTTCGCCGAGCGGCGCCATGACGATGGCGCCGGAATGCACGGCGACGCGCACGTTCTCGTCGGCCGCCTGGACGACGAAATCGGTGCCCTTGACGCCGATGGCGGCGATCGGCGTGTTGAGACGGAAGCGCTCGCGCGCCGCCTCGCCACCCTTGCCGGTGATGGAGCGCGCCACGCCCTGTTCGAGCTGGAAGCGGATCGCGCTGTCCTGCGGATTGGCGGGATCGTAGCGGTAGGTTTCGATGCGCAGGCGGCTACCGGGACGCACGCTGACGAAGGCGCCATCGACGAAGCGCAGATGGACGTGGCCGCCCTCTTCGGTCTCGATGCGGTCGCCCGGAAAAACCGGCAGACCGCGCTGCACGGCGGCGCTGTTGCCGGTCTCGCCGGTCACGCGCGCCGCGCCGATGACGAGAGAAATCTCGCCGACCGGCGTCGCGGCCAGCGCGGTGCCGGACAGGCAGAACATGCAAATGGCAATCAGCCAGTCGAACCGTGTTTTATTTCGCAGTATCATTTTTGGCCCCCATGTTAGAACGGGCAATTTCCAAATTATCCTCTTATGGCGTAAGGCATGTTGTGCGCGCCATCACATGTTCGCCACGCAAGTACACCGCACATTAACGACCTTGAGCGGCGCCGCCCGCGCCGCGCCACCGCTCCACCATCCGCTACGGCGGGGAGAGCGTTTTTGCTCGACCGCCTTGTAGCGCAGTTGCTTTATCAGCACCGACTTTTGGCTGCGGCCGCCATGCTTGACCGGCCAATGCCGGCCAGCCCGCGCCGAAAGTCGGGATAAGCTTGGCAGCATTCACCGTACCACCAGCGCCGACTTTTCATGTCCCTGTCGCCCCTTGTCCTGCAAGAACTCGCCCTGCTGCGCGGCCTGCCGCGCGAGGACCTGTCTCGCCTCGGCGGGCAGATGACCCTGCGCGAACTGGCGCGCCGCGAGGTGGTGTTCAACAAGGGGGAGCCCGGCCACGCGCTCTGCTTTCTACTCGAAGGTCGGCTCCAGGCCGTGGATTTTACCGTCGATGGCCGCGAAGTCGGGCTTTATTTCGTCGATTCTGGCGACTATTTCGGCGAACTTGCCGTCATCGATGCGAAACCACAACCGGAATTCATGATCGCCGTCGCCAAGGCGAAAATCGCCGTGCTGCCCCGCCAGGAGGCGCGCACCCTGATGCTCTCGATCCCCAGCGTCGCCGAGCAGCTGATGATGCGGCTCGCCACCCGCCTGCGCCAGGTTTCCGCGCAGCGCACCCTGCTGGGCCTGTCGAACCCGGCGCAGCGGGTCTGCGCGCAGCTCGCGCTGCTGGTCGAGAACAGCGGCAGCGGGCCGGCGAGCATCCCCCAGGCGCCCACCCACCAGGAAATCGCCATCATGATCAACACCAGCCGCGAGACGGTAACCCGGGTATTCCAGGTGCTGCAGACACGCGGCATCCTCAGGCGCGAAGGCAACGCGCTGGCCGTGACCGACCCGGGCTACCTCGCAGACGTCGCCGCCGGCCGGGCGGAGCCGCCGAAGGCGGACAAGGGCGGGGGGTGAGTCCCCTCTCCCCCGGCCCCTCTCCCGCGAGGAGAGAGGGGAGGGCTGCTCGCCGCGCGCTCGACTTGGGCCTGTCCTGTTGTCATGGATATGCCACATCAAGCCCCTCTCCCCTCGCGGGAGAGGGGGCCGAAACCCGCCAATGCCATTAACCGACCGCACTATAATTTCGCCTTTTCACTTTCCGAGGACAGTCTTGTCCGGTCTCTCGACTTACTTCCTCCCCTTCCAGCTGCGCTCGCTGATCTGGCAGTTCGCCCGGCGCGACGTGTTGTCGCGCTACCGGGGATCGCTGCTGGGCCTGGGCTGGTCCTTCCTTACGCCACTGCTGATGCTCGCGGTGTACACCTTCGTCTTTCGCGAGGTGTTCAACGCGCGCTGGCCGGCCTCGGGCCGGGGCGGCTTCGCCGAGGACAGCAACATCGCCTTCGCGCTGCAGGTCTATGCCGGCCTGATCATGTTCAACCTGTTCGCCGAAACCGTGACGCGCGCCCCGCGCCTGGTCGTCGACCAGCCCAACCTGGTGAAGAAGGTGGTTTTCCCGCTGGAGATCCTGCCCTGGTCGGCGATCCTGGCCGGCATCTTCCACATGGCGGTGAACCTGGCGGTCCTCGCCGCCGCCGTGCTGATCGCGCGCGGCGGGCTGCCGGTCACGATCCTGGCCCTGCCCCTGGTGGTCGCCGCCTTCCTGCCGTTGCTGCTGGGCCTGACCTGGCTGCTCGCCTCCCTCGGCGTCTACCTGCGCGACAGCGGGCAGATCGTCGGCATGGCGGTCACGCCCCTGATGTTCTTTTCGCCGGTGTTCTATCCCGTGCAATCCCTTTCGGAGCGCTGGCATCCGATTCTCAATCTTAATCCGCTGACCCTGCCGATCGAGCAGTTGCGCCGCGTCCTGATCGACGGCCTGTGGCCGGATTGGCTGGCCCTGCTCGGGTACGCGGCGCTTGCCGCCTGTGTCGCCTGGCTGGGCGCGCGCTGGTTCGCCGCCACGCGCAAAGGATTCGCCGATGTCATCTGAGCAGGCGATCCGCGCACAAAACCTGTCGAAGTGCTACACGCTGTTCGACAAACCCGCCGACCGCCTGAAGCAGATGCTCTGGCGCGGCCGGCGTAAGTATTACCGCGAATTCTGGGCGTTGCGCGACATCAACCTCGCGGTCGGCCATGGCGAGGTGCTCGGCATCGTCGGCCGCAACGGCGCCGGCAAGTCGACGCTGCTGCAACTGATCTGCGGCACGCTGGCGCCGACCGCGGGCGCCGTGCGGGTGAATGGCCGCGTGGCGGCCCTGCTCGAACTCGGCGCCGGATTCAATCCGGAATTTTCCGGCCGCGAGAACGTCTATCTCGCCGCCGCCGTGCTTGGCCTGACACCGGCCGAGATCGACGCGCGCTTCGACGCCATCGTCGACTTCTCCGGCATCCGCGATTTCATCGACCAGCCCGTCAAGACCTATTCGAGTGGCATGTACGTGCGGCTGGCGTTTTCCATTTCGACCAGCGTCGCCCCGGACATCCTGGTGATCGACGAGGCGCTTTCGGTGGGCGACGGCCAGTTCGCGCGCAAGAGCTTCGAGCGCATCATGAGCCTGCGCGACCGGGGCGCGACCATCCTGTTCTGCTCGCATTCGATGTATCAGGTCGAGGCGCTCTGCAACCGCGCGCTGTGGCTGGAAGGCGGGAGCATCCGGGCGCAAGGCGAGCCGGCCGAGGTGATCCGCGAGTACAACGTATTCCTCGACCGGGCGGCCGGAGCGGAAGCGGCGCCAGGCGCGGCCTGCGCGCCACCGCCGGCGGTGGCGGCGGACCGCCATGCGCGCATCACCGCCGTCGATGTGCGGGTCGATGGCGTGGCCGGCGCCGTGGCGCAAAGCGGCACGAGCTGCCTGAGCGTGCGCGTCGACTTCGCCGCCCAGCCGGGCGAGAGGCTCGCCGTCGCGGTGGCGCTGCTGGCGCCGGACGGCCGCTGGATCGCCAGCAGCAGCACGCAGAACGATGGCCTGCCGCTGGCCGCCGACGCGCGCGGTGCCGGTCATGCGACGCTCGAATACCGGCCGCTGTTGCTGTTGCGCGGCGTATATTGCGTCCATGTCTGGCTGCTCGACGAACAGGGGCTGTTCGCCCACGAACAGGTCGCCGAGGCGGCGCGCATCACCGTCGAGCAGTCCGGCCTCGAACAGGGGCTGATCGCACACCCGCATCGCTGGGAACTGGAATCGCCATGACCGCCGCCGCCCCGACAGCCGACTTCAGCTTCCCGCTGAACGTCTACGCCCGCATCATCGAACTCGAAGATGGCGGGGTGGAGTATCTGCACTACGGCATGTTCGAGCAGCCGGGGGAATCCGCCGGGGTCGCGCAGCGGCGTGCCGCCGAACTGCTCTGGAACCGCCTGCCGCCACCGTGCAAGACGCTCGATGTCGGCATCGGCCTCGGCACCACCCTCGCGCGCCTGCTCGCCGCCGGCTACGCGACCACCGGCATCACACCCGACGCGGCGCAGATTCGCCACGCGGGCGCGCGCCTCGGCACCGCGCCGCTGGTGCAAACGCGCTTCGAGGATTTTTCCGCCGATCCTGGCCACTGGGGCCTGATCCTGTTCCAGGAAAGCGCCCAATACATTGATCCCGTCGATCTGTTCGAGGGCGCCGACCGGCTGCTTGCCGCCGACGGGGAAGTATTCGTCATGGACGAATTCTCGCTGCGGCGCGATGCGCCGAACCGCGAGAACCTGCACTATCTGCCGCACTTCATCGCCCTGGCCGAACGCTTCGGATTCGGCCTGACCGAGGAGGTCGACCTTTCCGCCGCGGCAACGCCGACCCTCGACTGGCTGCTCGCCGCCGTCGGGCGCCATGCCGACCGCCTGCGCGGCGAACTCGCCTTGAGCGCGGAGCAGATCGATGCCCTCAATGCCTCGAATCGCCGCTACGCCGCGAATTACGCCGACGGCCATTACGGCTATCGCCTGCTGCGCTTCGCGCGCGGCGCGCGGCCGCAATGGCGGCCCGGCCGCATCATCGGCGCGGGGCGCGCGGCGGAGATGCGCGCCCTGTTCGCCCAGGTCTTCGGCCATGAGATGAGTACGGACCACTGGCACTGGAAATACGGGGACGGGCGCGGGGCCGGTATCGGGATCTGGCGGCACGACGGCCAATTGGTCGCCCACTACGGCGGGACGAGCCGAAGAATCTCCATGTTCGGGCGGCCGGAGCGCGCCTTCCAGGCCTGCGACCTGATGGTCGCGGAATCCGATCGCGGCACCCTGACGCGCCGGGGCCCCGTATTCCTCGCGGCCGCCACGTTCCTGGAACACGAACTCGGCTATGGCGCCCCCCATTTGCTGGGTGTAGGATTTCCCAACAAAAAAGCGTACGAGCTTCCCCGGCGCCTGGGTTTATATACCGGCGCAATCGCCAGAATCCAAGAAGTGAGTTGGCCAGCCGTGCTATCCCGTCCCAGCCTGCGTTACCGGATTCGCGAAATCGATGTCGGCACGAAGGCCGGCGCCGCGGCTGCGGACGCCTGCTGGGAGGCGATGCATGCGAGCATGGATGCCTTCATCGTCGGCGCGCGCGACGCCGCCTACCTGCGCCATCGCTATGCGGAACATCCCGACAAGCGCTACCGCATCTTCCTGGCCGAGAGCCGCTTCGGCCGGCGGCCGCTGGGACTGCTTGTCCTGCAAACCGGTGCGCGTTGCGAACTGCTCGATGCCGTCGGAGCGCTCGCCGCGATGCCCCGGCTCGTCCATCACGCCCGGCGCGTCGCGGCGGCCATGGGCGCGGGAGAACTGTTCGCCTGGCTGGCCGACAACATCCTGCCCCATTTCCTCTTGCCGCCGGAAGCGCGCGTGAGCGATATCGACGTGGTGGTTCCCGCCAACAACTGGACTCCGGGACCCGCACAGGACGAGATCGCCGGCAAGTGGTGGCTGACCGGCGGCGATACCGACTTCCACTGAGCATGCCGAAATCCCCGTGACCGAACAGCAGCTCATCCCCTACCAGGCCGTGCGGGAAATTCCCGCGCGTTCGGTGCTGGTGCTGGCCCCCCATCCCGACGACGAGGTTTTCGGCTGTGGCGGGACGCTGGCGCGCCATGCGGCCGCCGGGATTCCGGTCCATGTGGTCGTCGCCACGGACGGCGGCTTCTGCGCCGAAGCGGCGGACCGCTCCACGCTCGTCGCCACGCGCGAGGCCGAGAGCCGCGCCGCCGCCGCCGTGCTGGGCGTTCCCGCGCCCGAATTCTGGCGCATTCCCGACCGGACCCTGCGCTATGGCGAAGCGCTGGTCGACCGCGTTGTCGCGGCGATCCGCGCCCGCGACGCCGACCTGGTGTTCGCCCCCTCGCCTTGCGAGGCCCATCCTGATCACAGCGCCCTGGCCATGGCGGCGATCGAGGCGGTGCGCCGCATCGGCGTCGGCGTGCGCCTGGCCCTCTACGAGATCGGCGTGCCGCTGCGCCCCAACACGCTGGTGGATATCGGCGATCTGCTGGAGAAAAAGCACGCGGCGATGCATTGCTTCGCCTCCCAGCTCACGCGCCAGCGCTACGACGAGCAGATCGAGGCGCTCAACCGCTTCCGCGCCTACACCCTGCCGCCCGAAGTGGTCGCGGCGGAAGCCTTCGAGGTCGTCGGCGCCGCCGACATCGTACGCGACCACTTGAGCGTTTTCGCCTCGGAACACAGGCGGCGCGCGGTCCGGGGCGTCGCCACCGTCGGCGCGGTCGACCTGCCGCTGGTCAGCATCGTAATCCGCAGCATGGATCGTCCCACGCTGGCGGATGCGCTGGATTCCGTCGCCCTGCAGACCTATCCCCATATCGAGGTGGTCGTGGTGAATGCGCGCGGCGATGGCCATGGGGCGCTTGCTCCTGCCTGTGGCGATTATCCGCTGCGGCTGGTGGACCGAAACGCACCGCTGCCGCGCAGCCGCGCGGCGAACGTCGGCCTGGTCGAGGCGCGCGGCGACTATCTGATGTTCCTCGACGACGACGACCTGCTGCTGCCGCCCCACGTGGCGGCGCTGGTCGAAGCGCTGCGGCGGGACGGCAAGGCCCTAGCCGCCTACGGCGGCATCCGCCTCGTTCATCGCGACGGCGGGGATGCCGCCGTCGCGATGAACGAGGATTTCGACCGGTCGAAGCTCATGCAGGGCAACTTCATGCCCATCCACGCCGTGCTGTTCTCGGCCGAGCTGCCGCGCCGCGGCTGCCGCTTCGACGAGAGTCTCGACCACTACGAGGACTGGGATTTCTGGCTGCAGGCGGCGCGGCACACCGATTTCCTGCATGTGGACAATATCGGCGGCCTCTACCGCGCCCTCGGCGAATCGCAGGTCGGCCTGCGCGCGGACCGCGATCAGGTCCGCCGGCGGCGCCAGGCGATCTTCGACAAGTGGCGGCACCTATGGACCGGCGAGGATATCGAAGGCATGCTGGCCTTCAGTGCCGCCCGGATCGAAGCGCTGGCAGAAGCGCACCGGCGGGTGCAAATCCTGCAGGAAACCACTGCGTCCGAGCTCGCCGGCGTCCACGCGACCCTCGATGCGACAGTCGCGGATTCGCGCCACCAGATCGATGGTTTGCGCGCCCATTGCGCGGCGGTGGAAAACGAGCTTGCCGGCGCACGCCGCGAGCTCGATGCCACCTATCGATCCCTGTCGTGGCGCATCACCCGCCCGCTGCGCTGGCTGAAGGCTCGGCTGGGCGGCGGCAATGGCTGACCGTATGAGAAAATCCGCCACCGCCGTCCCGCACGACAAGACTCGACTCCGCACGTGACCATCGAACGCCATCGGGTGTTGCTGCTCGATACCAAACGCTCCAATCCGAACCACTACATCTGCCTGGCGATCCGCGATGCGCTGTCCGCGCACCCGGACGTCGGGTGTGTCGTGAAGGCCGATTACGCCTCGGCACTCGATCTTGCGGCACGCCACGGCTGCAACCTCTTTCTCGCCTTCGACGGCGAGGAGCTGGATCGCCCGCTCTGCGCCCGGCTGCGCGCGCGCTGCGGCAGGAGTGCCCTGTGGATCACCGAGGATCCCTACGAGTTGGGCATCAACCGCGCCAACGCCGATCTTTTCGATCTGGTATTCACCAACGACGCGGCCTGCGCATCGGCTTACGGCGACAAGGGCCGCCATCTGCCGCTCGCCGCCTGCCCGGCCCTGCATGCCCACGAAGTCGGCAGCGAGGCGGCCGGCCATTACCGCTACGATCTGTTCTTCGCCGGCACGGCCTGGCCCAACCGGGTCGCGCTGCTGCGGCGGCTATTCGAGGGCATCGGCGGCCTCAAGGCGAAGATCGCCTTACCGACCAATCCCCACCTGCCGTCCTTCGACCTGCCGCTGGCGCCGAGCGAGTACTCCTGGCGCGTGCCGAACAGCGAATTCGCGCGCCTGGCCAACCGCAGCCGCGTGGTGCTGACCATCCACCGCGACTTCTCCGGCTCCGGCGGCAAGGGCGCCGCCGAAACACCGGGGCCGCGGTTGTTCGAGACCGCCCTCGCCGGCGGCTTCCAGCTCGTGGATACGAGCATCCCGGGCACCGAGGCCTTCCTCGCCGAGGGCAGCGAGTTCGTCGGCTTCCGCGGCGCGGCGGAATGCCTCGACAAGCTGAACCATTACCTCGCCCATCCCGAGGAACGCGAGGCCATCGCCCGCGCCGCACAGCATCGGGTACGGACGACGCATCTCTACCGCCATCGCGTCGATACGCTCCTCGCGGCCATCGCCGGCCCCGGTCCGGCGCCGCTCCCGGCCAGCGCGCCTCCCGCCCGGCCGCGCGTGCTGATGGTCACGCACAACCTCTACGGCGTCCAGCCCTTCGGTGGCGTCGAGGTCTATCAGTCCCTGCTGGCGCAACGGCTCGGCGCACGCTACGAGTTCCTCTACTACGTTCCCGCCCGCGTCGACGGACGCAGCCCGGGCAATGCCTATCACGTCTGCGACGAGCGGCACCAAGTGCTGGAAACCGTCCGTCTGGGCAACGAACTGGCCCCGAGTCTGCTTTCGTCGCCTGAGCACGAGGCCGCCTTCGCGAAGGTACTGCTGCGGCACGGCATCGCCGCCGTCCATTTCCAGCACCTGCTCGGGCACGTGCCTTCCCTGCCCTTCATCTCGCGTGCTCTGGGAGTGGCTTCGATCTTCAGCCTGCACGACTATTACGGGGTGTGCGAGGAATTCAACCTCATCGACCACCGCGGCCGGTATTGCCGCACCGCCGAGCGCGGCGCGAGCAATTGCGACGCCTGCCTGCTGTCGCGCCGCGCCGCCGCCGCCGGCAGCCAGGCGAAGCGGCGCAATTTCTTCGGCCGCACCCTGGGCCAGGCGGACATCCTGCAGGTCAATGCCAGATCCGTGGCGGACATCTACTCGGCGGTCCATCCGCAACTGGCGAGCAGGATGCGCATCATGGGCGTCCCCGCCGGCGCGAACTCCGCGACGGCCGCCCCGGCGGCGGCCGCGCCGCCCCTCAAGGTGGCCATCCTCGGCAACTTCACCGAACTCAAGGGCGCGCGCGCGCTCATGGAAATCTTCTTCCTGATGCGCGAATGCCCCGTCGAGTTCCATATTTTCGGCCGCCTGGACGACGGCCATCGGGAGGCCCTGGCCGCCCAGGGTTGCCGCAACGTCGTGGTGCATGGCCCCTACGACAACGATGATGTCGCCCGCCGCCTGGCCGGCATGGCGGTCAGCCTGCATCTCTCCGTCTGGCCGGAAACCTATTGTCTGACCCTTTCGGAAGCCTGGCAATGCGGATTGATCCCGATCGTCGCCGACATCGGCGCCCTCGGCGAGCGCGTCCGCGATGGCGTCAATGGCTTCAAGGTGCCGGTGGACGAATCCGGCCCCGTCGTGGATCTGCTCGAAACGCTGAGCCTGGAACCGGAGCGCCTGGCGCGCATGCGCGCCAATATCGACGCCAGCCTCTATGTCGGCCTGGACGAACATTGCCGCTGGCTCGCCGGCTGCTATGCCGAGCTGGTGGCCAGGCACGCGCCGGGCGGCGAGACGGAGGCACAGGCCTGGCGCGGGCTGACGCTGGAGGATTGCGGCATCGTGCTCAACGACCGGGCGTGGCTGCAGTCCGCAGGCCAGCGGCCCGCTCCCCTGCCCGGAGCGGCGGGGCCGCGCATCACCTTCGGCTTCCTGCTGCGGAAAAGCTACCAGCATGCGCGCACCCACGGCGTCGGCTCGATGACGCGCCGCGCCATCCATGAATTGAGAAAGAGAAAATGGCTGCCCAGCCGATAAGCCGCGTGCTGATTTCCAGCGCCTCGCCGGATCACGCCAACCGCAACGCCGCGATGCGCGGCTACGTCGCCGCGGGCTTCGGCGAGATTCTCGGTTCCGCCGCCGTCGGCAACCTCCCGCTGCATCTCGCCCCGGCCGCCATCGCCCGCGACGGGCCGGAGTTGGTGGTCTGCTTTGGTTCCTGCATGCCCGACGCCTCGGGCTTCGCCCAGTTGCGCCACGCCTGCGACCGCGCCGGAGCGACGCTGGCCTTCTGGCTGCACGACGATCCTTACGAATTCGACTTCCGCTACAAGGTACTCGACGTCGCCGACTTCGTCTTCAGCAACGACAGGTGGGCCGCGCTCCATTACGAGCACCCGCGCGCCGCCCACCTGCCGATGGCGGCGAGCCGGACGGCGCACTGGCGCCCCGTCCGCACCGACAAGTCCATGGACGTGTTTTTTTGCGGCGTGGCCTTCGAAAACCGCAAGCGGCTGGCCGCGGACCTGGCCCGCGTGCTCGCGCGCCATCGCACCCGCTTCCTCGGCGACGGCTGGCCGGTCGAGCGCCTGCCCTTCGCCGAGAATCGCCGCCTGGGCAACGCCGAACTCGCCGATCACTATGCCGGCGCGCGCGTCACCCTCAACATGGGCCGCGACCTCGACCTCGCCAACCGCCGTTACCAGCTTTGTCCGAGCACGCCCGGCCCACGCACCTTCGAGGCCGCCATGGCCGGCGCGGCGCAGATGTTCTTCGTCGAAGGGCTGGAAATCGCCGACTACTTCGAGCCGGACCGGGAAATCGTCCTCTTCGATTCCGTGCGCGAATTCGAGCAGCGCCTGACCGAGCTGCTGGACGCGCCGGAGCGGGCGGCCGCCATCGGCGCCGCGGCCCAGCGGCGCGCGCTGGCGGAGCATTGCTACGCCCATCGGGCGCGCCGCATCCTCGACACGGTCGGCGGCACCGATCCGGCGCGATGAACCAGGACGTCTGCGCCATCGTCGTCGCCTACCAGCCCGAGCTTTCCCGCCTCAACGGCTTGCTGGCCGCCTGCCGGCCCCAGGTCGGCAGGCTCGTGGTGGTGGACAACGGATCGGACGACGCCGGGGCGCTAACGGCGGCCTGCCACGCTCACGGCTGCGACTTCCTGCCCCTGGGCGACAACCGCGGCGTGGCCGCGGCGCAGAACGTCGGCGTCGCCTGGGCCCTGGCGCGGGGCTGCCGCCGCTGCATCCTCTTCGACCAGGACAGCGTTCCCGCGCCCGACATGGTGGCGCGGCTCGCGGAAGCCCTCGACGACCTGCTGCGGCAAGGCCGGACGGTAGGCGCCGTGGGGCCCTGCCAGGTGGATGAACGGGATGGACATGCCTCCGCCTTCGTGCGCTTCCTGCCCTTCCGGGTCGCGCGCAGCCGCTGCGCCGAGGATGCCGGGATGCCACTCGCCGCCGACTTCCTGATTTCCTCGGGCATGCTGTTCACCGTCGAGGCCCATGCCGCGATCGGCCCCTTCGACGAGGCGCTCTTCATCGACAACATCGACCTCGACTGGTGCTTCCGCGGGCGCGCGATGGGATATGGCTTCTTCGGCGTCTGCGCCGCCCGCCTGCGGCATCGCATCGGCGACCAGGTGCTGCGGCTCGGCGGGCTCGGCAGCGTCCATCGGCATGCCCCCTTGCGGCAGTACTACATCATGCGCAACCGCATCGCCCTCTATCGCCGGCCCCACGCCCCGGCCGCCTGGATCCTGCAGGACTTGCCGCGCCTGGTCTTCAAGTTCGCGCTGTTCGCCGTTTTCATCGCGCCGCGCCGGGAAAACCTGGCGATGATGCTGCGCGGCCTGCACGACGCGTTGCGCGGACGCATGGGCAGGTTGAACTGAAGCGGGGGCGGCTGGCTATACTTGCCCCCATGCCAACACCGCCGCCCCCTCCACGATCATGACACTCCATCGACCGCTCGTTCCCGTCGTTCTCTCGGGTGGCGCCGGCACCCGCCTGTGGCCGATCTCGCGCGAGACCAATCCGAAGCCCTTCATCCGCCTGCCCGACGGGGACACGCTGATCGCCAAGACCTACCGGCGCGCGCTGGCCCTGGATGGCGTGGCCGAAGTGCTGACCGTCTCGAACCGCGACTACTTCTTCCGCTGCCGCGACGAATTCCTGCGGGCGGCGGACGCCCGGGCCGACGCACCGCCCGGCGGCTACCTGCTCGAACCCTGCGGCCGCAACACCGCGCCGGCCATCGCCCTCGCCGCGCTGCACGCCGCCCATTACCACGGCGATGACGCACTGTTGCTGGTGATGCCTTCCGACCACCTGATCGAGGACGTCGCCGGCTTCGTCGCCAGCGCCCGCCACGCCAGCGCGCTCGCCGAAGGCGACTGGCTCGCGACCTTCGGCATCACGCCGCGCTCGCCGGAGACCGGCTTCGGCTACATCGAGGCGGGCGCCGCCCTCGGGGACGACGGCCTGGAGGCCAGGCGCTTCTGCGAAAAACCGGATCTCGCCACGGCGCGGGGTTTCCTCGCGGCGGGCAACTACTACTGGAACTCCGGCATGTTCTGTTTCGCCGCCGGCTATTTCCTGCAGGAGCTGCGGGAGGCGGCGCCGGAACTGTCCGCCGCCGTCGAGGCCTGCTGGCTGGAGAGCCGCGAGCGGCGCGACGACGCGCGCCGGCTGCTGGAATTCAGCGAGGCCGCGTTCTCCGTCCTGCCCGACATTTCCATCGACTACGCGCTGATGGAAAAGGCACGACGCGTCGCCCTGGTACCGGCGCGCTTCGACTGGAGCGACATCGGCTCCTGGAGCGCCATCGCCGCCCTGGTGCCGCCCGACGCGGCGGGCAACCGCGTTTCCGGCGAAGCCGTGCTGCACGATTCCCGGAACTGCTACCTGCACAGCGAGACGCGCATCGTCGGCGCGCTGGGGCTCGACGACTGCATCGTCGTCGATACGCCGGACGCCCTGCTGGTGGCGCAGCGCGACCGGGTGCAGGAGGTCCGGGTGCTGGTCCAGCAGCTCAAGCAGCGCGGCCACGAGTCCGTCACCCATCACCGCACCGTGATCCGCCCCTGGGGCAGCTACACGCTGCTGGAGGAAGGGCCGCGCTTCAAGATCAAGCGCCTCGAAATCAAGCCCGGCGCCTCGCTGTCGCTGCAGATGCACTACCACCGCAGCGAGCACTGGATCGTCGTGCATGGCACCGCGAGCGTGGTGAATGGGGCCAGCGAGATCCTGCTGCATCCGAACGAGTCCACGTACATTCCGGCCGGCCACCGCCACCGCCTCGCCAATCCGGGCGTCATCGACCTCGTCATCATCGAGGTGCAGAGCGGCGACTATCTCGGCGAGGACGACATCGTCCGCTTCGAGGATCACTACGGCCGCGTTTAAGCGCCTGTTTCAGAACCAGCGCCAACCGTGGGTGTTAAAAAACCGCAGGGCGGAACGCAGGAACAGGCGGATGTGACGCAGTCCCTTGCGGCCCGCGCCGCCGCCGTGGTGGCGCACGCGCATGCCGGGGCAATAGGCCGAGAGACCCCGCCGGCTGGCGCGCCAGGACAGGTCGAAATCCTCGAAATACAGAAAGTAGCCGGGATCGAAGCCGCCCAGGGCGGCGTAGCAGTCGCCGCGGAACAACATGCAGCAGCCGCTGACCACCGGCGGATCGAAGATCGGCCGCGCCGCATCCCGGTCGCGGCATTCGTAGCGCCGGCTGCGCCACTCGGCGATGTGTCCGCCGGCGAGGCGCAGGGCGAGGGTGAGCACGTCCGGATAGCGGAAGCAGGCCGGCGCCAGCGCGCCGTCGTCCTTGAGCAACGCCGGCGCGACGAGGCCGCGGGCGGGATGGGCCGCGAGGAAGCCCAGGCCGGCCGTCAGGCTGTCCGCGGCGAATTCGAGGTCCGGGTTGGCGACGAGGAAATAGCCGGCGCGCATCCCGGCCTGGGCGAAGGCGCGGTTGTGCCCGGCGCCGAAGCCGGGATTGGCGGGATCGGACAGATACTCCAGCGCCAGCGCATCGCCGCAGAGCGCGCGCCATGCGCCAAGCGTCGCCGCCGGCTGCGGCGCGGGCGAATGGTCCACGAGCAGCAGGCGCGCGTCGCCCAGCGCGCCGGCGCGGCGCGCATGGGCCACCGCCGCCGCGAGGCTGCGCAGTGCCGCGTCCAGCAGTGCCTCATCCGGGCGATGGAGGACGATGGAGGCGACGAGCGTCGGCGCTTCCGTCACGACGGCGCTCAATAGCCAGCGTCGATGGCCATGCCCAGGAAGGCATCGACGGAGCCGACGTCGAGCAGCGCGCCCGTGTAGCCGTCGAGATACCAGACCGTGCCGTCCTTGGTGCCGACGTAGGTCTGGGTGGTCGGGTAGTAGCGGTAGTAGTAGCCGCCGAGGCTTTGCGAGGCCGCCCCCGGCGACTCCAGCAGATGGCGGAAGTTCGCCTCGGCCCAGTTGAAGATGCGGTCCGAGGAGGATGCCGCGGAGGGCGAACAGGCCAGGCCGACGGTGACCGTGGTGCTCGCGGTGCCGTTGTCCGCGGTCGTGACGGTGATGGTCGCGGTCCCCGCCGCCACGCCCGTGACGGTCAGTTGATCGGCGGCGGCGAACTCGACGCGCACCCCGCTGCCATAACTCACATTGGTGGCCGTGGCACCGACGATGTAGAGGGTGCGCGTGGCGCCAACGGTGACGCAGGGATTCGCGGGCGAGAAACTTACCGCCGCCTGCGGCGCGGCGGTGAATTGCCAGCTCCGGGTCATGGGTGCGCCGTCGGTGCTGCCGCTGAAGCTGGCGCGGTAGGTCTGGCCCGGCGTCAGCGGCGAGAGCGGGATGATCGCGGCGGCCGAGGCGGGCACATGGGAATCGCCGGTGGAGGACAGCAGGGTGACGGGCACGTTCGTCCCGGCGGCGGTGGCGAGGGTGAAAGAACTCACCGACAACCGCTTGCCGTAACCGACGTGGATGCTTACCGGATAGCCGACCCGGTTGGCGCCGGCCACCGGGTCCGGGCTTTCCTGGTCCGAATAGAAGTCGATCTGCACCCCGGTCTGGCCGTCGTAGGGATAGGCGCCGACCCAGCCGGCCGGGCTGCCGGTGGCGGGCACCTGCTGGCTGCCGAGGTTGATGGTCAGCACCTTGCCGTAGTAGGGATGATTGGCGACCATGCCGGCGCCCGCCTCGTCGGCGCCGGGATCGAACAGGCCGAAGCGGTGGTAGATCGCCTCGATCAGGCTCTCGACACCCGTGGTGCCGGTAGCCGGCCCGAAGCTGATCACCTCGCCGTAGAGACGCCAGGGATAGCCCGCCGCATCGAGCCGGTCGCCGGCGGTCGTGCCGGTGAAACCCGCCGGATACTGGCTCGCGCTCTGGTAATGGCCGGTGAGATTATTGGTCGCGAGATAGGCCGAATGCCCCGCGGCGGCGGCGGCGATCTGCGCGTTCAAGGTCAGCGCCGGCAGGCCGATCTGGGTACGGCGCAGGTTGACCTGGCGCAGGGCGGCGGTCTCGTGGTCGGCGGTCGACGCGCGCTGCGCCGCCGGCTCCCGGTAATAGGGGTTCCAGACGCGCGCCTCACCGGCCTGCGCGCCGGCGGTCAGGGTGGCGAGCAGCAGGCAGGCGGCAAAGCGCATCGGCATGGCGTTCATCCTCGAAAAGTCCATTGCGCGCGGGACCCACCGTCCCGCCAGCGCCGAGTTTTGCCTCACTGCAAGCCGAAGCCCTGGGCGGAGCCGTTGGGATAGCGGATGTAGATCTTGCCGGAGGCGGCGTCCTGCCACCAGAGGTTGCCGGCCTGGGAGGCGGGGGGCGTGGTCAGGGTGATGTCCGGGCTCAGGGTGTAGGGCGTGCCGCCCACCAGGGCGGCGTAGGCGCCGTTCGCGCCGGCGTTCGTCACCGCGAGGTCCGGCAGGTTCAGGCTCGCGCGGAAGGTGCCGCGCAGGGTGTCGGTGTCGGCGAAGGCGGCGTTGAGCACCTGGCGCCGGCCGCTGGCGTCG
>JANJVS010000107.1 GCA_024709955.1 Rhodocyclaceae bacterium
TCCAACTCGTCGCGGCGATGAATCCCTGCCCCTGCGGCTGGCTCGGCCATGCCGGCGGCAAGTGCCGCTGCACGCCGGAACAGGTGGCGAAATACCGCGCCAGGCTTTCCGGCCCGCTGCTCGACCGCATCGACCTGATGATCGAGGTGCCGGCGGTGCCCGAGGCCGAGCTGACCGGCCGCGCGACGGGCGAAAGCTCGGAAATTGTCAGGACGCGCGTCGGCGCCGCGCGGGAACGCCAGATCGCGCGCCAGGGCAAGCCCAATGCCGCGCTGACGCCCGAGGAGATCGAGTTCCACTGCCTGCCCGACTGCGCCGGCGCGGCCCTCATCAAGCAGGCGCTGACGCGCCTCGACCTCTCGGCGCGCGCCTACCACCGCATCCTCAAGGTCGCGCGCAGCATCGCCGACCTCTCCGGCGACCATATCATCCGCGGCCCGCACGTGGCCGAGGCGATCCATTACCGGCGCGGCTTCGCCGCCCATTCATGACGAGCGAGTGGAGTGAGCGCCGCAAGGAATACCGCTATGCGGGTTTCCTGTTTTCGCCGGACGGCCGCGTCGCCAGGGAGGGCGCCGTCGAGTACCGGGAGATCGAGTTTTCCGCCGTTGCGCGCCGGCGCTTCCGCCTCTGGCTCGCCTTCGTCATCGCCTTCATCTTTCCCGGCATACCGCTGCTCGCCTCGACCGGGCTCGGCACGCGGCTGCTGTGGATCGTCGCGCCCATGCTGGCGCTCGCCTGGTGGCTGCATCGGCGCATCCATGCCTGCCCGCAATGCGGCGGCCGGTCGCGCGAACTGAGCACGCCCCACATGGACGCGCCGGTGCTCCATCTCTGCCCGCGCTGTCGCACCTTCTTCGAGCACGGCACGATCGACGGCGGCTGGCCGGGGAAATAGCGGCTCAGACCGTTTGCTTGCAGTGCGACTCGCGGGCGAAGGGCACGAGCATCAGCGCGCCGGCGACCGTGGCGACCAGCAGGCCGAAGCCGGACTGCCAGGTGGCGGCGTCGTAGAGCCGCGCGCCGCCGGCCATGGCGCCGCCCCAGCCGCGGTCGAGCAGCCAGCCGACGCCGGGCTGCAGGAACATGCCGCCCATCAGCGGGCCCATGTTCACCACCCCCGAGGCCGTGCCCATCAGGCGCATCGGCAGCGATTCCTTGGCCCAGGCGAAGCCGATGATGATGTTGCCCGAGGCGAAGCCCGTCACGGCCAGCAGCACGGCCATCAGCCAGAGCGGCGGCGCGAGGAAGATCACCGCCGCCCAGCCGGCCAGCGCCACCGCGCCGCTGGCGAGATAGAGCGGCTTCCTGCGCCCCAGCCGCTGCGACCAGCTGCCGAGGAGCGGTCCGCCAAGCGCCCAGGCGACCAGCAGCACCGAGGTCATCGCCGCCGCCGCCTTCGGCTCCAGGCCATGCACCTGGCGCAGCCAGGGCACGCCCCAGAGGCCGCCGAAGGTCAGCACCGCGCCGGAGAAGCCGATCGGCGCGAGCATCAGCAGCCAGATGTTGCGGTAGGAGAGCACCTCGACGAGTCCGGCGAGGATGGGCTGATGGCCGTGGTGGGTGCCGCCGCCCTGATGATGGCTCTGGTAGCCGCGCTCGGCCGGATCGTCGCGCACCAGCAGCCAGGCCGCGACGCACAGCAGTGCGGCGAAGGCGCCGGCGCTGCCCATCACGCCGCGCCAGCCGAAGCTCTCGACCAGCAGGCGCAGCGGCACGCCGGCCATGACGCCGCCGGTGACGCCGAAGAACAGCGCCATGCCCGAGACCAGCGCGTATTTCTGCGGCGGGAACCAGTGGCTGGCGAGCTTGAGGCAGGAGACGAAGGCCACCGCCACCGAGGCGCCGACCAGCAGGCGGCCGACGCTGGCCCAGCCGAAGTCCGGGGCGAAGGCGAACAGCAGACTGCCGATGGCCGCGATGCCCGCGCCGCCGGCGAGCACGCGGCGCGGCCCCCAGCGGTCGGCCATCACGCCGGTGGGAATCTGCATCGCCACGTAGGCGTAGAAGTAGAAGGCCGAGAGATTGCCGAGCGCCGCGCCACCGATGGCGAACTCGGCCATCAACTGGTCGGTCATCACCGCCGGCGCGACCCGCTGGTAGAAGGCGAACAGGTAGAACAGGGCGCCGAGCCCCCAGACCGTCCAGGCGAGCTTGAGCGGCGGATGGCCGTTCACAGGGGAAAACTCTCCGCCCACCAGAGCCGCGCGCGCAGGCCGAGCGTCGTCGCGTAGCCGACCACGCGGAAGCGGATGTTGCCGGCCGGATCGACGATGAAGTGGGCGGGCACGCCGCGCACGCGCCAGTCGGCGGCGAGGGCGCCGCTCTCGTCCACGATGGCCGGCAGCGCGATGCCGCGCTCCTTGAGGTGCTTCGTCACCGCCGCCGCGTCGCCCGACTGCATGGCCACCGAGACCACCGGCCGGTCCGCGGCGACGGCAGCGATGTTGCCTTCCTCCGCCCGGCACACCGGGCACCAAGTGGCCCAGAAGACGACGAGCGTCGCCACCGTCTTGCCAGCGCCGACTTTGTTGGCGAGGTCCTCATGCATGCCGTCGTTGCGCAGGCCGGCCAGGGGCGGCGCGGCGCCCTCGGGCAGGCCGCGGTTCTGCCAGACGGTGACGGCGCCGACGATGGCGACGAGGATCAGGGCTTCGAGGCCCCAGCGCCGCCAGCGGGCGGGGTCGCGCAGGGCGGCGAGCAATGCGGAAAGGCGCGGCGAGGACATGGCGGCATGTTAGCAGCGCCACCGCGCGGGTTGCCGCGTCTCGTCTATATCTCCCTGATTTTCCTGAACAGGGTGCGCTCACTGACCCCCAGGCGGCGGGCCAGGGCGGGACGGTCGCCCTGATGGTTCTCCAGCGCCCAGGCCAGGTAGCGGCGCTCGTTCTCCTCCAGGGTCGGCCAGGTTTCGCCGGCCAGGGGCGCCAAGGGCGGCGGCGCGGGCGCCAGATCGCTTTCGGAGTCGAGCAGGTGGCGTGGCTCGATCTCGTTGCCGTCGGCGAGCAGGCTGGCGCGTTCGAGCAGGTTGCGCAGTTCGCGGATGTTGCCCTCGAAGGGCAGGCCGGCGAGATGGGCGAGGGCGGCGGGCGCGAGGCGCAGGCCGCGGCCGGGCGCGACGCGCGCCAGCAGCGATTCGGCCAGCAGCGGCAGATCGCCGGCGCGCTCGCGCAGCGCCGGCGTATGCACGGGAAAGGTGTTGATGCGGTAGTAGAGGTCGCGGCGGAAGGTCTCGGCCTTGACCATCGCCGCGAGGTCGCGGTGGGTCGCCGAGACCAGGCGGAAGTCGGCGCGCAGGGTATCGATGCCGCCGACGCGCCGGTAGGTGCCCGTCTCCAGCAGGCGCAGCAGCTTGACCTGCAGCGGCGGCGGCAGATCGCCGATCTCGTCGAGGAACAACGTGCCGCCGCTGGCGGCCTCCACGAGGCCGAGCTTGCGGTGGGTGGCGCCGGTGAAGGCGCCCTTCTCGTAGCCGAACAGCTCGCTCTCGAACAGGGTCTCGGTAAGCCCCGAACAGTCCACCGCGACGAACGGTCCCTCGGCGCGCGGGCTGGCCTCGTGGATCGCCTGGGCGACGAGTTCCTTGCCGGTGCCGGTCTCGCCGAGCAGCATGACCGCGGCGGACGACGGGGCGACGCGCATCACGCGCGCGAGCATGCGCGCGAAGGCCGGCGAGCGGCCGACCAGGCCCTGGGCGGCCGGCTGGCTGCTGGCATGGCGCACCACGCGCATGGTCTCGACGAAGAAGGCGATCTGGCCTGACTCGTCGCGCACCGGCACGGTCTCGACGTCCACATGCTCCTCGCCGCGCTTGGTGTGGTGCAAATGGAGCACGCGCTCCATCTGTCCGCTCGCCAGGCTCTGGCGCAGTGGGCAGGATTCTCCCGCCTGGTCGCAGGGCACGGTGAAGTGGTGGGAGACCTCGTAGCAGAGCCGGCCCACCACCGGCCGGCCGTCGCTGAAATCGCGCCGATAGGCGTGGTTGGCCGCGAGGATGCGGTATTGGGCGTCCATGACGATGCGCGGCTCGTCGAGGCCGTCGAGGAAGGAACTGATTTCGGTGAGGTTCATCGGGCTGTACCGAATGCCAATCATGGCATTCGTCCTGGGGGCGATTGACTGCCAATTCTGGCGCTTTTCTGCGCAATTGCAAGCCTTGTGTCGCAAATCCTTTTTTATTCATTGTGTTGCATTCGCAGTGGTGAGCGGCTGCTTCTGGCATGTTCCTTGAGTAATACCCGCAAGCTCGGCGTCCTCGGATCGCGGCCGAGCGGGACCGCTTGGCCGCGCCGCCATCCCGGCGCGCTTGGCAAGAACATTCAGGAGAGATCGATGCGCATAGCAGTCACCAGCCAGAACTTCCGCAGCGTCACCGGCCATGCCGGCAAGGCGCGCCGCTTCCTCATGTACGTCGCGGGCCCCGATGCCGCCGTGCATCCCGGCGAAAAGCTCGACTTGCCGCCCTACATGGCCATGCACGGCTACGAGGAACGCAATTCCCATCCCCTCGACGAGGTGGATGTGCTGATCACCGCCGGTTGCGGCGACGGCTTCGTGCGGCGCATGGCGCGGCGCGGCGTGCGCGTCGTCGCCACCGCCGAGACCGATCCGGAGATCGCCGTGCATGCCTTCCTCGCCGGCTGCCTCAAGCCCCCGGCGTCGCACTGCCACGGGGATCGCGAGGACCGTGCCGCCGGGGCGGAGGAACACGCATGCGGTTGCCACGGCTGATCGGCAGCCGGGCGGCGCCTACCGTCCCATGAGCGCCGACTTTTTTGCTCGGTGCGGTCAGGGGCCGGGCCGTGGCCCGAGCCACTCCAGGATCGTCGCATAGAGGACTTCGGGGCTGGCCGGCTTGCCGATGAAGCCGTTCATGCCGGCCTCGAAGCATCTTTCCTTGTCCTCGGAAAAAACGTTCGCCGTCATGGCCAGGATCGGCATGTCG
>JANJVS010000119.1 GCA_024709955.1 Rhodocyclaceae bacterium
CCTGCTCTACCTCACCGTCATCGTCGTCCTCTTCTACTCGCGGGGCTACATGCTCGAGCGCGCGCCGCACGCGCGCGGCGAGTTCTACACGCTGACGCTGTTCGCGACGCTGGGCATGATGGTGATGATCTCGGCGAACCATTTCCTGACGATCTACATCGGCCTCGAACTGCTGTCGCTTTCCCTCTATGCGATGGTCGCGCTCAACCGCGACTCGGTGCGCAGCACCGAGGCGGCCATGAAGTACTTCGTACTCGGCGCGCTGGCTTCCGGCCTCCTGCTCTACGGCATGTCGATGGTGTATGGCGCCACCGGCACGCTGGAGATCGGCGGCGTCGCCCAGGCCCTGCATCTCGGCGTCGCCAACAAGACCGTGCTGGTGTTCGGCCTCGTCTTCATCGTTTCCGGCATCGCCTTCAAGCTCGGCGCCGTGCCCTTCCACATGTGGGTGCCCGACGTCTATCACGGCGCGCCGACGCCGATCACGCTGCTGATCGCCTCGGCGCCCAAGCTGGCCGCCTTCGCCATGGCGATGCGCCTGCTGGTGTACGGCCTGTTCGAGCTCGCCGCCCACTGGCAGACGATGCTGATGCTGCTGGCGCTGCTCTCGATCGCCATCGGCAACCTCGCCGCCATCGCCCAGACAAACATCAAGCGCATGCTCGCCTATTCGGCGATCTCGCACATGGGCTTCATGCTGCTCGGCCTGATGAGCGGCACGGTCGGCCCCGACAAGCATTTCGCCCTCAACGCCTACAGCTCGGCGCTCTACTACGTGGTCGCCTACGTCATCATGTCGCTCGGCTCCCTGGGCATGGTCCTGCTGATGTCGCGCGCCGGCTACGAGGCCGAACACCTCGACGACTTCAAGGGCCTCAACCAGCGCAGTCCCTGGTTCGCCGCCGTGATGATGGCGATCATGTTCTCGATGGCCGGGGTGCCGTTCTTCGTCGGCTTCTTCGCCAAGTTCTCGGTGCTGCTCGCCGCCGTCGATGCCGGCCATGTCGCCGTCGCCGTGTTCGCCGTGATGTTCTCGCTGGTCGGCGCCTTCTACTACCTGCGCGTCGTCAAGCTGATGTACTTCGACGCGCCGAACGACAGCGCGCCCATCGTCGCCAGCCCGGACATGCGCTTCCTGCTCTCGCTCAACGGCGTGGCCGTGGCCATCTTCGGCCTGTTCCCCGACACGCTGATGTCGCTGTGCACCTACGCGCTGCTGCGCTCGCTGTAAAACTCGGCGCCGATGGGACGGTGATCCCGACGGAAAAAGAGCCCTGCGCGGGCTCTTTTTTTTCGCCGGTTTTCAGGCCGCCTTGGCGTAGCGCTCCTTGGCCGCGCGAGCTTCCTGCGCTTCCTCCGCCGAGTAGGCCTTGCCCGACCACAGCATGCGATACGCGATTTCTTCGTTGCCGTTTTCACAGAGTTCCAGGACCTGCTGGAACAGGGGCTGGAAGGTGGCGCTGCGGTGGGAGGCCTCGTGCTCCTCGAAGGAGCGCCAGAAGGTGACGATCAGCGCCTCGCGGTCCTTGAGCGGGCTGGCGACGGCCTGGCCGACGGTGCTGCCCTCGTTGGATACCTGGCCGCTGTTGAGCACCACCATGCCGCCGACGAAGCCGGTGTCGGAATGGTAGGTCTTGACGTTCTCGCAGAGCAGGGCGACACGCTCCTCCAGGTCCTCGACGCTGTATGCGGGCTTGAGGATGACGCGGTTGACGGTGACGATGCCGTCGCTCTCGAAGCCGGGAATGAATGCCATGACGATCTCCTGTGCTGGGGGGAAGTGAATGTTTTTTGTTTAAGTGAGATGGCGCCGTTCTGGTAAAGTTCAAGCCAAATCAAAACCATACAAGCGACATGGACGAAACCGCCTTCATCGAGGAAACCCTGGGCAGCGAACAGGTGTTCGACGGCCGCCTGCTCAAGGTGTATTCCGACCGCGTGCGCCTGCCGGACGGTCACGAATCGGTACGCGAGATCATCCGCCACCCGGGAGCGGTGGTGGTGATCGCCGTGCTCGACAACGGCAAGCTGCTGTTCGAGCGCCAGTACCGCTATCCGCTGCGCCGCGTGTTTCTCGAAATGCCGGCCGGCAAGATCGACCCGGGCGAGCACACCCTCGACACCGCGCGCCGCGAACTGCGCGAGGAGACCGGCTACAAGGCCAAGCTGTGGCGCCAGCTCGGCACCATCCATCCGGCCATCGGCTACGCCGACGAGCGCATCGAGATATATTGGGCTCAGGGTCTCACCTTCGTCGGGGCCGATCCCGACCACGGCGAAATCCTCGAGGTGATCGAACTCTCCCTCGCCGATGCGCTGCTCGCCGTGCGCGACGGCGAGATCACCGACGGCAAGACCATCAGCGCCCTGTTGTGGGCCGAGAAGACCCTCTCCGGCGAGTGGCCTTTGCCGCTGTAAACTCAGGCGGCGAGGGCGTTTTCGCGCCCCGTCCGGCGCTAAAATAGAACCAAAGGAAGATCGCCGCCGCACCGCGGCGGCGACGATAGAGGAGTAGGAAATTCCATGAACGCCCCCGCCACGCTCCGGCCCGCGATGCCGGAAGTGGATAGCGACGAGCACACCCGCCTGCTCGCCCTCGACATCTTCTCCGCCGTCTCGGCGAGCCTCGCCGACGAGGACGATGTCGAGGAGCTGCTCGGCCGCTTCCTCGGCACCATGATCAAGCTGGCCAAGGCCAGCGCCGGCGCGGTGCGCGTGGTGACCGCCGACGGCAAGCACCTGCGCCTGGTCGCCGCGCGCGGCCTGCCGCCCGAGGTGGTCGAGCGCGAGCGCCTGGTGCCGATCGACTGCGGCCAGTGCGGCAACGCCATCGCCGACAACCACTCGCGCTACGAGATCGACCTGCGCGACTGCGCGCTGCGGACCCACCATGCCTATTTCGAGCGCGATTGCCAGGCGATGGTGGTCGTGCCGCTGCAGCACGGCGGCCAGCTGCAGGGCACCTACAACCTGTTCATGGCCGAGCGCTTCGAGCTGCCCGAGGAAGTCGCGCTGCTGTTCCGCTCGATCAGCGAACACCTCGGCATGGCCCTGGAGAACGCCCGCCTCAAGCGCGAGAACCTGCGCATCACCCTGATGAACGAGCGTCAGATGATGGCCGCCGAGGTGCACGACTCCCTCGCCCAGACGCTCGCCTACATGAAGATGCGCCTGGCCCTGCTGCAGGACGCGCTGCTCGACCAGAGCATCGAGGGCGCCAGCAAGTACGCCGGCGACGTCGGCCAGGCCCTCGACGAGGCCTATACCCAGCTGCGCGAGCTGCTCTCCCAGTTCCGCAACCGCATGGACCCGATGGGCCTGCAGGAGGCCCTGACGCGCCTCGCCAGCGGCTTCCAGGACCGCAGCGGCATCGCCCTCGAATACTGCAACCGCGTCGCCGACCTGCGCCTGTCGGTGGATCAGGAGGCTCAGGTGTTCTTCATCGTGCAGGAGGCGCTCGCCAACGTCGGCCGCCATTCCGAGGCGACCCAGGCGCGCCTCACCCTCGAAGGCGCCGGCGACCACTACGTCGTCACCGTGGACGACAACGGCCGCGGCGGCCAGGGCTACTTCGCCATCGCCAACCGCACCGGCGGCTTCGAGGAACATCCGCACCTGCGCGACCATTTCGGGCTCTCCATCATGCGCGAACGCGCGCGCCTGATCGGCGGCCGCGTCGAGGTCGCCAACCTGCCTGCCGGCGGCTTCCGCGTGCGCCTCACCTTCCCGGCCATCGGCCCCACCAACCCGACGCGAGGCGCGGCATGAGCGTCGCCAGGCAGATCCGCGTCCTGCTGGTGGACGACCACACCCTGTTCCGCAAGGGCCTCGCCGAGCTGCTCGAACAGCGCGGCGAGATCACCGTCGCCGGCATCGCCGGCAACGGCGTCGAGGCCAAGCAGCTGCTCCAGAGCAGCGAGCCCGACGTCGTCATCACCGACCTCAACATGCCGCCCCACGGCGGCCTCGCCCTGCTGCGCGAGATCCGCGCCGACGGCTGGCGCGGTCCGGTGCTGGTGCTCACCGTCAGCGACGACGAGGACGACCTCGCCAGCGCCATGAGCGCCGGCGCCCAGGGCTACCTGCTCAAGGACATGGAGCCGGACGACGTCGTCGACGCCGTGCAGCGCGCCGTGCGCGGCGAGACCGTGGTGGCTCCGGCCATGACCCTCAAGCTGGTACACCTGCTGCAAGGCGGTCCGCAGCCGGCCAAGGTGGACGCGCTGCAGCAGCTCACCGCGCGCGAGCGCGAGATCCTCGACTACCTGGCCCAGGGCCTCTCCAACAAGGCCATCGCCCGCGCCCTCGACATCAGCCACGACACCGTCAAGCTGCACGTGCGCCACATCCTCGCCAAGCTCAACCTCACCTC
>JANJVS010000230.1 GCA_024709955.1 Rhodocyclaceae bacterium
GCGCGCGCTCACCGCGACGCGCGTGTCGGCGGCGACCTGCGCAGCGTCCAGCACGCCGTCGGCGGAGATGCTCGCGGCGTCGGACGGCAGCACGCTCCATTCCGGGACAACCTCGATCGGCGTGCCGCCCGCCGTGATGACGGCCGCGGCCAGGCCGATGCGCCCGCCGCTCAGCACATCGACGGGACCGACGATCGCCAGCGTCGGCCCGGAACCGGTGGCCAGACCCGGCAGCGAGGACTGCGCCGGGTTGGCCAGGGTGAAGGGCACGTCGTTGGAAACGAAGGCGATCGTCGCCACCACCGGGCCGAGGAAATTCACACCCACCTCCGAGCTGTTGCGCAGGACGAGGCCGGCGAAATGGGACGCGTCGGCGCCGGGCCGGGCGAAGAACACCGTCTGCGGCTCGCTGCCGGAGAGCAGCGTCGAGTGTGTGCCGCTGGCGGCGAAGTTGGCCTCGCTGCCCTCGTCGCCGGGATAGAGCTGGACGAAGTTGCGCGCGACGGACAGCACGCCGGCGCTCAGCACCGAGCGCTGGCGGCTGGCGACGACGAAATTGCCCTTGACCTCGACACGGTCGCCGCGATTGCTCATCTCCAGCACGCCGTCCGAGGCGCAATAGCCGGCGGCGTTCGTCGTGCAGGGCGTCTCGATGCGATAGTCGCCGCCCACGGTCAGGCTGCCGCCATTGACGCGCAGCAACCCGGCCGACTGGATCAGGCGGCCCGCGACGATCAACACATGGCCGTTGAGGTCGAGGGTGCCGCCGCTCAATTCGAGGTCGCCTTCGATTGTCTGGTCCTGCTGCAGCGTCCAGCCATCCACCGCCGCCGCCGGCAGGGCGGCGCAGCAGCAGGCCAGCAGGACGAGCAGCCAGCGGGCGAACGGGGCGGGCATGGTCATGGGGAGATTCAATCGCAGCCCGCGGTGCGGTACCAGCCGGCGACCGCGTCGAGGTCGAGCAGCGCGTAGTCGCTCAGCGGCCCGAGATAGTAGAGATGGTCGTTCTCGCTCGAAATGCCGAGATAGGCATTGGTCTGGGCGTAGTGGCGGTAGGTGTAGGGGCCGAGCGTCGCGTCGCTCGCCCCGGCGGGGGCGAACAGGCTCGCGTAGGTGCTCTCGGCCCAGGAGAACAGGCATTCCTGCGGGCTCGGCGCCGTCCAGGCCAGGTTGTCGGTCGGCGAGCGCCGGCCGGTGAGCGTCGCCGTGGCGAGGGCGGCGGCCTGCAGCTGGCTCGTCGAGGGCTCGCTCGCGAACGTCGCCGACAGCGCATAGAGGGTGAACACATAGCGGTGGTCGGGCGTCGGCGGACAGGGGCCGCCATAGCCGGCGGTGCCGAAGTCGTTGCTGGCCTGGCTGAAGGTCGCCGTCGCGGCGGCGTTCTCGGCGAGCCGCGTGGTGGTGGCGGGAATGTTCCAGGCCTTCCAGTGCAGCCAGTTGCCGCCGTCCGGGTCATAGACGGTCAGCGCGAAGCTCTGCGTGCCGGCGGGCACGTCGCCGATGAGCAGCGGCGGCGAATGGTTGCTGCCCGCGCACTGGCCGGCAAGCGCGTAGGTGAACGGGTTCGGGATCGTGCCGTTGTCGGCGAAGGCCGGCGAAGTCAGCGTCAGGGCCCGGGCGGGCAGCGCGCAGGCGGCCAGCGCGGCGGCGAACAGCAGGCGTTTCATGATTCCCCCTTTTCACGATCTTGCGACCCCACCCGATGCGGGCGGCAGTGCGCATCATACAAACTCGGCACCCCAAGGGCACTTCCTGCGGGGCGCTCTGGCGGGACGGTGAACTACTTATCGGTGTCGAGCACCCCGTCCCAGTCGCCCGCGCCAAGGCGTTCGAGGGCGAGCGTCGCCGGCACGTCGCCGGGAGCGAGCGCTAATACCTTGCGCCACAGCGCGGCGGCGGTGTCGCGCTCACCGAGGCGCTGGGCGGCTAGCGCGGCGCCGCTGGCCTCGACCAGCTGCGGCTCGTCGCAGGGCGTGAGCACGTCGAGCGGCTCGGGCCGGCCCTTGACGCGGATCGCGCCGAGGGGGCGCAGCGCCAGTCCGGCCGCGCCGCTAGCGGTCTCGGCCGACAGCAGGATCTCGCTGCCGAGGGTCTTGTTCGCGCCTTCGAGGCGCGAGGCGAAATTCACCGTGTCGCCGATCGCCGTGTAGGAAAGCCGGCTTTCCGCGCCCATGTTGCCCACCAGCGCCTCG
>JANJVS010000147.1 GCA_024709955.1 Rhodocyclaceae bacterium
AGAAAAAACGGCCGACCCGGTATGCCCGGGCCGGCCGCAGTCCCCTTTGAAGCGTGCTTTTACTTGCCCGCGATCTTTTCCAGCTTCTCGGCGCGGATCAGCTGGCCGTCGAGGCCGGCTTGCTGCGCCGTGCCGCCGTAGGCCAGGGTCATCAGTTGCGAGTAATAGACGACGGGCATGTTGAACTTGGTGCCCTGTTTCTTGTTGATTTCCGACTGGTAGATCTCGACGTTGGCCTTGCACAGCTGGCAGGGCGTGACGATCATGTCGGCGCCGTGGTCGTAGGCCGACTCGACGATGTCGCGGATCTGCTTCTGCGCCTTGTCCGGCTCGGAGAAGGCCAGCGCGCCGCCGCAGCAGGTGACCTTCTGGTCGTACTTGACGGCTTCGGCGCCGACGGTCTCGACCATCTTGTCCAGATACAGCGGGTTCTCGAAGGACTCGCCGGCGATGCCGAACGGACGGTTGGTCTGGCAGCCGACGTAGCCGGCGAACTTGAGGCCTTCGAGGGGCTTGACGACCTGCTTCTGCATGGCCTCCCAGCCGATGTCCTCGATCAGCACCTCGACGAAGTGGCGGGCCTTGACCTCGCCCTTGAAGGTCAGGCCGGCTTCCTTGAGTGCTTCGTTGCACTCGGCCAGCAGGCTGTTGTTCTCGTGCAGGCGCTCGGCGGTCTCGCGCGAGGCGAGCCAGCAGGCGGGGCAGACCGAGACCATGTCCTGGCCGGCGAAGTTCTGCTCGGACAGGGCGAGGTTGCGCGCCGACAGGGCCAGGCGCGGCAGCTCGCCGCCCTCGCCGTAGCCGATCGAGGCGCCGCAGCAGTTCCAGTCGGGAATCTCGTTGAGCTGGACGTCGAGCTTCTCGCAGACGACATCGATCGAGCGGATGAAGTTGTCGGCCGAGGCCTTGGCCTGGGACGAGCAGCCGGGGTAAAACGCGTATTGCTTCTTCGACATTCGTTCGTCTCCTTAGGCCAGGCCCTTGCGGCGGTCTTCGATCTCGCGGGCCTTGGCGATCATCTTGTGGATGCCGCTCTTGTCCTTGCAGGAATGGCCGCCGAGGATTTCCAGCGGGTTGAGGCGCTTGGCCTTCATCAGGCCGAGGCCGACGCCCTGCATGGCCATGGCGTTCTTGATGCCCTGGCCGAAGCCGTCCTTGAAGTACATCGCCAGCGAGAAGGTCAGCTCATTGACGCGACCGGTCTTGATGATGTTGTTCCAGAACAGCTTGGCGATGTCGCGCGTCGGCTGGCCCTGCGGGGCGAGGCCGAGGCGGTGCGCGTAGTTGGCCAGGCCGTGCATGATGTGCGTGATCGGCAGCTTGCGCGGGCAGCGCACGATGCAGTTGTAGCAGGAGGTGCACATCCACATCGAGTCGGACTGCAGCACTTCCTCGCGCTTGCCGGCGCGGATCATCATGAAGATCTTCTGCGGCGAGTGCTC
The DNA here is from genome assembly GCA_024709955.1 of Rhodocyclaceae bacterium. Lineage (GTDB taxonomy): Bacteria > Pseudomonadota > Gammaproteobacteria > Burkholderiales > Rhodocyclaceae > Sulfuricystis. Next base: position 1,443 of record JANJVS010000147.1, read on the forward strand.
CCAGTGCGGGCCGAGCGGGCAGGAGCCGGCGCAGACGCCGCACTGCATGCACATCTTGACCATGTGGCCGTCTTCGACGTTCGCCTCGACTTCCTTGAGGAAGTTGTTCTTGTACTTCGCGGCGGCGTTTTGGTTTGCGGTAGTCATATTGTCATAACTCCTATCAGCCGAAGCCCTTCATCGGGGACGGGCCCATTTCCGTGAGCTGCGCCACGTAGTCGTTGATCATCTTGACGACGCGGGCGCTGTCGGTGATCGCCACTTCCTGCGTCTGCACGCGCTCGGGTTCGAGGCCAAGCTGCTTGAGCGTGTCGTCGATCTTGCTCATGCGGTAGTAGGCCATTTCCGAGCCCTTGACGAAGTGGCACTGATAGTCGTCGCCCTTCTTGCAGCCCATCATCATCACGCCGTCGTAGCCGGCGTTGAGCGCGTCGGTGATCCAGATGGTGTTGACCGAGCCGAGACAGCGCACCGGGATCGCGCGCACGAAGGCCGAGTAGGTCATGCGCTGCACCGCCGCCATGTCGAGCGCCGGGTAGGCGTCGTTCTCGCAGGCGAGGATCAGGATGCGCGGCTTTTCCTCGAACTCGTCCGGCACGTTGACCGACTTGATCTGCATGCCGACGGTGTCGCAGGAGTAGTTCTCGAAGGAGATCACGCGCACCGGGCAGGCGCCCATGCAGGTGCCGCAGCGGCGGCAGCGTTCCTCGTTGAACTTCGGGAAGCGCTTCTCGTCCTCGTCGATGGCGCCGAACGGGCATTCGACCGTGCAGCGCTTGCACTGGGTGCAGCCTTCGAGGCGGGCCTTCGGGAAGGAGAGGTCCCAGGCGCGCGGATGCGCGGCGCGGCCCTTCTCGACGTTTTCGACCGCCTGGATCGCCTTCAGCGCGGCGCCGGTGGCGTCCTCGGTGGCCTGGAACATGTCCATCGGCCGGCGCGTCGGGCCGGCGGCGTAGATGCCGGTGCGGCGCGTCTCGTAGGGGAAGCAGATGAAGTGCGAGTCGGCGAAGCCGTACTTGAACTGCGGCATGTCCGGGCCCTGACGGTAGTTCAGGTTGAGCACGGAGATCTTCTGCAGCGCGGACTTCTTCTCGACCGCCGCCGCGTCGCCGCTTTCGGCGGCGGTCACGGTGGCGGTCCAGTCGTCGAGGTTGACGCCGGAGGTCGGCACCTGGCCGGTGGCGAGCACGACGAGGTCGGCGTCGGTGCCGGTGTCCTCGTTGAGGATCAGGTCCTTGAACTCGACCTGGCAGCTGTCGCCGCCCTTGACCGCATTGACCTTGGCCTTGGTGAAGATCACGCCCTTCTGCTGGGCGCTGCGGTAGAAGTCCTCGCCCATGCCCGGCACGCGCAGGTCCTGGTACATCACGACCGTGTCGATGTCGGGGTTCTGGTCCTTGAAGTACATCGCCTGCTTGATGCTGGTGGCGCAGCAGTGGCCGGAGCAGTATTCGAGGTGCTGGCCGCTGCCGTTGCCGCCCGTGCCGCGCTGGCCGGCGCACTGCACGAAGACGACGCTCTTGACTTCCTTGCCGTCGGCGCGCTTGATGGCGCCGCCGTCGGCCGCCTTGGCCATGGCTTCGAGGCCGGCCTGGTCGACCACGTTGGCCTGGCCGCCGCCGAGTTCGGGCAGCTGGTCGAGCGGATAGGTGGTGAAGCCGGTGGCCTGGACGATGGCGCCGCAGAGCTCCTCGCTGACGCTGCCGGATTCGGCGGCGATCTTCACCGCGAAACGGCCGGGGGCGCCGGCGGTCTCGGCGACCGTCGAGTTGAGATAGACCTTGATCTTGCCGTTGCCGGAGACCTTGGCGGCCATTTCCGCCACGCCGGTCGGCTGGGCCTCGGCGTAGGGGCCGTTGAAGGGCACGCGCTTGTGCAGGTTGTTCGCGAAGCCGCCGAGGGCGCCGGTCTTCTCGACCAGCACGACCTCGTAGCCGGCGTCGGCCGCGGCGAGCGCCGCGGTCATGCCGGACATGCCGCCGCCGACGACGAGGATCTTCTTGCTGGAAGTCTCCTTGACGTTGCCGGCGGGCGCGATCATCTTCTTGACCTCGGCGCAGCCCATGCGCACGTAGTCCTCGGCCATTTCCTGGCGCACTTCGTCATGGTCGGAGCCTTCGGCGACGACCCAGATCACACCCTCGCGCAGGTTGGCGCGCGAGATGGCGACGGAGGGGAAGCTGAAGGCCTCGGCCTTGGCGCGGCGCGAGCAGGCGGCGATGCAGACGTGGGTGACGCCGTCGTTGGCGATGTCGTCCTTGATCATCTGCACGCCTTCGGCGTTGCAGAGGAAGGGGTGCGACTTGATGACGGCCATCTTGCCTTCGGTCTTGGCGACCTTCTCCAGGCCGGCGATGTCGAGCTGGTCGCCGAGACCGCAGCCGGAGCAGATGTAGGCGGCGTGTTTGGGAGTGGCGGGGGCGTTCATGCGGATGCCTCCGTGGATGCGGTTTTATGGATCACTTGAATCGCCTTGAGGCTGGCGGCGGTGGCGCTTTGCACCGCGCGGTTGACGTCGAGCGGGCTGGCGGCGCTGCCGGCGCCGAACATGCCGCCGCTCTTCGAGCCTTCGATGAAGTTCGAGGAGTCGAGCACGAGGTCGTCGGGCAGCTTGACGCCGGTGACCTCGGGCTCCATGCCGACGGCCAGCACGACGAGGTCGTGCTCGGTGGCGTAGCGCTGGTAGCCTTCGGTGTTCACGCCGTGCAGGATCGGGTTGCCGTTCTCCTCGTTGAGGGCGATGCGCGCCACCTTCGACTTGACGAAGCTGACGGTCGGGTCCTTGTACACGTTGGCGTAGAAGTCCTCGAAGCGGTCGATGGCGCGGATGTCGATGTAGTAGACCGTCGACTTGCCCTCGTCGCCGCAGGCTTCGCGCACGTACTGGGTCTGCTTGAGCGAGGCCATGCAGCAGATGCGCGAGCAGTGGCGCAGGTGGTTCTCGTCGCGCGAGCCGGCGCACTGGATGAAGGCGATGTTCTTCGCTTCCTTGCCGTCCGAGGGACGCAGCAGCTTGCCGCCCGTGGGGCCGCGCACGTCGGCGAGGCGCTCGAATTCGAGGCTGGTGATGACGTTCGGGATGCGATCGTAGCCGTAGGGCTGGATCTTGGCCGCGTCGTAGGGACGCCAGCCGGTCGCCCAGACCACGCTGCCGACCTTGAGTTCGACGGTCTCTTCCTGCATGCCGAGATCGACGGCGTTCACCTTGCAGGCGGCCTTGGCGGCCTCGCCGTCGGGGGTGCCGACAATGGAGGGATCGATCACATAGCGCTGCGGGTAGGCCATGCCGTGGGGCAGGTAGGCGGCCTTGACCTTGTCCAGGCCGTAGTTGGCCGGGTTGGGAATCTCGGCGTTCACCGCCTTGCCGCAGTCGCCGCAGGCGGTGCAGTTTTCATTCACGAAGCGCGGCTTGATCTTCAGCGTGACGGTGTAGTCGCCGCGCGTGCCGGAGACGGCGGCCACCTCGGTCATCGTCATGACGCGGACGTTGGGATTGCCGCGGATGCGCTTCAGGTTGATTTCCAGCCCGCAGGTGGGGTGGCACATCTTGGGGAAATAGCGATACAGCAGGGAAGTGCGGCCGCCCAGGGTGGGGGTTTTTTCCGCGAGGATCACCTGCTTGCCGCATTCGGCCGCTTCGAGAGCCGCCGTCATGCCGGCGATACCGCCGCCGACGACCAGGATGGTCTGGTTGGTTGCGATTGAAGCCGTCATCGAGCCTCCGTGGAGTGATGGTGCTGGGAAAACGAATTCGGACCAAGCGCCTGCCCGCGGAGGCCGGCAGCATGCTCAATCCAAAAGGGTGCGCGATTCTAGCCGCCATTCCCGGAGCGGGTTTATGTTCCAGATCAAAAGGCGGGCTAAATGTTCCTATGGATAAATAGAAGCAGCGAATACGAGGCGGCATGGGCCTTGCGGCCCGCCGGACCTGGCGGCGGCGCATTCTTGGCTTGAATGGTGCGCTGCACTAAATCTATTGGTCAGGGGGGCGGGGAAATGGCAAAGTCGCGCGCTTTGCGTGGTTTTTCTCCCCAACAGCTTTTTTTATGCATTTTCGCCAGATTCAATCATGAAACAGATCCGCAGCCTTCTCGTCGCCAACCGAAGCGAAATCGCCATCCGCGTCCTGCGCGCCGCCAGCGAAATGGGCATCCGCACCGTCGCGATTTATTCCAACGAAGACCGCTTCGCCCTGCACCGCTTCAAGGCGGACGAATCCTACCTCGTCGGCGCTGGCAAGAAGCCGATCGCGGCCTATCTGGACATCGACGACATCATCCGCGTCGCCAAGGAGGCGCACGTGGACGCGATCCACCCCGGCTACGGCTTCCTCTCGGAGAACCCCGACTTCGCCGATGCCTGCGCCCGCGCCGGCATCGCCTTCATCGGCCCCAAGGCCGACGTGATGCGCCTGCTGGGCAACAAGGTTTCGGCGCGCGAGCTGGCCGAGCGTGCCGGCGTTCCAGTTGTACCGGCGACCGGCGCCTTGCCGCGCGATCTGGCGGAAGCGAAGAAGCAAGCCGCCGCCGTCGGCTATCCGCTGATGCTCAAGGCGAGCTGGGGCGGCGGCGGGCGCGGCATGCGCGTGGTCGAGACCGAGGCCGACCTCGGCCCGGCGATGGAAGTGGCGCGCCGCGAGGCCGCCGCCGCCTTCGGCAACGACGAGGTCTATCTGGAGAAGCTGGTGCGCCGTGCGCGCCACGTCGAGGTCCAGGTCATGGGCGACACCCACGGCAATCTCGTGCATCTGTTCGAGCGCGACTGCTCGGTGCAGCGCCGCAACCAGAAGGTCGTCGAGCGCGCCCCGGCGCCCTACCTTTCCGACGCGCGCCGCGCCGAACTCTGCGCGGCGGCCCTCAAGCTGGCCAGGGCGGCGAACTACACCCACGCCGGCACCGTCGAGTTCCTGATGGACGCCGACACCGACCAGTTCTACTTCATCGAGGTGAACCCGCGCATCCAGGTCGAGCACACCGTCACCGAGCTGGTCACCGGCGTGGACGTCGTCAAGGCGCAGATCCGCATCTCGGAGGGCGCGACGATCGGCGCGGAGGATTCCTACGTGCCGCGGCAGGAGGAGGTGAAGCTCAACGGCCATGCCCTGCAGTGCCGCGTCACCACCGAGGACCCGGAGAACAACTTCACGCCCGACTACGGCCGCATCAACGTCTATCGCAGCCCGGCCGGTTTCGGCATCCGCCTCGACGGCGGCACGGCCTACGCCGGCGCGGTGATCACGCCCTACTACGACTCGCTGCTGGTCAAGGTCACCGCCTGGGGCCACAGCCCCGACGAGGCGGCGCGCCGCATGGACCGCGCGCTGCGCGAGTTCCGCGTGCGTGGCCTCTCCTCCAACCTGCTGTTCCTCGAAAACGTCGTCGCCCACCCGCTGTTCCGCTCGGGCGAATGCACCACGCGCTTCATCGACGAGACGCCGGAGCTGTTCAAGTTCCAGAAGCGGCGCGACCGCGCCACGCGCCTGCTCAAGTTCCTCGGCGACGTGATGGTGAACGGCAACACGGAAATGAAGGGGCGCACCGTGCCCGCGCTGCCCCTGGCCAGACCGATCAAGCCGGCGGGCATCGACCTGTCCGCCGCGCCGCCGCCCGGCACGCGCGACCGGCTCAAGGCGCTCGGTGCGCAGAAGTTCTCCGCGTGGATGCGCGACGAGCAGCGCGTGCTGCTCACCGACACGACGATGCGCGACGCACACCAGTCGCTGTTCGCCACGCGCATGCGCACCCACGACCTCACCGAGATCGCGCCGCACTACGCGCGCCTGCTGCCCGAGCTGTTCTCGCTCGAATGCTGGGGCGGCGCCACCTTCGACGTCGCGATGCGCTTCCTCAAGGAAGACCCGTGGGAGCGCCTGGCGCGCCTGCGCGAGGCCGTGCCGAACGTGCTGTTCCAGATGCTGCTGCGCGGCTCCAACGCCGTGGGCTACACCAGCTACTCCGACAACGTGGTGCGCTACTTCGTGCAGCAGGCCGCCAAGGAAGGCATCGACGTCTTCCGCGTCTTCGACTCGCTCAACTGGGTCGACAACATGCGCGTCTCGATGGACGCGGTGATCGAGTCCGGCGCGCTCTGCGAGGGCACGATTTGCTACACCGGCGACATCTTCGACACGGCCCGCCCCAAGTACAACCTCAAGTACTACGTGGACCTCGCCAAGCAGCTCGAAAAGGCCGGCGCCCACATCATCGCCATCAAGGACATGGCGGGCGTCTGCAAGCCGCGCGCGATCCGCGAACTGGTCAAGACCCTGAAGCAGGAGGTCGGCCTGCCGCTGCACTTCCACACCCACGACACCAGCGGCATCGCCGCCGCCTCGGTGCTGGCCGCGGTCGAGGCCGGCTGCGACGCGGTGGACGGCGCGCTCGACAGCATGAGCGGCCTCACCTCGCAGCCCAACCTCGGCGCCATCGCCGCCGCCCTGAGCGGCACGGAGCGCGACCCCGGCGTGAACTTCGACGCCATGCAAAGCCTGTCGCACTACTGGGAAGGCGTGCGCCGCCAGTACGCGCCCTTCGAGGCCGACATCCGCTCCGGCACCGCCGACGTCTATCGCCACGAGATGCCCGGCGGCCAATACACCAACCTGCGCGAGCAGGCGCGCGCCATGGGCATCGAGCACCGCTGGGGCGAGGTCTCCCAGGCCTACGCCGACGTGAACCTGCTGTTCGGCGACATCGTCAAGGTCACGCCGACCTCCAAGGTCGTCGGTGACCTGGCGCTGTTCATGGTCGCCAACGGCCTCACGCCGGAGGACGTGAAGAACCCGGCGCGCGAGATCGCCTTCCCCGATTCCGTCATCTCCCTGATGCGCGGCGAGCTGGGCTTCCCGCCCGACGGCTTCCCCGCCGAGCTGCAGAAGAAGGTGCTCAAGGGCGAGGCGCCGCTCCAGGGCCGCGCCGGCGACTCGCTGCCGCCCGTGGACCTCGAAGCCAAGCGCGCCGAGGCCGAGGCCGCCACCGGCCGCAAGATCGGCGACACCGATCTCGCCTCCTACCTGATGTACCCGAAGGTCTTCAAGGACTACGCCGCCCACCGCGCCCACTACGGCGACGTCTCGCTGCTGCCGACGCCGGCCTTCTTCTACGGCCTCGCCGCCAACGAGGAAATCAGCGTGGACCTGGAGCGCGGCAAGAGCCTGATCGTCTCCCAGCAGGGCACGACCGGTCCGGATGACGAGGGCATGGTCAAGGTCTTCTTCGAGCTCAACGGCCAGTCGCGCGTGATCCGCGTGCCCAAGGCCGGCCTCGCCAACGCCCGCGCCAAGCCGCAGGCCGAGGAGGGCAATCCGAAGCATGTCGGCGCGCCGATGCCCGGCACCATCGTCACCGTCGCCGCCAGCGCCGGCCAGAAGGTGGCCAAGGGCGACCCGCTCGTCTCCATCGAGGCGATGAAGATGGAAACCATGCTCACCGCCGAGCGCGACGGCGTCGTCAAGGCCATCCACTGCCGCCACGGCGAGGCGATCAACGCCAAGGACCTGCTGGTCGAGTTCGAGTAAACGGGTCAAGGGCGGACAAAAAGTCGGCGCTGGCGGGACGGTGTGCGATGAGGCACCGTCCCGCCAGCGCCGGGTTTTCTGCCGACGATCCGCTCAGGGGGGCACGCGAGGCCCGCGCGGGCCGGATCAGAACGACCAGCCGAGCTTGATGCCCAGGCCAAGCGCGGCATTGCCGCTCATCGTCGCGCGCTGGGTGTCGGGCGTGCCGGTTTCGAGCCTGGCGTCGCCGAGCTTGCTGTAGCTGACGCCGGCGGTGATCTTCAGCGCGTCCCGCGCATGGATGGCCGCGAGCGTGAGGCCGCGCCGGCCATTGACCGGCGCCAGGGGCGAGCTCAGCTTGTCTCCCCTGCCTTCGTAGTTCAGTGCGATCGCCCCGGCCCAGCGGGCGTCGAATTGCCGGGCAAGTCCGAGCGTCCAGGTGCGGGTGTCCTTCAGTTCGATCAGGCCTTCGCCGGTCACGGCGACGAAGCGCGCGGGATCGACGCGGAACTCCGACCAGTTCGCCCAGCGCAGCTGGCCGTAAAGCAGAGTGTCGCGGGCAATCCCGGTCTGGAAATCCAGGTTGACGGCGCGCGGCAGGGAGATCGGCGTCGTCGAGCTGCCGTTGAGCGGCGCCAGGGGCGCCGTCTCGCGGGTGGCGAGCTTGTGCTTGATCGCGGCATGGTAGGTGGCCGCCACCCGCAGGGCGATTTCCGGGATTTCGAAGGCGATGCCGGCGGCCGGACTGATGGCCGTGTCGGGACCGAGCCGGACCTGGTAGCCGCTGACGGGACCGTAAGCCAGCCCTTTCAGGCGCACGGTCGCCGAGGAGGTCTGCAGGCGCAGCCCGCCATGCACGCTGAAGTTCTTGTCGATGCGGTAGCGGGCCAGACCGAGCACGCCGTGGGAGGCGACGTCGACCCGCGTGCCGCCCAGCAACGGGGAGCCCTGCCCGTAAAGAATGTCGGCCCCGTAGGTCCGATCCGCGACCGCGGCGAAAGAAAGCCTGTCGCCCGCGTCGAATTTGAGACTCACGCTCGGCAGCAGATGAGCGCCGGCCACGTCTCCGGTCGGCCCTCCCAGCAGGTCGGCGCCTTCGACGCGCGGCGCGACGTGGCCGACGGAAATCTCCAGATAGCGTCCGCTCTCGAACAGGGCCCCCAGCCCCTGGCCGGTGCGGTCGATGCCGCCGGCCCACGCGGCCGGCGCGGCCGTCGCCAGCAGTCCGAGCAGCGCCAGATTCTTCTTCAATTTATTCCCCCGTTTTTTTCATGTGGCCGCGAGCTCCAGCCGGTCGCGTCCCCCTTCCTTGGCGGCGTACAGCGCCTTGTCCGCCCGGATCATCATGCTTTCCAGCGTTTCCCCCGGTTGGCGCAGTGCCAGGCCGCTGCTGAAGCTGATCGGGAAGCCGAGCCCGGCGCCGATGGCGGGCAGCTCCTCGCGCAGGCGCTGGTCGATCGTGGGCGCCGATTCGACGGAGCTGCCGGGCAGCAGCAGGCAGAACTCCTCGCCGCCGATCCGCGCCGCTAGGTCGTTGGCGCGCCGGTTCTTCAGCAGCAGCTTGCCGATGGCCCGCAGGGCGCGGTCGCCGGCCTCGTGGCCGTGGGTGTCGTTGATCTTCTTGAAATGGTCGATGTCGATCATCAGCAGCGCCATCGGCTGGTCGAGCCGATTGGCGTTGGCGACGAGCGGCTGCCCCACTTCGACCCAGCCGCGGCGATTGAGCAGCGCCGTCAATGTGTCGGTGACCGCCTGGCGGTGCAGGGCGGTTTCGGCCTCCTCGTGCCAGCCGCCGAGCATGGCGAAGTTCACCATCAGCGGCAGCAGGTTGGTCATCAGCATCGCGGCGACGTTCCACGGATGGGGGGCGAGAAAGCTCGGGTAGAGGTCGGTGAAGGCTCCCAGCGCGCCGCGTCCCAGGGTGAGGATGGCCATGCTGACCATGCCGAAGGCGACCACCAGCCGCCAATTGCCGCGCAGCGTGGTCTTGGGGTCGAAGCAGGCGAGCGCCAACAGGGCCAGCTGCGCGGCGAGCAGGAAATTGGCCCAGCCCACGCGCCAGGCGTAGTCGCCGAACAGCAGCACGTAGCCGGCGGGGGCGAGGAGGGTCAGCGCCGTCACGGCGCTTTCGAAGCGCCGCGGCCCGAGCCAGTTCGACAGGGCGCGGAACAGCAGCCAGTGCGTCGCGGCGAAACCGCCGACCGCCAGGGTCGAGAGCAGGCGGTCGAGCCAGGTTTCCGGCCAGAAATTCGAGGCGATCATGCAGATCCAGCTTGCCGCGTGCATCGCCAGGCTCCAGCGCGCCGCCCGCGCGGCGGGACCGAGACGCAAGCCCATCACGGCCGGGGAAACCAGCGCCAGCGTGACTATGTTGGCCACGGTGACGACCAGCAGGGTGTTGATGTCGAGCGTCATGCCGCTATTTTTTCATTGTTTTCCTGGCTGGCGCGTTTTTTTCTCGGGAATGGCAAGCCGGGCCGTCGGCAGCCGCGCGGCCACCGTCCCGCCGGCGCCGACTTTTCTGGGGGGCCTCAGCTCAGGACAGTATCAGCCCGACCGCGTCGTCCGCCGTCAGAGGCTTGTAGAGGCACTTGTCGAACGGCATGTCGCCGGCCATGCGCGCGATTTCCTGGCGCGAATAGGAGGACAGGGCGACGATCAGGACGCCGCCGCCGGCCTGACGGATGCGGCGCGCGGCCTCGATGCCGCCGGTGCCGGGCAGGTCGATGTCCATGAAGATGATGTCGAACCCGGCTTCCTTCGCCAGGCGGATGGCGGCGTCGCCGTCGGCGGCGAAGCTCGGCGCGCAGCCCAGTTCCGTGAGGACGTGGGCCGCCGCGTCGCGGTGCAACCGGTCGTCCTCGACGACGAGGATGCGCACCGCCGAGAAGTCGAGCGCGAGGGGGGCCGAATCCTCGATTTGCGCGGCGTCGGCGAGCGGCAGGGTGAACCAGAAGCTCGACCCGCGCCCGGGTTCGCTGCTCACGCCGATGGCGCCGCCGTTGCGTTCGGCGAATTCCTTGCAGAGGATGAGCCCCAGGCCCGTGCCGGCCTCGCGGCGCGTGCCGGGCGTCGACACGGTCTTGACGTCGAGGCGGAACAGCCTGTCGCGCACTTCCGCGCCCATGCCGACGCCGCTGTCGACGATCGCGATGCGGCAGTGGCCGTCTTCCGGCGCGACGCTCGCCCGTACCGAGCCGCCGCTGTCGGTGAATTTGAGGGCGTTCTGCACCAGGTTGCGCAGGATGCCGCGCGTCATTGCCGGGTCGGCATGCACCCAGCGGCGCTCGGCGATGGACAGGTCAAGGTGGATGCCCTTGCCGTAGGCCTGGGCGGAGAACAGCGCCTGGGTTTCGCGCAGCAACGCCCGCAGCTCGATGGCCTCGGGGTGGCAGTCGATCTCGCCGCGCTGGCTGCGTGCCCAGGTCAGCAGCTCCTCCAGAAAGTCGCGCACCTGGCCGATGGAGGCGCGCACCAGGTCAAGCCTTTCGCCGGTCAGGTCCGCCGGGCCCGCCAGCACGCGCTGGTCGAACAGGGCCGCGAGGCCGCCGATCGGGCCGCGCAGGTCATGGGCGACGATGGTGAAGAACTTGTCCTTGATGGCGTTCGCCTCGCTGAGCTCCTGCGTGCGCTGCTGCACGGTCGCTTCGAGTTCGCGCGTGTGGGTGCGCTCGGCCTCGATCAGTTCGGCCTTGGCGCGGTCCGCGTCGGCGCGCGCGAGGCGCAGGCGATCGGCGAGCGCGAGGGACAGCAGGATCGCGTCCACCAGCATGCCGAAGTCCACCGCCCGGTAGCCGGCGAGGCTGTAGGGGATGACGGCGGCGACCGTCATCGCGGTGATCAGGGAGCCGAGGAAGCCGGCCGCCGTGCCGGTGAGGAAGTAGCGCGCGGCGCGGTTCTTCGCCCGCAGCGACAATGCGCCGAGCAGCAGCACGAAGGGCGAGTAGATCAGCACCCAGAGGATCGAGGTGGAGACGTGCAGGGCGTAGCCGCCGACGAAGCCGGTCGTCAGGAAGGACAGGACCATGAGGAGGGCGAGTCCCCTGGCCCAGCGGTAGGCGCCGGGCAGCTTTGCGCGCAGTTCGAGGAACTGGATGGCGAAGAAGATGCCGGCGATCAGGAACAGGTAGATGTGGATCGAATGCGCCCAGTTGCCCCAGGCCGGCGCGGCGGGCCAGAGCCAGCCGTACAGGTGGCCGTTGTAGGTGGCGTGCGCCAGCAGGAAGCCCGCCAGGTAGAGCACGTAGGAGCCATAGACCCGCTCCCGCGCCGAGAAGAACAGGAAAAGATTGAAGAGCAGCAGCGCGCCGATGGCGCCGTAGAGCACGCCGTGGTAGCCGGCATCGCCGGCCGCGGCGGCGAAGAAGGCGCCGCGCTCCTCCAGCGTCAGGCCGACGAGGAAGGGATCGCGTGTCTGCGCGCGCACCAGCAGGCGGCTTGGGCCGGGCGGCAGTTCGAGGTCGAAATTGATCTTGCGTTGCGGCACGGCGCGCGCGGCGAAGGGCAGGGCGTCGCCGCCGGCGAAGGCGTGGGTGGTGCCGTCGGGGCGGACCAGCAGGACGCGCACGTCGTCGAGCCAGGTCGGGTCGATGACCAGGTAGCGGCGCAGCGGCGCCGCGCCGGGATTGTCGAGGTCGATCAGGAACCAGTAGGCGGCGGCGGTGAAGCCGAAACTGGCGATCGCATGGCCGTCGTTGGGCTCCGCTACCGTCGCCCCGGCGAGCAGGTCCCGCGCCGCGAGCGTGCCGGTCGGATCCTTGACGATGCGGGCGTGGGGCACCAGGGACGCCACCTCCGGCAGGACCGACACGGCGGCCTGGGCTGCGGCCGCCAGCGGCAGCCAGCAAAGCAGCAAGAGGGCGGCGACGATTTGCGTCAGGGGCAAGAGGTGTCCGATCGGGGTGGGCTGCGGAGGGGGGGCTGCATGCGGTCTGCGCTTGTTGCGGCCGGCCGGGAAAGTGGCGTGCCCGCCACCGTCCCGCCGGCGCCGAGTTTTCAGCCGCTGTTGCGCAGGCCGGCGGCGACGCCGTTGATGGTGAGGTGGATGCCGCTTTGCACGCGCGGGTCGTCGCTCCAGGGGGCGCCGGAGCGGTAGCGGCGCAGCAGCTCGACCTGCAGGTGGTTGAGCGGGTCGAGGTAGGGGTAGCGGTTCTGCATCGAGCGCCTGAGCAGCGGGTTGGCTTCGAGCAGCGCGCCCTGGCCGGTGATGGCGAGCAGGGCGTCGCGGGTGGCCTGCCATTCGGCCTTGATGCGGCCGAAGATCGCGTCGCGCAGCGCCGCGTCCTGCACCAGGCCGGCGTAACGCTCGGCGAGGGCGATGTCGGTCTTGGCCAGCAGCATGTCCATGTTGGCGAGCATGGTGCGGAAGAAGCCCCAGTCCCGGTGCATGCCGCGCAGCAGGGGCAGGCCGGCGTCGCCGTGCTGTTCGACGAAGGCCCGGTAGGCGCTGCCGAAGCCGTACCAGCCGGGCAGCATCAGGCGGCACTGCGACCATGAAAACACCCAGGGGATCGCGCGCAGGTCCTCGATGGCGGTGGTCTTCTTGCGCGAGGCCGGGCGGCTGCCGATGTTGAGCCGCGAGATCTCGCCGATGACGGTGGATTCCCAGAAGTAGCGCTCGAAGTCCGGCGTCTCGTACACCAGCGCGCGGTAGGCCCTGAAGGCGTGGCCGGCCAGCTCGTCCATGGCGGCGAGGCACTCGGGTTGCGGGTCGTCGTGCTCGCGCGGCAGCAGCGTGGCTTCGAGCGTCGCGGCGACCAGCACTTCGAGGTTGCGCCGGCCGAGTTCCGGGTTGGCGTATTTCGAGGCGATCACCTCGCCCTGCTCGGTGATGCGGATCGCGCCCTGCACGGCGCCGGGCGGCTGGGCGAGGATCGCCTGGTAGCTCGGGCCGCCGCCGCGGCCGACGGTGCCGCCGCGGCCGTGGAACAGCCGGAGGCGCATGCCGCGCATGCGGAACACCTCGACCAGCGTGATCTCGGCGCGGTAGAGCGCCCAGTTGGACATCAGGAAGCCGCCGTCCTTGTTGCTGTCCGAGTAGCCGAGCATCACCTCCTGCAGCCGGCCGCGGCTCTCCAGCAGGCGCTGGTAGGCGGGCAGCGAGAACAGCCGGTCCATGACGGCGCCGCACCGCTCCAGGTCGCCGATGGTCTCGAACAGCGGCACGATGTTGACGTCGAGCTCGCCCTCGCGCGGACGCAGCAGGCCGACTTCCTTGAGCAGCAGCGCCACCTCGAGGATGTCGGAGACGCCCTCGTTCTTCGAGATGATGACGTTCTGGATCGCCGCCCTGCCGTAGCGGCGGTGCATGTCGCGCGCGGCGTGGAAGATCGCCAGCTCTCCGGCGGTTTCTTCCGAGTAGTTCCAGTAGGGCGAGGCGAGCAGGCGCGGCGTGGCGAGCTCGGCGAGCAGCAGGGCGATGCGGCCTTCCTCGCTGCGGCCGGCGTAGTCGGTGCCGGGACGCGCGGTCTCGAACAGCTCGTGCACCGTGCGCAGATGCACGTCGGAGTTCTGGCGCAGGTCGAGGGGCGCGAGGTGGAAGCCGAACAGCTCGGCAGCGCGGCGCAGCCGGCGCAGGCGGCCGCGCGCCATCAGCGCGGCGCCGTTTTCCTTGAGGGAGCGGTCGAGGATGTCGAGCTCGGCGGCGTATTCGGCGCTGTCGGCGTAGGGCGGGGCATCGGCGACGGGATGGCGCAGCGCCTCCATGTGGTCGAGCTCGCGCGCCGTGGCGGCGAGGCGCGCGTAGATGCCGGCGATGGCGCGGCGGTAGGGCTCGTCGTCGCGGTGCGGGTTGCGGTCCGGCGAACGGGTGGCGAGATCGCGCAGTTCGGGTGAGATCTTCACCAGCAGTTCGGAGGAGGAGAGCTCGCCGCCGAGCTGGTGCGTCTGTTCGAGGTAGAAGGCGAAGGCCTTGCGGCTCTGGGCGTTGAGCGCGCTCTTCAGGATGTCGGCGGTGACGAAGGGATTGCCGTCGCGGTCGCCGCCGATCCATGAGCCGGGCTTGAGGAAGGCCGGCAGCGGCGCGCCGAGGCTGTCCTCGATGCCATTGTGCAGGCGCGGCAGGGCGCGCAGGAAGGTGTTGTCGTAGTAGGAGAGGGCGTTGTTCACCTCGTCCATCACCGAGAGCTTGGCCGGGCGCAGCATGCGCGTCTGCCAGAGGATCAGCACCGCGCGGCGCAGCGCCTCCTCGTTCTCCTCCCGTTCCTCGGGTGTCAGCGGCAGGCGGTCGCGGGCGTCGAGCAGGCTGGCGATCTTCCACTGGCGGTCGAGGATGCTCTTTCTCTGCACCTCGGTTGGGTGGGCGGTGAGCACCGGCGCGATGTCGGCCGTGGCGAAGAAGCCGGCGAGCTTTTCCTTGCCGATGCCGAGCCCGGCGGCGCGCGCGGCGGCGTGGGCGAAGCCGCCCTCGCGCGGCTGCGAGCCGGCCAGCGCATGGGCGCGCGCGCGGCGGATGTGGTGCTGGTCCTCGGCGATGTTGGCGAGGTGGGAGAAATAGCTGAAGGCGCGCACCACGAGGTTGGTCTGCTCGCGCGTCAGGCCGTTGAGCAGCGCGTCGAGCTCGGCGCGGGCGGATTGATCGTCGTGGCGGTGGAAGCGAATCGATAGCAGACGGATGCGTTCGACGATGTCGAAGACCTCCGCGCCTTCCTGGTCGCGGATGACGTCGCCGAGCAGGCGGCCGAGCAGGCGGATGTCGGCGAACAGCGGAGCGTCCTTGTCGTGGCCGGCGTCGGCCTGGGAGGGGGTGGCATTCATTGTTTGGCGAGCCTTTGGCGACTTTCCGCGAGGGCGGCGTCGATGAAATAGTCCATGTAGTCGGCGCCGCGCACGCCGACGATCGGCTCGGCGAGCTGGCGGCCGTCCGGGCCGTAAAAGGCCAGGGTCGGCGCCAGGCGGAATTGCTGCGCGGCGGCGAAGCGGCGATGGGTGGTGGCGCGGCCGGCGAAGTCGGTCAGCGGGGCGTCGCTGTCGAAGCGCACCTCGCGCAGGGGCACCGCTGCGGGGAGGTGGCGCAGGTGCTGCTGCTTGAGGCGTTCGCACCATGAACAGCCGGCGCGGCTGAAGAGGACGACGACGGGTTCGGCGGGAGCCTGCCGGCGCGCGCCGTCGGCGGCCAGGTCGCGGGCGGCGCGCACCGTGAACGCGGCGTCGGCGGCGCCGGCGCATTGCAGGCCGCATGCTAAAATCGCCGCAAGCAGCGCGTTTCCGAGGAAACGCCGGCGTGCCGGCGCCTTCAAGGCGCACGCACCCTGCCCAACCCGCTTCATGCCCGTCTCCTCTATTCGGTTGATCACCCAGTGACTCCACATCCCGAGCGTATCGTTATCGCCACCCGCGAATCGCGCCTTGCCCTCTGGCAGGCGGAACACGTGCGTGGCCTTTTGCAGTCATTATATCCGGCGTGCCAGGTCGAGCTTCTCGGCATGACGACGCGCGGCGACCAGATTCTCGACCGCCCGCTCGCCAAGGTCGGCGGCAAGGGCCTGTTCGTCAAGGAACTGGAAACCGCGCTGCTCGACGGCAGCGCCGACATCGCCGTGCATTCGATGAAGGACGTGCCGATGGTGCTGGCGCCCGAGTTCGCCCTGGTGGCGATCGGTCCGCGCGAAGTGCCGCTCGACGCCTTCGTCTCGAACAAGTACGAGCGCATCGAGGACCTGCCGCCCGGCGCGGTGGTCGGCACCTCCAGCCTGCGCCGCGAGGCGCAGCTGCGCGCGACGTATCCCTACCTCGCCGTCGCCAGCCTGCGCGGCAATCTCGACACGCGCCTGCGCAAGCTCGACGAGGGCCAGTACGACGCGATCATCCTCGCCGCCGCCGGCCTGACGCGCCTCGGCCTCAAGGAGCGCATCCGCTCGACGATTTCCGCCGAGGCCTCGCTGCCCGCGGCCGGCCAGGGCGCCCTCGGCATCGAGGCGCGCGCCGACCGCCCCGAGCTCGCCGCCTGGCTGGCGCCGCTCAACGATGCCGCGACGGCCGCCTGCGTGCGCGCCGAGCGCGCCGTCTCGCGCGCCCTGGCGGGCAGTTGCGAGGTGCCCCTCGGCGCCTACGCCGAATTCGCCGACGGGAATCTGCGCCTGCGCGGCCTGGTGGCGACGCCCGACGGCGCGCGCATCGCCCGCGCCGAACATGCCGGCCCGGCCGCCGATCCGGAGGCTTTGGGTCTCGCGCTGGTCGCCGACCTGCGCGCCCAGGGCGCGGACGAGATCCTGGCCACGCTCGCGAGCCCGGGGGCCTGAATGGAGCATCCCGCCGCGGAGGTGGCCGTCGCGCCGCTCGCCGGGCGGCATGTCGTCGTCACGCGTCCCGCCGGCCAGGCGACGCACCTGGCCGAGGCGCTGGTGGAGCTTGGCGCCCATCCGGTGCTGTTCCCCGTGCTGGCCATCGCTCCCGTGGATGATCCGACGCCGCTGCTCGACGCGGCGATCCGCCTCGACCAATACGACTGGGCCGTGTTCGTCAGCCCGAACGCCGTCGACAAGGCCCTGGCCGTCGTGCTGGCGCACCGCGCCTGGCCGGCCGGCGTGCGCGTCGCCACGGTCGGCCACAGCAGCGAGCAGGCCCTGGCCCGGCACGGCATCCGCGACGTGGTGGCGCCGCAGGAGCGCTTCGATTCCGAGGCCCTGCTCGCCCTGCCGCCGCTGCGGGACATGGCCGGCAAGCGCGTCATCATCTTTCGCGGCGATGGCGGCCGCGAGCTGTTCGGCGAGACCATGCAGGCGCGCGGCGCCCAGGTGGACTACGTCACCTGCTATCGCCGCGGCAAGCCGGATCTCGACCCGACGCCGCTCATCAAGCTGTGGAGCGAGGGGCGTCTCGACGCGCTTACCGTGACCAGCAGCGAGGGTCTGCGCAATCTCTACGAGATGGTCGGCAAGCTCGGCCAGAGTTGGCTGAAAAAGACGCCGACCTTCGTTCCCCATGCGCGCATCGCCGAACAGGCGCGCGCGCTCGGCCTGACGCGGGTTATCCTCACGGGACCGGCCGATGCCGGATTGCTCGCCGGATTGGTCGAGCACTTTGCCAAGCCATGACCGAAATCCACAACCCCGCCCCGCCGCCCGAACAACCCGCGCTGACCGCGCCGCCGCGCCGCGCGCCCGCCGGCCAGCGCCAGCCGGCCGTCTGGCTCGCCGGCCTGGCCCTGCTCGCGGTGCTGCCGCTGGCCTGGCAGGTGTGGCAGGGCCACGAGCGCATCGAGGCGACGCGCCAGGAGCTGGCGCGCCGGCTCGCCGACGGCGACGCCCAGCGGCGCGAGGCCGCGGCCGGTGCCAGGCAGAACCGGGAGGCGCTCGACGCGCTGCAGGCCAAGGTCGGCGCCCTCGAAGCCCGCCTCGCCGAGATGCAGGGCCAGCAGCTGGCGCTGGAGACCATGTATCAGGAGCTGTCGCGCGTGCGCGACGACCGCCTGCTGGCCGAGGTGGAGCAGGCGGTCAACATCGCCGCCCAGCAGCTGCAGCTCGCCGGCAACGCCGAGGCGGCGCTGATCGCCCTGTCCGGCGCCGAGGCGCGCCTGGCAAAGAGCGCCCAGCCGCAGTTCCTGCCGCTCAGGAAGCTCATCGCGCGCGACATCGAGCGTCTCAAGGCCGCGCCGGAGGCGGACGTGCCGGGCATCGCGCTGCGCCTCGACGCCATCCTCAATGCCGTGCCGAACCTGCCGCTGGCCTTCGAGCAGCGTCCCGCCGCCGCGACCAAGCCGAAGCCGGCGCGCCAGCCGCCCGCCGACCCGCCGTCCGGCACGCCCGCGCTGCCCGAGGCGCCGACCTGGCAGAACATGCTGGGAGCCTGGCTCGGCGAGCTCTGGGGCGAACTGCGCCAGCTGGTGCGTATCGAACGCATCGACCGGCCCGATCCGGGCCTGCTGGCGCCGCGCGAGATCTTCTTCCTGCGCGAGAACCTGCGCCTGCGCCTGCTCTCGGCGCGTCTCGCGCTGCTGGCCCGCGACGGCCGCAGCTTCCTGGGCGACCTGCAGCAGGCCGACGCCTGGCTGGAGCGCTACTTCGACACGCGCGCTCCCGCCGTCGCGGAGGCGCGCCAGAGCCTCAAGAGCCTCGCCCGGCTCGACGTGACGCGCGAACCCGGCGACCTCAACGAAACCCTCTCGGCGCTGCGCAACTTCAAGCTGGTCCGCGACCGCGGCCCGACCCGGTAGGCCGTCCATGCGCTCGCTGTTCTGGCTGCTGACCCTGGCCGCGCTGGCGATCGGCGTCGCGCTGCTCGGCCGCCTCACCGACGGCTATGTGCTCTGGGTGGTGCCGCCCTGGCGCGTCGAGCTGTCCCTCAACCTGTTCGTGCTGGCGCAGCTCGCGACGCTGCTGGTGGTCTATCTGCTGCTGCGCGCGATCGCCAACACCCTCGACATGCCGCGCGTGGTCGCCGAGTTCCGCGCCCGCCGCACGCGCCAGCGCGACGAGCGGGCGGCCGCCGATGCCCTGCGCCTGTTCTGGGAGGGCCGCTACGGCCACGCCATCAAGAGCGCCGAAAAAGTCGGCGCCGGCGGCACGGTGGCGGGCCTCGCGGCGCTGATCGGCTACAAGGCCGCCCATGCGCTGCACGACGAGGCGCGCATCGCCGAGTGGCGCGCGCGCGCCCATGCCTGCGAGGCGGCGGACGGCGGTAGCGGCGAGTGGCGCACCGCGCTGCTGATGACCGAGGCCGGCCTGGCCCTCGACGCGCGCGATTTCGCGGCGGCGGCGGCGGCCCTCGACCTGCTTTCCCCCAAGGAGCGCCGGCAGATTTCCGCGCAGCGCCTGGCCCTGCGCCTGGCCCAGGGCCAGGGCGACTGGGCGGCGATGCTGCGCGTCGCGCGGCTGCTGGAGAAGCACCGCGCCCTGACGCCCGAGCAGGCCCTGCCGCTGCGCCTGCGCGCCCACCGCGGCATGCTCGAAAGCCTGCAGGACGACGCGCCGCAGCTGGTGCGCTACTGGCGGACGATGACGAGTGCCGACCGCCTCGACCTCGGCCTCGCCCAGCGCGCCGCGCGCGCCCTCAACGCCGCCGGCTCCTGCGGCGAGAGCGCGGTGCTGATCGAGGACTATCTGGACGAGCGCTGGGAATCGGCGCTGCTGGAGGACTACGCGCGCTGCGCCGGCGGCGACCTGCTGGGCCGCATCGCCCATTGCGAGAAGTGGCTGCACGAGCATCCGAACGACGCCGCTCTGCTGCTGGCCCTCGGCCGCCTCTGCGCCCAGCGCCAGCTCTGGGGCAAGGCACAGAGCTACCTGGAGGCTTCCCTCGCGGTGCGGCCGACGCGCGGCGCCCATGTCGAGCTGGCGCAACTGTTCGACGGCCTCGGCCGCGCCGAGGAGGCGGACCGCCACTACCGCGCCGCGGCGCGGTTGTGAAGCCCTAGCGGCCGAGCAGCGGCCGCGGCAGGTCCAGCGCGGGGGATACCGCGATCCAGGCGCGCGCGGCGGCCACGCTGGGGAATATCTCGGTGGGATAGGGCGGCGCGGCCGCGACGTAATGTTGCGCGAGCGCCAGGATCGGCGCGTCGGCGGCGACGATGGCGACGCGGATGTTCGGATTGCTGAGGGTGGCGGCCTGGTCGATGGCGGCGATCAGGCGCAGCTGTACCGCGGAGACGTCATGGCCCGCAACCTCCAGGAAGTCGTTGATGACGTAGCGGATATGGTCGAAGCGCCCATCGGCCTCGATGCGCTGGATCGAGGCCAGCAGTTCGTCGCCGCCGACATGGCCGTGGTATTTCCGATAAACCCCTAGCGTTTCCCAATGGATCACGTAGGCCATCGGCCGTTTCCTCAAACCCAGTCGCGCGGCGGCAGGAAGTCGCTGTAGAGCTTTTCCTCGGCCGAGCCCGGCGCGGGATGCCAGTCGTAGCGCCATTTGACGACGGGTGGCAGCGACATCAGGATCGCCTCGGTGCGCCCGCCGGACTGCAGGCCGAACAGGGTGCCGCGGTCCCAGACCAGGTTGAATTCGACGTAGCGGCCGCGCCGGTAGGCCTGGAAGTCGCGCTCGCGCTCGCCGTAGGCGAGCTCGCGGCGGCGCTCGCAAAGCGGCAGATAGGCGGCGAGGAAGCTGTCGCCGACGCTTTGCGTCAATGCGAAGCAGCGCTCGAAACCTCCTTCGTTGAGGTCGTCGAAGAAGATGCCGCCGATGCCGCGCGGCTCGTCGCGGTGCTTGAGGAAGAAGTACTCGTCGCACCATTTCTTGTAGCGCGCATGGAGGTCGGTGCCGAACGGATCGAGCGCCTGCTTGCAGGCGGCGTGGAAATGCACCGCGTCCTCGGCGAAGCCGTAGTAGGGCGTCAGGTCCATGCCGCCGCCGAACCACCAGACCGGCGCGGCGTTTTCCTTGGTGGCGACGAAGCAGCGCACGTTCATGTGCGTGGTCGGGCAGTAGGGATTCTTCGGATGCAGCACCAGGGAGACGCCGAGCGCCTCCCAGCCGCGGCCGGCGAGTTCGGGACGGTGCGCGCTGGCCGAGGCCGGCAGCTTGTCGCCCATGACGTGGGAGAAGTTGACCCCGCCGCGCTCGAAAAAGTCGCCCTCTTCGATCAGCCTGGAAATGCCGCCGCCGCCCTGCGGGCGCTGCCACTCGTCGCGGCGGAAGGGCTGGCCGTCGAAGGCGGCCAGGGCCGCGACGATGCGGTCCTGCAGCCCGGTCAGGTAGCCGCGGACGGCCTGGCTGTCCATCAGCGCTTGATGGCCCGGAAACCGATATCGCGGCGCAACTGCATGCCGTCGAAGCGGATGTCGTCGGCGATCTCGTAGGCGCGCTTCTGCGCGCTGCGCACGCTGTCGCCGAGCGCGGTGACGCAGAGCACGCGGCCGCCGGCGGTGACCACCTGGCCGTCCCGCAGCGCCGTGCCGGCGTGGAAGACGTGGGCATCCTCCTGCGGCTTGCCGAGACCGAGGATGACGTCGCCCTTGCGCGGCGTCTCCGGATAGTTGTGGGCGGCGAGCACGACGCCGAGGGCGACGCGGCGGTCCCATTCGGCCTCGGCCTTGTCGAGGTGGCCGTCGATGGCGGCATCGACGAGGGCGACCAGGTCGCCCTTGAGGCGCAGCATGATCGGCTGGGTCTCGGGATCGCCCATGCGGCAGTTGAATTCGAGCACCTTGAGCGAGCCGTCGGGCTTGATCATCAGACCGGCGTAGAGGAAGCCGGTGAACAGGATGCCGTCCTGCTCCATGCCGTGGATGGTCGGCATGATCACCTCGCGCATCACCTTGGCATGGATCGCCGGCGTGACCACCGGAGCGGGCGAATAGGCGCCCATGCCGCCGGTGTTGGGGCCCTGGTCGCCGTCCTTGAGGCGCTTGTGGTCCTGGCTGGTGGCGAGCGCCAGCGCGTGGCGGCCGTCGGCCATGACGATGAAGCTGGCCTCCTCGCCGTCGAGGAATTCCTCGATGACGACGCGGCTGCCCGCGTCGCCGAGCTTGTTGCCGGACAGCATGTCGTCGATGGCGGCATGCGCCTCGGCGGCCGTCGTGGCGACCACCACGCCCTTGCCGGCGGCCAGGCCGTCGGCCTTGATGACGATCGGCGCGCCCTCGGCGTCCACGTAGGCGTGGGCAGCGGCGGTGTCGCTGAAGGTGCGGAACTTCGCCGTCGGGATGCCGTGGCGGCTCATGAACTGCTTGGCGAAATCCTTCGAGCTTTCGAGCTGGGCGGCGGCCTTGGTCGGGCCGAAGATGCGCAGGCCGGCGGCGCGGAAGGCGTCCACCACGCCGGCGGCGAGCGGCGCCTCGGGGCCGACCACCGTGGCGTGGATGTCGTGGTCGCGGGCGAAGGCGACCAGGTCGGGAATCGCCGTGAGGGGCAGGTTCTCCAGGCCGTCCTCGCGCGCCGTGCCGGCATTGCCGGGGGCGACGAAGACCTTCTGGACCTTCTCCGACTGGGCGAGGCGCCAGGCCAGCGCGTGCTCGCGGCCGCCGGAACCGATGACAAGGAGTTACATTTGGCTTTCTTTCCTTCGATGTCGGCGGTAAAGCCGATAGGGCGTTTGGATTTCTCTACCGGCGTCATGAGCCGACGGATAGCGTCGAATACTGCGCCAAACTGCTTGTCGTAGCGCTGCTCCAATTCGTCGAGGCGCTGCGCGAGGTCGCGATGCTCGGCCATCATGCGACGCAAGCGAACGAAGGCGCGCATGATTTCTATGTTGACCTGTACCGCCCGTTCGCTGCGCAGAACGCTGGACAACATGCCGACGCCCTGTTCGGTGAAGGCGTAAGGGGCATAGCGGGTGCCGCCCCGGTTTGAGGTCACAGTTTGTGACCTCAAGTTCAGCCATTCATCCTGGTCGAGCTGGAACATGAAATCGGCGGGAAAGCGTTCGATATTGCGTTTGACCGCCTGCATCAGCACCTTGGTTTCGACACCGTAAAGCTGCGCGAGATCGGCAGCCAGTAATACCCGCTGGCCGCGTAGGCTCAGAATGGCAAGCTCGATCTCGGGCAGGGCTGGCGCCTGGGGCATGACTTCAGTGGCGGAAGTGACGGAAACCCGTGAACACCATCGCGATGTTCTGCTCGTCGGCGGCGGCGATGACTTCCGCGTCGCGCACCGAGCCGCCGGGCTGGATCACCGCGGTGGCGCCGGCCTGGGCCAGCACGTCGAGGCCGTCGCGGAAGGGGAAGAAGGCGTCGGAGGCCACCACCGAGCCGACCACGGTCAGCTTGTTGTTCTCGGCCTTGATGGCGGCGATGCGCGCCGAGTCCACGCGGCTCATCTGGCCGGCGCCGACGCCGACGGTCATCTCGTCCTTGCAATAGACGATGGCGTTGGACTTGACGTACTTGGCGACCTTCCAGGCGAACAGCAGGTCGCGCATTTCCTGCTCGGTCGGCACGCGCTTGGTCACCACCTTGATGTCGGACTGGGCGACGCGCGCCTCGTCGGCCGTCTGCACCAAGAGGCCGCCGCCGACGCGCTTGAAGTCGAACACGCCGGCGGCGCGGCCCAGCGGCACCACCAGCACGCGCAGGTTCTGCTTGGCGGCGAAGACGGCGCGCGCCTCGGCGGTGATCTCGGGGGCGATGATGACTTCGGCGAACTGGCCGGAGATCGCCTCGGCGGCCTCCTTGTCGATGGCGCAGTTGAAGGCGATGATGCCGCCGAAGGCCGAGGTCGGGTCGGTGCTGAAGGCGCGGCGGTAGGCCTCGACGGCCGTGGCGCCGAGGGCGACGCCGCAGGGGTTGGCGTGCTTGACGATGACGCAGGCCGTGGTTTCAAAGGCTTTCACGGCCTCCCAGGCGGCGTCCGAGTCAGCGATGTTGTTGTAGGAGAGCTCCTTGCCCTGGAGTTGTTCATACGCGGCGATGCTGCCGGTCACCGGGTTCGGCTCCTTGTAGAAGGCCGCCTGCTGGTGCGGGTTCTCGCCGTAGCGCATGGTGTCCGCCTTGTCGAAGGCGAGCTGCAGGCGTGCCGGGAAGGTGGTCGGCTTGTTGTCGGCGTCCAGGCTGGTGAGCCAGTTGGCGATGGCGCCGTCGTAGCGGGCGGTATGCACGAAGGCCTTCTTGGCGAGCGCGAAGCGCGTCGCGTAGGAGATCGCGCCGCCGTTGGCCTTGAGTTCCTCGACGATGCCGGCGTAGTCCTCGGGCTCGGTGACGATGGCGCAGCCGCCCTTTTCGTCGCCGTGGTTCTTCGCCGCCGCGCGCACCATGGTCGGGCCGCCGATGTCGATGTTCTCGATGGCGTCCGCCAGCGTGCAGTCCTTCTTGGCGATGGTCTGCTGGAACGGATAGAGATTCACCACGACCAGGTCGATGGTCGGAATGGCGTGCTTGGCCATGGTCGCCGCGTGCTCGGCGTTGCCGCGGATGCCGAGGATGCCGCCATGCACCTTCGGGTGCAGGGTCTTGACGCGGCCGTCGAGCATCTCGGGGAAGCCGGTGTAGTCGGACACGTCGGTGACGGCGAGGCCGGCGTCGCGCAGCAGCTTGGCGGTGCCGCCGGTGGACAGCAGCTTGACGCCGAGGGCGGCGAGTTCGCGCGCGAAATCGACGGCGCCGCGCTTGTCGGAAACGCTGATGAGAGCCTGGCTAACTTTCATTGGTGGGTCCTCAGGATAGATTGTGTTCTGCAAGCTTGCGCCGCAGCGTGCTGCGGCTGATGCCCAGCATCTCGGCGGCGGTGGTCTGGTTGCCGGCGGCCTGTTTGAGCACGACTTCGAGCATCGGCCGCTCGACGCTGGATATCACCATGTCGTAGATGGCATGCGGCGCTTCGCCGTCGAGGTCGCGGAAATAACGGTTGAGGTTGCGGCGGATGCAGTCGCCGATTTCGGTGCTCATGCGGCCTTCTTTTCCTTGTCTTCGTAGCGGATGGCTTCGCTGGCGGAATGACCCGCGAAGAACTCGTCGGTGGCGGCGAGCTGCGCCGCGACGCTTTCGAGCTGGTTCATCGCATGACGGAAGCGCGCCGCGCCGACGATGCCCTTGGTGTACCAGCTGATGTGCTTGCGGGCGATTTTCACGCCGGTGTCCTCGCCGTAGAAATCGTAGAGGTCGGCGAGGTGGGCGCGCAGGATGGCGTGGATCTCGGCGAAAGTCGGCGCCGGCAGGACGGTGCCGGTCCTGAGGTAGTGCTCGATCTCGCGGAACAGCCATGGCTTGCCCTGGGCCGCGCGGCCGATCATCACGCCGTCGGCGCCGGTATGGTCGAGCACGAACTTCGCCTTCTCGGGCGTCGCGATGTCGCCGTTGGCGATGACCGGAATGTTCACCCGCGACTTGACCAGCGCGATGGTGTCGTACTCCGCCTCGCCCATGTACTGGTCGGCGCGCGTGCGGCCGTGGATGGCGATGGCGCGCACGCCGCAGTCCTCGGCGATGTGCGCGATGGACGGGGCGTTCTTGTTGGCACGGTTCCAGCCGGTGCGGAACTTGAGCGTCACCGGCGTCTCGGGTATCGCGGCGACGACGGTTTCGAGAATCCTGGCGACCAGCGCCTCGTTCTGCATCAGCGCCGAGCCGGCCATGACGTTGCAGACCTTCTTCGCCGGGCAGCCCATGTTGATGTCCACGATCTGCGCGCCGCGCTCGACGTTGTAGCGCGCCGCTTGGGCGAGCAGCTCGGGATCGGCGCCGGCGATCTGCACGACGATGGGCTCCACCTCGCCGGTGTGGTCGGCGCGGCGGCGCGTCTTGGCGCTGCCGTAGAGCAGGGAGTTCGAGGTCACCATCTCCGACACCGCGAGACCGGCGCCGAGCTTCTTGCAGAGCTGGCGGAAGGGCCGGTCCGTCACCCCGGCCATGGGCGCGACGAATAGATTGTTGCGCAGCTTGAAGCCGAGGTAGTCCATGGAGCGCGTCGGTGGCAAGGATCGGGAAAAGAGGGGCGGAATTTTATCCCAAAGCCTTGTTTAGGCCAGCGATTGTTTTTATGTGCGCCTGCACCATCGCGCATGCCTCAAGGCGGTGCGCGGACACGCCCCACCGTCCCGCCAGCGCCGACTTTTTTACCAGCCGCGCGCGCCGAACATCATGCGCCGCGCCAGGAAGGAACGCGCGGGCGGGCAGAGGTCTAGCGCCAGCAGGCCGGCGCCGCGCAAGTGGCGCAGGGGCGGGAAATCGTTGGAGAACAGGCGCACCAGGCCGTCGGTGAAGCCCACCGTGGCGGCGCGGTCGAGGCGGCGGCCGCTGGCGTAGCGCGCCAGCAGCAGCGGGTCGCCGGGATCGGGCGCGTCGGTGAGCGTGTCGGCGAGCTCGATGATGTCGCGCAGCGCGAGGTTGAAGCCCTGGCCGGCCACCGGGTGCAGGGTCTGGGCGGCGTTGCCGATCCATACTTCGCGGCCCTCGACCGGGTTGCGCCGCACGCGCAGGCCGAGGGGATAGACGAGGCGCGGGCCGGCGGCGCTGAGCCTGACGCGCGGGCCGAAGCGCGCCTGCAGCAGCGCGAGGAAGGCCGCGTCGTCGAGGGCGGCGATGCGTGCGCTGTCGGCGGCCGGGCAGGTGAGCACGACGGCGTATTCGTCCCGGCAGGGCAGCAGGGCGACCGGGCCGGCGGGCGTGAAGCGTTCCCAGGCCGTGTTGCCGTGGGGCGCCGCGCCGCGCGCCATGCAGATCACCGCGTGCTGGCCGTAGTCGCGGGTCTTGAGATCCGCTGCATCCTCGATGCGGCCCTCGGCATGCACGACCAGCGGCGCGTTGAGCTCGGCGGGCGCGGGCGTCTGGTCGGCGTAGTCGATGCCGGCGGCGGCGACGGCCCGGTCCAGCGCGGCGGCGAGGTCGCCGGCGGACAACACGTAGCCGAGGGCGGGCACGTGCTCCTCGCCGGCGCGCAGCACGGTGCGGCCGAGCCCGCCGGCGTGGGAGACGTGGATGGTCGCGATCGGCGTGTGCGGGATGTCCCGCCAGACGCCGAGGCTTTCGAGGATCAGGCGCGAGCCGTGGGCGAGGGCGAGGATGCGCGCGTCGTTTTTCGCCGCGCCGCGCGCGCGGGCGTCCACGATGCGCGCCTTGACGCCGCGCTGGTGCAGGCCGAGCGCCAGGGCCATGCCGGCGGGGCCCCCACCCACGATCAAGACGGGGTCAGCCATGCTTGCCCTCCGCCATCAGCGCCTCGATGTCGGCGATGGTCTTCGGCGTGTCCGCGGTGAGGATCTCGCAGCCGTCGACGGTGACCAGCGCGTCGTCCTCGATGCGCACGCCGATGTTCCAGAACGCCTCGCGCACGTCCTCGGCGGGGCGGATGTAGCAGCCCGGCTCGACGGTGAGCGCCATGCCCGGCGCGAGCACCTGCCAGTCCTCGCCGCTGCGGTAGGGGCCGGCATCGTGCACGTCGAGGCCGAGCCAGTGGCCGGTGCGGTGCATGTAGAAACGCTTGTAGGCGCCGCTCTCGATCACGCCGTCCACGCTGCCTTCGAGCAGCTTCATGTCCACGAAACCCTGGGCCAGCACGCGCACCGCCGCGTCGTGCGGGGCGAGGAAGGTGGCGCCTGGGCGGATCGCGGCGATGGCGGCGGTCTGGGCGTCGAGCACCAGGTCGTAGATGTCGGCCTGCGGGCCGGAGAAGCGGCCGTTCACCGGGAAGGTGCGCGTGATGTCGCTGGCGTAGCCGTCGAGTTCGCAGCCGGCGTCGATCAGCAGCAGCTCGCCGTCCTTGAGCTGGCGGTCGTTGTCCACGTAGTGCAGCACGCAGGCGTTGGCGCCGCCGGCGACGATGGACGGGTAGGCGGGCGACTGGCAGCCCTGGCGGCGGAATTCGTGGAGGAACTCGGCCTCGACCTCGTATTCGTACTTGCCCGGCGCGGCGCAGCGCATGGCGCGGCGGTGGGCGGCGCCGGCGATCCGCGCGGCGCGGCGCATCAGCCCGATCTCGTGGGCGTCCTTGACGAGGCGCATCGCGTCGAGCGCGGCGCGCACGTCGTGGATCGCCGTCGGCGCATGCTTGCCGGCGCGCGCCTGGGCGCGCACGGCGTTGAGGGCGGCGGCCA
Source organism: Rhodocyclaceae bacterium (assembly GCA_024709955.1). Lineage (GTDB taxonomy): Bacteria > Pseudomonadota > Gammaproteobacteria > Burkholderiales > Rhodocyclaceae > Sulfuricystis. The sequence goes on from JANJVS010000147.1 coordinate 29,345, forward strand.
TGCGCGCGTCCCATTCGGCGTCGTGGCCCAGCGAGAACCAGAGCGCGGGCTGGTCGGCGAGCAGCTCGGCGAGCTTGGCGTCGAAGTCCTTGATCGAGTGGGCGGCGTCGCAGCCGAAGGCCGCGCCCGCCGCCTCGGGGCCGTAGCGGAAGCCGTCCCAGATCTCCTTCTCGACATCCTTGTCGCGGCAGAACAGGATCGCCTGCGGCGCCTTGCCGGCGACCAGCACCAGCACCGCCTCGGGCTCGGGAAAGCCGGTCAGGTAGTGGAAGTAGCTGTCGGCGCGGTAGGGATAGTTCGTGTCGCGGTTGCGCATGAATTCCGGCGCGGTGGGAATCACGGCCACGCCGCCGCCGCGCGCGTCCATCTGGGCGAGCAGGGAAAGTCGGCGCTGGTGGAACGGTGCGATGTCCATGGCCCGATTATAGGTGGGCGCGGATTTCCGCATCGAGGGCGGCGAGGCGCTGCGGCGTGCCGACATCCTCCCAGCGGCCGGCGTGGCGCTCGCCGCGGATGCGGCCGGCGGCGATGGCCTCGACGAGCAGCGGCGCGAGCTTGGCCGGCTGGCCGCGTTCGATGCCGGCGAAGAGCGCCGGGCGATAGACGCCGATGCCGCTGAAGGTGAGCCGGTCCGCCTCGCCGCGGCCGACCGTGGCGCCGTCCAGCGTGAAGTCGCCGGCCGGATGCTGCGGCGGGTTGGGGACGAGCACGAGGTGGGCGAGGGCGTCGTCCGGCAGCGCGTTGCGCGCGCGGGCGAAATCCCAGTCGCAGAAGATGTCGCCATTGACGACGAGGAAGGGCTCATCGTCCAAATGCGCGCCGAGCAGCGGCAGGGCGTTGGCGATGCCGCCGGCGGTTTCGAGCGCGCCTTGCGGTTCGGCGGAATATTCGATGCGCAGGCCCCAGGCCGCGCCGTCGCCGAGCATTGCCTCGATCTGGTCGCCAAGATGCGCGTGGTTGATGACGATCGCGCGAAAGCCGGCGCGCGCCAGGCGTTCGAGATGCCAGACGATCAGCGGCTTGCCGGCCACCGGCAGCAACGGCTTGGGCGTGAGGTCGGTGAGCGGGCGCATGCGTTCGCCGCGCCCGGCGGCGAGGATCATGGCTTTCAAGAACCGCCTCCCGGCGCGTCTTGAAAGCCATGCCCGCCGGGCGAATAGGCCCCCTTCCCGAGGAAGGGGGGGGCTAATCGGGATTCGCGCCGCGCGCGAACCGTGCACCTGGATTCGTGCGCTTGTTCGTGCTTCTTCAAAATGTGTAGCCCACCTGCGCCTGGCGGTTTTCGAGCTGGTCGAGCAGGCGCAAGAGCGGGCCGAGCTCGCCGTAGCGCTCGCAGGCCTTGCGCAGGTATTTGGCGACGAGCGGCATGTCCTTGAGGTAGCCGTCCTTGCCGTCGCGGTGCCAGAGGCGGGCGAAGATGCCGAGCACCTTGACGTGGCGCTGCACGCCCATCCATTCGTAGTCGCGGAAGAATTCGCCGAAGTCGGCGCGCACCGGCAGGCCAGCTTTCCTGGCCCGTTCCCAGTAGCGCACCAGCCAGTCGAGGCTCCGCTCCTCGTCCCAGTCCACGTAGGCGTCCTTGAACAGCGAGACGAGGTCGTAGCTGATCGGGCCATGGACGGCGTCCTGGAAATCGATCACGCCGGGCCGGCCGCCATCCACCATCAGGTTGCGCGAGTGGTAGTCGCGGTGCACATGGACCGCCGGCTCGCCGAGGTTCACGGCGAGGATCTTCTCGAACACGGCCTCCAGCGCGTTGCGCTGCTCGTCGCCGAAGTCGATGGTCACGTGCTTGCCGATGTACCAGTCGGGGAACAGGTCGAGCTCGCGCTTGAGCAGGGTCCGGTCGTAGGCGGGCAGGGCGCCGGGCCGGCTGCCGAGCTGGATGGCGATCAGCGCGTCGATCGCCGCGCGATAGAGCTCGTCCGCGTCGGCGCCCGCGGCCAGCGCGGCGAGGTAGGTGGTCGAGCCGAGGTCGGAGAGCAGCAGGAAGCCGCGCTCCAGGTCCTCGGCCAGCACTTCCGGCACGTGGGCGCCGGCGGCACGGAACAGCCGCTGCACGTGCAGCCAGGGGCGCACGTCCTCGTGGGCCGGTGGCGCATCCATGACGACGAGGGTTTCGCCGTCGGCGAAGGAGACGCGCAGGTAGCGCCGAAAACTGGCGTCGGCCGAGGCCGGCGCCAGGTTGAAAGTCCGTTCCGGGAACCGTGCCGCCAGCCAGTCCCGAATCTGCTCGATCCGCTCCACGCGAGGAATTCCGGTCAAATGATAGAATCGCGAATTCTATCATTGGCTTGGCTGGCGCCCCGGCGCGCGGCGCATACAGGGAATGCGGCAATAATGTCTTTTGCATGGATTCGGCGGGCGAAGGGGGCGGCTGTCTGGCTGGCGCTCGCGAGTGCCGGCGGCACGGCGGTCGCCGCCGACAGCCTGCCGCCCTTGCGCGTCGATCCCGCGCTGCTCGGCGGCGCGCCGCTCAAGCCGGCCCCTGCGCCGGCCCCCGCTCCCGAGGCGCGGCCACAGCCGGCCGTTCCCCGCCCCGCCGCCGCGCCGGTGGACGCCGCGGACGCCGAGCCGCAGGCCGAGCAACCGGCGCGCAAGCCGCCGGCCGGCGTGGCGGACGAGTCCGCGGCCAAGCCCGAGCCCCGGGAAGCCGCCACTTCCCTGCCGGCCGCGCCGCCCAGCGCCGCCGAGGTAAAGCCGGTGGCGCCGCCGCCCGCCGCCCGCCCGTTGCCCGCCCCCGGGACCAAGCCGCAGGTCGCGCCCGCCGCGCCGTCGCCCGCCCGGATTCCAAGCCTGGCGCCGACCGCAACGGCCGCCGGGACCGCGCCACCCCTGCCGCAGCGGGCCGCGCCGCCGCTGGCCGCCGCCCGGGCCGCCGCCAGCGGCGCGCGCAACCTGCCGCCGCTGCGCGTCGATCCGGCCCTGCTCGGCGGCGCGCCGGCCCAGCTGGCCAGCGAGACGCAGCCGCCCCAGGTGGCGGAGCGTCCCGCGCTCGCGCCGCTCTACTCGGCCCACGCGCAGGCGGGACTGCTGCCCGCGCCCGCCGTGCCGGGCGAACCGGTGGACAAGAAGAACGCGCCGACCTACGTCACCGCGCGCAGCATCAGCGGCGTCAACGAAGTCGAGGTGGTCGCCGAGGGCGCCGCCGAGCTCCAGCGCGCCACCGACACCCTGCGCGCCGAGCGCATCGTCTTCAACCAGGCGCGGGACGAGGTGGAGGCCATCGGCGACGTGCAGCTGACCACGCCGGATTCCGCCATCAGCGGCCCGCGTTTGCGCCTGCAGATGACCGACAGCGTCGGCGAGTTCGAGGCGCCGGCCTACGCATTGCGCCACCAGCCCCAGCCGCTGGTCGTGCCCGCGCTCACCATGACCGGCATGCCGATCGTCAGCAAGGGCGGCAAGATCCTCGCCGCCTCTGGCACCAGGATCGAGCGTCCCGCCGTCACCGGCAGCGGCACGGCCTCGTTGCTGGAATTCCTCGGCGCGGACAAGTACCGCCTGCGCGACGCCACCTACAGCACCTGCGCGCCGGGCCAGCGCGACTGGGAGATCGTCGTCGACAAGCTCGACCTCGACTATGTGGACGAGGTCGGCGAGGCGCGCAACGCCACCGTGCGCTTCAAGGACGTGCCGCTGTTCTACGCGCCCTGGATCAACTTCCCGCTGAGCGCGCAGCGCAAGAGCGGCTTCCTCTCGCCCACCATCGGCTCGACCAGCAAGAGCGGCATGGAGCTGAGCGCGCCCTGGTACTGGAACATCGCGCCGGACATGGACGCGACCATCGCCCCGCGCCTCATGACCAAGCGCGGCCTGCAGCTCAACACCGAGTTCCGCTATCTCGATCCTTCCTACAACGGCCAGCTGCGCGCCGAATACCTGCCGGACGACCGGCTCGCCGGCACCAGCCGCTACGGCTACGCCCTGACCCACGCCCAGCACCTCGGCGGCGGCTTCAACGCCCTGCTCAACGTCAATGGCGTGTCGGACGACGACTACTTCACCGACCTGTCCACGCGCATGGCGCAGATCTCGCAGGGCAACCTGCTGCGCCAGGCGCTGGTGACCTACGGCGGTCCCTGGTACGGCGCCAGCCTCAACGTGCAGAGCTACCAGACGCTGCTGGATTCCTCCACCCCTTACCGGCGCATGCCCCAGCTGACGGCCACCGCCAGCCGCCACGACCTGCCCCTCGGCCTGACCTTCGACCTGAGCGCCGAGTACGTGGACTTCGACCACCCGACCCAGGTGCTGGGCAAGCGCACCACCTTCTATCCGCAGGTCGCGTTGCCGCTGACGCATTCGGCGTTCTGGTTGACGCCCAAGCTCGGCTTCCATTCGACGACCTACGAGCTCGACCGCCAGGGCGCCGCCATCGACTCCCAGCAGAAGCGCGCGCTGCCGATCTTCAGCGTCGACGGCGGCTTCACCCTGGAGCGCCCGGTCGAGTGGTCCGGCCGCAACTACCTGCAGACGCTCGAACCGCGCGCCTACTACCTCTACGTGCCGAAGCGCCGGCAGCAGGACATCCCGGTGTTCGACAGCGCGCTCACCGACTTCAGCTACGCCCAGCTGTTCGCGGAAAACCGCTATTCCGGCGGCGACCGCGTCGGCGACGCCAACCACCTGACCCTCGCCCTGACCTCGCGCCTGATCGACCCGGCCTCCGGCGCCGACCTGGTGCGCGCCGCGATCGGCCAGCGCTACTACTTCTCCGACCAGTACGTCACCCTGCCGGACGAGCGCGCCCGCAGCACGCGCACCGCCGACCTGATCGCCGCCCTCTCGGGCCAGGTGATGCCGAAGACCTACGCCGACTTCGGCTGGCAGTACAACCCCGAGCAGAACCGCACCGAGCGCCTCACCGTCGGCATGCGCTACATGCCGCTGACCGGCAGGATTCTCAATACCGCCTACCGTTTCACCCGCGAGCAGATCGGCCAGATCGACATCTCCGGCCAGTGGCCGCTGTTCGGCGGCTGGAACGCCGTCGGCCGCTACAACTACTCCACCAAGGAAAGCCGCCTGGTCGAGGGCATCGCCGGCCTCGAATACGACGGCGGCTGCTGGACCGCGCGCCTCGTCGTCCAGCGCCTCGCCGTGCAGGCCGACAGCCCGTCGAGCTCGATTTTCGTGCAGCTCGAACTCAACGACATTTCGCGCATCGGCTCGAACCCCCTCGACCTGCTCCGGCGCAGCATTCCCGGCTACGGCGTGATCAACCAACCGACCGCCGACCCCGTGTTCGCCGCCCAGTAAGCCACCGGACCCCATGCCCATGATGAGACTCCTCGCCGCCGTCCTCGCCTGCCTCGCCCTGTTGCCTTCCCTCGCGGCGGCGCAGGCGCGCCAGCCCGTCGCCATCGACCGCGTCATCGCCGTGGTCAACGACGAGGCCATCACCCTGTACGAGTTGCGCGACCGCCTGGCCAACGTCGAGCGCCAGCTGCGCCAGCGCGGCACGCCGCTGCCGCCGCGCGACGTGCTGGAGCGCCAGCTGCTCGAACGCCTGATCGTCGACCGCCTGCAGATGCAGCTCGCCAAGGAGACCGGCCTGCGCGTCGGCGACGGCGAGCTCGACGCCGCGCTGCGCCGCATCGCCGAGAACAACCGCATGGCGCTCGCCGACTTCCGCGCCGCGCTGGAGCGGGACGGCGTCGGCTGGCAGCGCTTCCGCGAGGAGATTCGCGCCGAGATGACCATCGGGCGCGTGCGCGACCGCGAGGTGGAAAGCCGCATCGTCATTTCCGACGGCGAGATCGACAACTACCTCGCCAATCCCGAGCTGGCCAACCAGGCGGCCGTGGTGACCCTCGGCCACATCATCGTGCGCGTGCCCGAGCAGGCCGATCCGGCGCGCCTCGGCCAGCTGCGCGCGCGCGCCGAGGAGGCGCTGGCGCGCATCAGGAGCGGCCAGGATTTCGGCCAGGTCGCCGCCAGCTATTCCGAGGCGGCGGACGCCATGAACGGCGGCATCCTCGAACCGCGTCCGGCGGACCGCCTGCCGACCCTCTACGCCGACGCCGTCGCCAAGCTGCAGCCGGGCGAGGTCAGCGGCATTCTGCGCAGCCCGGCGGGCTTCCACATCGTCAAGTTGCTCGAACGGCGCGGCGGCATCGCCGGCGGCAGCATCCGCCAGACCCGCGCGCGCCACATCCTGATCAAGGTGAACGAGCTGATGTCCTCGGACGAGGCGCGCCACAAGCTGGTCGGCCTCAAGGAGCGCCTCGACAACGGTGGCGATTTCGCCGAGCTGGCGCGCCTGTATTCCAACGACCTGTCGGCCGCCAAGGGCGGGGAACTCGGCTGGCTCTATCCGGGCGACACCGTGCCGGACTTCGAGCGCGCCATGGACGCGCTGGCGATCGGCGAGGTCAGCAAGCCGGTGCAATCGCCCTTCGGCTGGCACCTGATCCAGGTGCAGGAGCGCAAGAGCAGCGAGGCCGGCGACGAGCGCAAGCGCCAGATGGCGCGCCAGGCCCTGCGCGAGCGCAAGTCCGACGAGGCCTACGAGGACTGGCTGCGTCAGCTGCGCGACCGCGCCTATGTCGAGTACCGGCTTGAAGAGCGCTGAACCCGTCATTGCCGTAACCTCCGGCGAACCCGCCGGCATCGGCCCGGACATCTGCCTCGATCTCGCGGCGCGCGAGTTTCCCGCGCGCATCGTCGTATTGGGCGACCGCGACCTGTTCGCGGAACGCGCGCGCCTGCTCGGCAAGTCCCGCGCCGGCCTCGACATCCGCCACATCCCGCTGAAAAAGTCGGCGCTGGCGGGACGGTGCGATCCGGCCAACGCGCGCTACGTGCTCGACATTCTCGACGCCGCCCTCGCCGGCTGCCAATCGGGCGAGTTCGCGGCCATGGTCACCGCGCCGCTGCACAAGGGTGTCATCAACGACGCCGGCGTGCCCTTCACCGGCCATACCGAATACCTCGCCGAAAAGATCGGCACGCCGCGCGTGGTGATGATGCTCGCCGGCGCCGGCTTGCGCGTCGCGCTGGCGACCACCCACCTGCCGCTCAAGGACGTGCCCGCCGCCATCACGCCGGCGGAACTCGAAACCACGATCCGCATCCTGCATGCCGACCTGCGCGCCAAGTTCGGCTTCGACCGGCCGCGCATCCTCGTCGCCGGCCTCAACCCGCACGCCGGCGAGGGCGGCCACATGGGCCGCGAGGAGATCGAGGTCATCGCGCCGGTGCTCGACAAGCTGCGCGCCGAAGGCATGGACCTCGTCGGCCCGCTGCCCGCCGACACGCTGTTCACGAAGAACGTGCTGGCCGGTTCCCACGCCCAGCTCGCCATGTACCAC